>NZ_JAMPLW010000001.1:0-382315 GCF_028477805.1 Providencia sp. PROV268
ATTTAAACGGTTGTTTGGTCTTGATACCCGACAGCGAAGATACCCGAGCGATTAAGCAACAAAACCAACAGCAGCAAGCACAACTCTGTGCCATCAAACACACCATGCGTGAGTTGATGGCGGAATATGTTAGAGATTAAAGGCTAAACTAAGCAGCTATTAATGACAAAAAAGCCAGAAGATTGGTAGATCTTCTGGCTTATTTAAGCACAATGATTTTATTATCGGGTGATAAATCGAGTCTCTATCTCTCTAGGCATAATAATATCGCAGGCTCTAGTTGGTCTTGTTGAGATCTATAATTTACTGATTCTACAGAAAACATAAGTGTTTTCTGTACAATATCATCCGCTAAACTGTAATTTTTAAGGATTAAAAGAAGAGAGCCATTCTTAGTTACATTAACTTTAATCATTCCCTCCTCTGGGTACCTCAGTCCAGACAAACAATCTATTAACGCATTTATATTTCTACCAAAAAAATCAGGAAAGCCAAATATAGGAATTAGCTCATCATAGAAAATATTTTCATTACTAAACTTAGAACAATCTAATGTGATTTCTTTTTCAATATGCATTATTTCCACCCTTTGAGATCTATTTCTATGAATGAATCATAATGGTCATGTGTGTAATATGCTCGACCTGATTTAGAATCTACAACAATACGTCTAGCGCCATTAGTCCCAACATCGGGAGTTTTAACAGTCCATTCTTTATAGGGACCGCTACCTGTATCCAATCTCTGGCTGTTTGGGTTACCCATTTGGGGATTGTTTTCGAAAACTTTTCCATCATTTGAGTATTTAGGTTGCCTTAGCTTTATTCTATCAACCGTGAGCTGTAGCTCCCTCATGTCTCTTTTCGACATGGTATGCCCCCACTTTTCTTGAATGATGGCATGAGCTTGTTTAGGGTTCTTTGCAAAGAAGCAACATACTAACCCAAAAGGATCGATATATTTCGTTGGATTACTTACACACCCATAAGGATTCAACCCACCCAGTAGCCCTATTCGATCTGGTGAAATAGACTGCCCGCTGTCCTTATCCTAGTACCGAAAGCGGTTATAATACAAGCCCGTTTCGCGGTCTTCATATTGCCCGGCAAAACGAAAATGGCATTCGGTATAATTTGGGTCATTGTCGGCTCGACCGTCGTGAGACTGCCAAAACGCCATTTGACCCCATGTATTGAGGCGCCAGCCCAACTGGCTATCCCTTTTTCAGTAAAAATCTCTCGGGGTGTACCTTGATGGTCTGTGACCATAGCGTGCAATTGCCCCTTTTGATAGCGAACAGTAGGGGTGATGGCCCCGGCTGATAGAGCCATTGAATGCCAGCATCATATGCCACGGTACCTAATGCTTAAAAACAAAGCGTTATTATACGGTGGGGTATGCCCTAAACGGCAGCAAAACCAGTCCACCACAGGCGATTTACCTTAAAGGGCATTGGTTAAAGGAAGCGGGTTTTGAGACTGGTTTCACGTTCACAGTGAAGATTTTAAACGGCTGTTTGGTATTAATCCCCGACAGCGAAGGCATCCGAGAGATTAAGCAACAAAACCAACAACAGCAAGCGCAACTAACTGCCATACGGCACACGATGCGCGAGCTGATGACAGAGTATACAAGCGGCTAAAAGCAAAACTGAGCGGCTCTTAAAAACGAAGAAGCCAGAAGATTGGAAGGTTCTTCTGGCCTAATAACTATATTTAATCATATTCATACTTGGATGAAACTATTTCAACATAACTATCATTTCCAGTAATTAAATAATGTTTTAAATCAAATCTATTTAATGGGTCATAAAGTACTTTTTTATGTTTCAATATATCAGAATTCATTACTTGGTAAATTCCTGAATCAGAGTGGTATCCATTTTGCTCCCAAAAGTTAATTCTATTAGTTATGATACCTTGGCTTTCTATAGAATAATTATCAGAATAAGCATCAAAAAAATTCATAGAAACACATCGTAATTCAGCCACCATTAAAAAGTGAATTTCTATTTCACGATACGTATCACTTTTAAAATTATCAATATCTTGAATATCAATCCTAAGTTTTGCCCCACCTGATTCTGTATAAATTACCTCAAGATCCGTAGTAGATACTTTAAACGCTAATTTTTCAGAAGCTAATAGTAGTTTCATATTTTCCCTTATTAATTTTTAAAAAAAATTATTTTGTTTAGTCCAGATCCATCTTTATTCTGTGTGATGCTTATAGATCTAGATGGAGGCCTATCTAAAATATCTTTAACTAAGTGTTTCGGTACCTTTTCATATGGAACATATATTGCGTGCTGTGGGTATTTACTAGACTCAATTATAGCAGCTAAGCCACGATTATTAAGAGTTACAGGTTTACCTGTAGCTGGATCAATTGTGTATGAAATCACAAAGGTATCGGGGCTAATATGTCCAACTTTAATATCATTCGCAACATCGAGAATAGGCCTTCCAGCTATTAAAGGATCGGCCTGGCTACCAATACTACTAAAGTTTGGGGCTATTCTATTTTGGCCAAAGTGCAGGTCTTTAGGAAAATCAGTAATTTCTCCATGCATAAATGGAGCAAAACTACTCAGTTCGTATGGAGTAATAAATTTCGTTGGATTGTGTACGTAACTATATGGATTCAACCCACCCAATAGCCCTATGGGATCTGGTGAAATATACTGCCCTCCGTCCTTATCATAGTGCTGAAAGCGGTTATAATACAAGCCCGTTTCGCGGTTTTCATATTGCCCAGCAAAACGAAAATGGCATTCGGTATAATTTGGGTCATTGTCGGCTCGACCGTCGTGAGATTGCCAAAACGCCATTTGCCCCTTCGTATTTAACCGTCCATAAAAACTGATAATTTCACTTTTTTAAGTATTTTCTAAGAAATAAGAACTATAATAGGAAATACAACAAGGTGAGATTAAGCTACACCTATTTAAATTAGTAAAAGTAATGATATGTACTTTAAAATAGAGATGTTTGTTATTACTTCTTATTTAACATTGATTTTATCTCAGAAAATATTTTTTTCATTAGGTAGTAAACTATAAGCCATATTTAAGTTATTTTTCTTCACTAGTTTATGAATTTCACGAACTCTTTCTTTAATATCCTCTATATTAATTATCCATTGATTAACATATTTATCAACAGCATGATTGCGCAATCCTATTTATATTGTGCGTTCTTCTAATTTGTTTAAAAAATATCACACTCAGGATCCCATTGAATAACAACATCACTTTGTTGAACATTATATTTCCACTCTTCTTTTGATGAGTGAAGAGACTCATCATAATGGCTAATAATACCTTGATGAAGAATTTCTTTGAATCCGTCGTGTGAAATATCAATAGCCAAAATACATTTTTGACCAAGGTCTTTCATTCCCCACCCAGAGCGGTACATCATCCACAAAAATGAAGGTTTAATCCATGTCATACGTGTCATACTAAACGGTGGGGAAACGAAAGTATTATTTTCAGTAGTACTGTTCGCTATAGTTTTTGAGTATGCCTGATATACTCTAACATATTGTTCTGTATAGAATGCTTTTATTGCGTGTTTTTCATATGCTAACATGGTTACCTACTTAATTTCATTAAACTTTATTTTTCTTATACCGTTTTAATTGTTCTGTAGCATTATTTTTTATTATATCATTATTTGAATTAGATAAGATTTCTAATTTATCCAATGCCTCTTGCGTTCCTATATCACCTAATGCCCAAATGCATTTAACAGCTAGTGCATGGCTATCATCAAATGAGAGGTAGTTAAATTTCGTTTGAATTGCTTGATATAAATAATTGATACTTTCTGGCGAGCATATATCTTGTAATAAACTAGCAATATCTTCATGTCTGTAATGCCAAGTAACAAGTAAAATCTCATTTAATTTACTGATGGGGTAATGATTAATTTCAAAAATGAAATAAAGTGTAATTATATCTTCTAAATAGTCAGGATCTTGGTTTTGAATGGTGACATCAAGTTCATCATAAAGGAAATCATCAATTAGTTTTCCTTCAAAATCAAATTTTTTCCATTTCAGATGAGGATATTTTTTTGAGAAAAAAACAAGTCTAATAAATTAGTATTATGAGCATTCATTTAGTTGAAATCTCTTTTAATTTAGTTACGTTATCTATTCCATATATTAAATATATCTAAAGCTTTACCATCTCCTAATCCTATAATTAATTGTCCTTTTTCACCTTTAAAATACGCATGAGAGCTTTTCCAACTACTTTCAAGGCTATCTACGAAAGGCATATCAGAAAATTGACGAGTTACTCTAGATTTGTCTCTAACACCTATCGTCATGAGCTCTTCAATTGTATTTGGTTTCAGATCAAAACGGACTAGTACTCCACTATAACCTTCAGAGAACGATTGAGTAGGTGAAATAACTGTTTCATAAGTTGGTTTCAATTGGCCAGTATCCATTAAGTGGTCATAATGCTCTTGTGACATAGTTCGATAATAACTATCAATATCACCTTTATTTCCCTTACCGCCCGCTAGCCCAAACGGATCAATAAATTTTGTCGGACTATGCACATACCCATACGGATTCAACCCGCCCAGTAGTCCTATCGGGTCTGGTGAAATATACTGCCCGCTGTCCTTATCATAGTACCGAAAGAGATTATAATACAAGCCCGTTTCTAGGTCTTCATATTGCCCGCAAAACGAAAATGGCATTCGGTATAATTTGGGTCATTGTCGGCTCGACCGTCGTGAGACTGCCAAAATGCCATTTGCCCCCACGTATTGAGGCGTCCTGCCCAATTGGCTATCCCTTTTTCAGTAAAAATCTCTCGGGGTGTACCTTGATGGTCTGTGACCATAGCGTGCAATTGCCCCTTTTGATAACGCGCCGTCGGTATAATAGCTCCCGGTTCGTACAGCCATTGAACTTGTGAATCGTAAGCCGGTGTTCCCTTGCCATATCCCACCGTGTGACACGCCCTACTTGTTGTTGCTGGAATAACTGCAACATCGCCCCTTGCACATCCGACGGTAACGTCATGTGCTCGGTGAGGTTTAAGTTCGCATCGTACAGGAATTTTTCATCGTGACTAAAGTAAGGTTAGCTAGGTGGGGCTCACCGGACGCTTGCAATCCTCCCAAAACAGAGCGTTATTACACACTGGGAGATACCCCGAGTGACAGCAAAGCCAGCCCACCGCCGGCAATACACCTTAAAGGGCAGTGGCTAAAAGCCGTGGGTTTTGAGACAGGCTTCACCTTTACGGTAAAGATTTTAAACGGCTGTTTGGTGTTAATCCCCTACAGCGAAGACACCCGAGCGATGAAGTAACAGAACCAACAGCAGCAAGCGCAACTCAGTACCATCAAACACACTATGCGCGAGCTGATGGCGGAGTATATCAGCGGCTAAAGGGGAAACTGAGCTGCTATTAACAACAAAAAAAACAGCAGGATATTTAAGCTGCTGGTTAGATATTTAATCAGTTATATAGATGAAAAAATCCATCTCATAGAAGCTCAAAATTGAAATTTTCTTTGTTAAGCTTTTCAAAAACTGAAATTTTTTTGAAAACAGATTGTAACTGTTCAAATTCTACTGGGTACTTACTTTTAAAAATATTGCTATTTTTCCAAGTAATAGTTAAAGGCTTATCACATTCATCAATTGGAATCATGAAATCATATAATGCATCAGGATTATTTCCAAAGTAAGGACCAAAATCAAATTCATTACAAAATACTTTGTAGACTTCTAGAGGAGTGCTTTGCTGATTACCATCTAATATGATGTTCTTCATGACTATTTCTTCCCTTTACAATTACAAATATCTAATGATTCAGCATTATTCATAATGATTAGAGGTTATGTATAAGTTAATCCATCATTAGAATACAATAAGCGTGTTTCGGGTTGTTTAGCTTTAGACGTTTTATTGTCCAAACCAATATCGGCTTCATACCATACTCTTCCAGGAGAATCAGGTAAAATACCTGTACTGTCGGCGAAAATATCCCCCTCTATTTGTCCTTCAGGAACATAATTACCGAGAGCTTTTCCTCTAGACCAACCTGCGGCTTCAACTTGAGATTCGTTACTTAATTATTAGGAAGCTTTCCTGCTGTTTTTTAGCTATTTACAGCATCATTTGCATTTTCTGCTGTATTGTAATACTGGTTGAGTAATGCCCCTTGGGCTGAGCTGAAGCATGAGCGCCACCGGATAAAGAAGTATTTAATCCAAAAGGGGCAATATATTTCATTGGGTTGTGTACGTAACTATAAGGATTCAGTCCACCCAGTAGCACTATCGGGCCAGGGCAGAGATATTGTCCGGTATCCTTATCCTAGTACCGAAAGTGGTGATAATACAAGCCTGTTTCACGGTCTTCATATTGCCCAACAAAACGAAAATGGCATTCGGTATAATTTGGGTCATTGTCGGCTCGACCGTCGTGAGACTGCCAAAACGCCATTTGTCCCCACGTATTGAGGCGTTCTGCCCAACTGGTTATTCCTTTTTCAGTAAAAATCTCTCGGGGTGTACCTTGATGGTCAGTGACCATAGAGTGCAATTGCCCCTTTTGATAGCGAGTGGTAGGGGGGATAGCCCCCAGCTGATAGAACCATTGAATACCTGCATCATGTTGGTTTTGGGTGTTCCACAGATAGCGCCACTCTTGAGGGCGATAGCCGTGTTGATGTACCAAAATTGGGGCTGATGTAGCCCTTAAATCTCAAAAAATAGAACGTTATTACACCGTAGGTTATGTCCCGATCGGCAGCAAAGCCAACCCACCGCCGCCCATACACCGTAAAGGACAGTGGCTAAAAGAGGCCGATTTTGATACAGGTTTCACCTTCACCGTGAAGATTTTAAACGGCTGTTTGGTGTTAATCCCCGACAGTGAAGACACCCGAACGATTAAGCAGCAGAACCAACAACAGCAAGCGCAACTCAATGAGATTAAATTCAAGATCAATGAGTTAGTCGCAAATCAAAAAAGCCGCTGAGGGTTAACCGAGCGGCTATTAAAGAAAAATAAGCCAACAGATTATCAAATCTATTGGTTTATTTATTAGTTAGATTTAGACCATTCAATCTCATCCCAAATTGATACATCAAATGATGATAGATTTACTTGTTCCTTACCATCGCAAAAAAAACTAACATAACAATCATCATCACCCTTGAAAGATTTAAACGATGTTAAGACATTACAATGTAATTTTTCTGATAACTTTTGGGCTATAAAATCAGTTATAACTGGTAAATATCGACTCTCTATAGATGTCAACGATGTTCCTATATCAACTTCATACATAAAATTAACTTTAGAAAAAATATCAATTAATCTTTGGTCGTCTTTTACAACATCCTTATATTTTACGGCGAGTAATTTATATTCCTCTATATCAAAATAATCATAATCAGATATATCAAAGTCCAAATCGAATACACATAAGTAATTATTAAGTGTATCGAATATTTTATCTTTATTTATATATTCAACTAATATATTACTTTTTATAACCATATTCAAAAATTCCAATAAGGTTGTAAGATTGATTGATCGATTAGCTCAATTCTGACGGAGGAGTTAGGTGGTTTGTATCCATTAATAAATCCCTGGAATTGTTCTAAGCTTACAGGTGAGTTTGAATTTCTAATTACTTGAACTACACCATCATCACCGACTTGCCTCACTCCTTTTGTAATATTTTTAGCTGCATTCCCACCGATCCCATTTAATAATTTAGTATCAATTTGAACACCGTCAACAGTAAAATCAGCCATGGATATAGAACGATTAGGAGGCGTATTAAAATGAACATTATGCCCTTGATCGCGCATATATTTAGCATAAGCTAATTCGGCTTGAGCTGAAATATCACCTGAACGAGCTAAGTTAATTTTTTCTCTGAGTGTTTTAGGATCACCTGTTATCTTTCCAGGACAACAAGCCAACCCCAACGGATCAATAAACCCTGTTGGACAGTGCACATACCCATAAGGATTCAACCCACCCAATAGCCCTATCGGGTCTGGCGAAATATACAGCCCGCTGTCTTTATCATAGTACCGAAAGCGGTTGTAATACAAGCCCGTTTCGCGGTCTTCATATTGCCCGGCAAAACGAAAATGGCATTCGGTATAATTTGGGTCATTGTCGGCTCGACCGTCTTGAGACTGCCAAAATGCCATTTGCCCCCACGTATTGAGGCGTCCTGCCCAACTGGCTATCCCTTTTTCAGTAAAAATCTCTCGGGGTGTACCTTGATGGTCAGTGACCACATAGTGCAATTTGCCATTTTGATAGCGAGCAGTAGGGGTGATGGCCCCCGGCTGATAGAGCCATTGAATACCCGCATCATATGCCACAGTTCCGTCGGCATAGACGGGGGCCTCTTCCACCATTTGGTCACCGGACCACAAGTAGTGCCACGCGGTCACACGAGGTTTTAACACGGGGAAGGCGGGATGCGCATTGAGTTTTTCGCTATCCACCGTTTTAGTTTTACTGAGCCGCCGCCCAAAGGCATCGTAGGTGTAACGCCAGACATCGCCACTGGGGGTAAAGCAAGTGATAAGTTGGTTTTGGGTGTTCCACAGATAGCGCCACTCTTGAGGGCGATAGCCGTGTTGATGTACCACTTTCTTAGCCAATCGCCCATTCACATCGTAATGGTAGTCTTGATAACCACGAGGTAACCCACGGCGAATAACGCGTCCGGCTTGTTGCTGTTGGGATAACTGATGGAGAGCCACTTGAGCGCCTTCAGGCACGACAGTGTGTTCAATCAGGTTTAAGTTAGCGTCGTACTGAAAACGCTCGTATTGGCTACGGTGCTGATTACTGTATTGGGTTTCTGTGATTTGGTCATTGGCGTTATAACGGTATTGGGTTCGCTGCCAACGCGTATCTTCAATACCCACGACATTATGGGCGCGGTCATAGTGGAATGACCGGTGCACATCGGTGCAGACCGGAGGCAAATGCGGCGCTTCTTGCATGGCACGTAAGAAGTTCTCGGAGCCGCGTCCAGCCCGTTGGTGTGCTAATAAACCGGCTGCATTGTAGTGACTGGAGTTCACAAAGCCGGCGTCACTGCGGCGTAAATATTCTTGTCCCACGGCATTGTAGCTAAAGCGTAAGGGGGCATGCTGACCCACTTGTAGGGAAGTTAATTCCCCCAATTGACCGAAAGCGTAATGGAGTTCACGTTCACCAAAGCGCGTTTGGGTGAGGGTATGTGTAGCTTCATCCCATTGATGGTGTACCTCACGGCCATTAATGCGTTCGCAGGTTAACTGGCCGTGGGCATTGTATTCGAACTCGACCACGGAATCGGGGTTAGTGGCTTTCACGAGGCGTAAATGGGTATCGTATTCATAGGTGGTGGTGGAGAGGCATTGCGTGTTAATGCCATCGTCGACCCATTCACTTTGTTCAATGATGACCCCCGAGGAGGCATAGCGCCAGCGAAGCTCGTGGTTATCGGGGTAACGGGTGGCAATGCGTCGGCCTAAGCGGTCGTAACGATATTCAAGTACGCGTCCAGTAAAATCGGTTTCTCGAATGATTTGCCCAGCCGCATCACGCTCATAGGTATATGTTTCACCGAGTGAGCTTATCACTTTTTTCAGACGAGTTAATGCGTCATATTCAAAATGAATTTCGCTGCCATCGGGGCGTACCATTGCCATGAGCAAATCAAACGGGCCATACCGATAGCGGGTAGTGCGACCTTCACCGTCGGTGACCGCAACAATGCGGCGCTCGCTGTCATATTCAATGTGTTGATGGGTGCCATCAGGTAATAATACATCGCTGACACTGCCGTTAACGCCGTCATGCTCTTGACTATAACGGTAGCGGGTAGTGTGCTTGAGTGCATCGGTATAAGCTTGTAAGCGACCGAGTTCATCAAACTGATATTCAGTGCTATTTTGGTATGGGTTAGTGCTCTTAATCAGTTGATGTGCGGCGTTGTATTCATATTGCCACTGTGCACCATCGGGAGAAATGGCTTTGAGCAGTTCGCCGTGTTGGCTATATTCGTAAGTTTGTATTTGACCTTGTGGATCGATGATGGCTGATAAATTATGCATATCATCATAGGTAAGTTGCCATATATCTCCTAAGGGAGAAACATAGCGAGTGAGCTGCCCATCATCATTATATTCATAACCTATATGGCGTTTATTTGGGAGGTAAACTTGTGCCAATGAGCCATCGGCATGATAAACATAGCGAGTTATTTCACCAATATCATTGGTTTCACTGATTTTTTTGAAATCTTGCCATTCTGTACGTGTTTCTCGTCCAAGGGGATCAAGTGTGCGCACGACCAATTGATCTTCATTGTAATAATAGCGGTAATGACCTCCTTCACCGTCTATATAAGTGTTAATCTGTAATGTGTCATCATATAAGAAACGATCGCACCAATACCCACTATCTGAATGAGTTTGAATGACCCGTCCTTGTTTATCATAACGAATAGTGAGTTCTGTTTGATCTGTATCTCGCCATGAGGTCATCCAACCTTCAGGTGTATAAGTGTGCCATAAGTGGTTTTGTTGGAAAGCATCACATTCACTCAAAAAACCATATTTATCGTAAGCACAAGTCACCAATCGCTTAATTTGCTTTTGATGGTGTAAATCAATGTGAATTAATTGGTCATGAGCATAATGTAAATGTAATTCTAAACCATCGTAACGGGTAAGGTGCTTAAGCTGATGTTTGTCGTCATACTCAAATTGCAATGATAATCCTTGCAAGTTGGATATTGATGCTAACTTATGAACAGCCGCAAACTGATGTTTAAAATGATATTTTTGTTGGCGACGATTATCTTGTATCCATAAACCTGTACGCTTATTTCCTTGTAATAAATAGTGAGGTACACGCATATTACGGGCATAAACCTCCTCTTCGGGAGTGTCAAATAAGTAGGAATGCCCTTCACTATCTTGAAACTCAACCGTTTTTGAATTAACTTCAAGCTGCATGGACCAATTATCTGCCCATTTATTACCAAAAATACCGCGGTGTGTTTGAGTCGAGTAGTAACTTCGCACTAATTCAATGGGGAGTACCCCTGGGATATTAATCGCCTGCCATACTTGGATAAGATCCCCACGTACCATATCAACGGGATCACCACATGTGTGTACATCATCATTTTTATTATTTTTACCGCCATCTGATGATTTGGTTTTCTGGCTATCTTCATTGATTTTGGTTTGCGGTGGTTCCGGTGTTTTTTCTGGCGTATTCAGGTTATCCTTGCCTTTTCCCTTAATTGTTCCCCCTGCTGAGGGCGGTGTGCTTATATCCCCCATCGGAACATCGAGATCTTTGCGCGCCTTATTCGCTTTTTTTACCGTTTTAGCTGTCGTTTTTACGGTGGCTTTTGCTAGTCCACCCGCGCCTGTTGCATAACTAGCAACCTCATAGATTGAAGCTCCTGCATTTTCTGCTGGAGTCGTTAATTCTGCTTTCAAGTGATCTAAATCCGTATTTTTAGCCGATTCAAGTGAATTTTTAGCATTTTTTATTGCATAGTCAGCTAACGAATCAATCCCAAAAATTTTCCCTATTATCGCCAGTTTTATGGATTCAAAAGCAGAATAATAATGTAGGCCTGTCACTAGCAATTCACCAATATCCACAATATCATTATAGAATTGCTTGCCTGCGCCTATTGCCCCCCCGATAGGGTCGTCTGCTAAATCATTAACGGTTTTTCTAACCTTTTTTTGTGTTTCTAATATCCACTTAGTGCTTTCGGATTGCGTCGAAGGGATTTGATTTATGGCTTGATTCAGGATTTGAGAAATAACCTCTGTTTCTTCTTGACCTTCACTAGTTACAATAGGATTCGCGTTTCCCACTTCTTGATTATCGGTTAGGGCAATATGCGTGATTATACCTATCGTATTTCCATTTGCTTCTATTCCATTTGAGGGAGGAAAAAAATGGGATGATAACGGTATGTTATCAAGTTGATGTTTCTGGATAAATTCATCGTAAGTCTGATTGCTGATATAATGAACAGGTGAACCTGGTATCTCATTGTATTCATTATCTTTTAATGAAACTGTGACATAGTCATTTGAGGAAGACGAGTGGAATTGTAAATTTAGACCAGACTCTAACCCAACATAACTAATGCGTTGTCCATTACTTTCAGCAGAACCTTGCGGGGCAGTGGATAATATACTATCTCCCCATTGTTTATCTATGGTCTCAATGCTTGCATAACGATTATCTTTCCCTAATTCGGGGACTTCGTCTGTCAGATAAACTTTCATTTTTTATATCCCTATTTCCCATTCATCCAAAATTTATCGTCATGACGCAATATAGGTTTTTTTCCTACTCGAACACTCTTTGAATGCTCGATGGGATAGCATTTGCCGCCGACAGTACCACTTTTCACACCATTAGCTACTCCTGGCGCATCACCTAAAGTGGTTGGAATATAGCTTTGATCGTAAACAACAACAGGATGACCATTGGCTTTGACGGATGGCACCACAGAGACTGCAGTTTCTAATTTTGCAATAACAGGGTATGGAATTGGCGGTGTTGATGAACCTATAGGCGTTTTACAGACATCAGGGGTTAAGCTAATCACCAACCATTCACCTTGTTGGCGAGCTAAATAATTATCAGCCATGGTTCAACTCCTCTTGAGTTTCAGCAAGACGAACTAATGGGGCATTTGGATCCATTTCAAATCGAGCTTCACATACACGTATAGGTAAATCAGCTTCAAACATTAAGCGATAGGTTAAGGACAGTTGTAATTTCTCAGTATCAATTAACAGCGTATCTAAATTGAGATGTAGAGGGATAAAAAGGCCATTTAACATGCGCAATAAAACAAAAGGCCGATGTCCCGGTAATGTTGTGTTGAGTTCACCACTTGGTGTTAAATTTTTGAGTATTAGTGAAAAATCAGTTTTTGGGTAAGTAATTTGTTGGTCGATTGGTGCACAGTTCCAATAACCAAAATCAAAATCACTGGGGAGATAAGGATGACGTTGGTTTAACCAAGTTTCATCATAGGTTCCAGCAAGCAAGCGCCGAGGCAACCATGCTCGACCAATCGCCCCAAATCCAGCGACAGGATTTTGTTGCAACTCATTATTTAATTGTGACGTCAACCATTCAGTGGTGATTGGATATTCTAATGATTCGATTTGTGGGGCAGGAAGTACAGTGATTTCTTTAGATTGTTGATACCATGGTGTGATAAATCCTTGTCCTAGCGGATTGTATTCATAGGTACTGTGTGCTATCGGTGCGAAATCCTTTTCAGGATGCTCAGCACGTAGCGCCTCAGGAAATAACGCTTCATCGGGAATAGGCTTAGCCAGTTTTTCATTTTCATAGACCTTACATTCACCACCAAATGCATAACGATAATCAATCGGCAATTGCCGTATGGGAGAAGGAGAAGTTAACTTCCATTCACCTGACTTTTCATCGAGTACAAACTGACGAGCCCCAAAACAGCGTAGGGATTTTTCAATTAGTACCTTATTATCTCGGCTTGTCATGGTAAAAGAGACAGTAATGGATTCAGCGGGCGTGTTGTCTGGTGCATACGCTATGCCATTGATTAGTACATCACAATGAGGTTTGAAGGGGGCTAAGTCACTTTCTACGAGAACAGATGAACTGTTTGGTTTACTAATAAATTGATCTTCAAACTCAAAATTTAAATCAGTCAGTAAAGAAGGAACATATTCCCCTTTATTTTCTGTTGGGACCAGAGCGTACCCAACCTTCATAGCAATTACATGGTGCTCAATATCTTCCACATTGAGCATTTTATAATTAAGAACTGAAAAAGGCGTAAGATTACGAAATTCCATTTCTTATCCTCTAGTTTAAGTCCACATCTTTACCGGTAATTTGTACAGGTCCGGATGCTTCAAAATTAAACTTATGTCCATTAATTGTGACATGGCCTGCACTATCCATCCGCAACACGCTGGCTCCACAGCGGAGTTCAATGACATCACCGACATTAATGGATAACTGATTGGTAACATTGATAGTTTTACTTTGCCCAACAGTCTCTGTATTGTCTTTATTAATGCTTTCAGTGCGATTGCCTTTCACCAGCATCGCTTGGTCGTTATCAACCACTTCCATATGGTCATGTAATACATGGGTAGTACGGTCATTGAGCACTTTCGTATTCATGTCCTTTTGGGCATGAATAAACACTTCCTGCTTGCCATCCTCATCTTCAAAACGTAGCTCGTTAAAACCTTTTCCTTTATGGGTTTTCGTACGGAAGGTCGTACGCGTTTTATTTTCAGGAAATTTTATTGGTGGTGCATTACGCCCATCGTAGGTACATCCCGTGATAATGGGGCGGTCAATATCCCCGTTTAAGTAGCTTATCTGCACAATAGTGCCAATACGAGGTACGGCAGAAAAACCGTAGCCATTGCCACTCCATCCCATAGCAACACGCACCCAACAGGAGGCGCCATGATCAGGCTTACCATAGCGATCCCAATGGAAATGGACTTTAACGGCACCATATTCGTTGACGTAAATTTCTTCTCCTGGAGGACCAACTACGGTGGCTAATTCATCACCATCGGCAGTTGGTTTGTAATGATGAGGCGGGCGCCATTCTTCACGGCCAGGTATAAATGTAACGCTATTACTTAGTTGAGTTCCGTCACCACCCCCGTTATCGGCGAGTGGTTGTACGCCATGGTGAGTGACAGTGATGACTTGCCAACTGTCATTCATCAGCGCATTTGGGTGATTTTGTAAGGTGAAAATTTTTCCCGGACGTAAGGCAAAACAGTTAGTCGTGGCATTCCCCATGCGACTACCGCTACGTAATTGCTCAAATCGGACCTTTGTTAAAGGTTCGCCTTCCGCATCTAATTGGAAACGACCATAACTTTCAAACACACTATGTTGCCCACCTTTTTCTAATTTCCCTTTATGCATCAGAGGGTAGGAAGGTCGAACATAATTATTATCTTTTTGGATCGTCTCATCTGAGCATAGATATTCACCGTATTGCCATGTTGAAACGGTGCTATCCGTTATATCGGTATCGGCTTGTGGGTTGTAGGTGAGGTGGATCCCCGCGGTCATTCCCATATGTTCATCGCTATAGAACATCTCTTCATCTTCAAACCAGAAGTTAATCCCTTCTTCAAAGGCTAAGCGACACCAAAAGTCATAAGCGGATTCCCGTTTTTGTGTGGTGTAGGTCCGTACCGGATGTAAAGCTTCACGGTAAAAAAGACAGTCTGATTTGACGTGCGCTTCGTCTAATAAGGTTTTTAAAATGGTGGGGGCGTTTTGGTCTTGGAAAATACGACTGTCTTGGTTGAGGGTCATGATCCACATTTCAGGACGAATATCAAAATGATACCACGTTTTCACTCCATCGGTATTACCTTGAGCAGCCCCTGCAAGAATACCTTTTACGGTACGCACAACTTTACCGTCACGTTTGACGGTAAGTGATGAAACTTGACCAAGATGTTCTTGGAAATCTATCACTGGGAGTAGGCTGACGGCATTAATGCTCAAGCTAAAGAGTGAAGAAAGCCCTTCCGTTAATGAAAAATCGGTAACTTGTAATGTTCCCGGAGGTAATAATCCGATTTCACAGGTAAATACTAATCCACTTGGATCAGGGTTGAGTCCTAGAGCACTGAGAAGTGTGGATTGTGCTTTATCAGCCATCTCACTATAAGCGCCTGTTTCTGAAGATATTGCTCCTTGTAGTCCACCAGTAAACCCACCGCCGGGTGTGAGTGCAGCAGAAACACCATTAAGGCGTGAGGTCATATTAGAGGCTACAGATAACGCTGTTTGCGCCGCATTAATGGCTTGTTGAGTTTTGGCGGACGCTTGAGAAATTAAGGCATCTTTAGCTTGATTGATGACTTCGTCTTGAATCGAGGCTATCGGATCTATAGATGGTTTTTTGGGGTCTTTTGAGAACATAAATAGGCTCCGAATTAACGGGTAGGCGTCATGACATTAAATAGAGAAAGACGAGCCTATGTAGGCTCGTCGAGTGAAGCGATTACGCTTCCAGCGGTGCGCGCCAGTCATCAGCACCAGAAGTGCCTGCTACGGTGTGCTCCCAGTCCACCTTACGGTAAGAGAGTGACACTTCGAGCAGCTGCGTATAATCCGCTTTGGCCGGATCTTGGCAGTGTGGCATTTGGCAATCGATGTTGACGATAGTCGCATCGGTCAGTGTGGTGGTGAAGAAGTGCTCTTGCTTCCCTTCAACAGACGTGCGGTACCATTTCAGTTCCACTTTTGGCAGCATTTCACCGGACGCCAGTGCGTTATACAGCAGTGGTACCGCTTTGTTTAATGCCACAGTAAAACGGAATGGCTTGTGAGCACGTTGGCCTGAAGGCTGACCGGATTGTGGGTCAGTTGGTACGGTCACAATGTGGGAAAACTCTTGTACCAGCATTTGGTCTTCATGACCTTCTACATAGATGTTACCGACCGATTCAGGGGTAAATGCTCCCGCAGTGATGTTGCCCTGCGTTTTTCCTTCGATAGAGATATAACATGGAGTTGGCATAATATGTCCTTTTATTATCCTGAGCTATAATAATAAGTCAGGTGATTAATAACGATGGTTTATTGCAATAAGAGCAATATATTCCTTGCTCAATATCATTAATATCAGCCTATGCGCATGGTGATTTCGGTTAGGAAAAATAATATATGCCGAGGGTGGGGGTGTAAATGTATCGGAATAATCCGAACGGCCTAGGATAAGTGACTCAGCGTAAAATAATTGTCATATCGATATTTATTGCTTTCGTTTTGCCATTTTTAGTATTTAAGTAGTATAAAATGTTTTCGTTTTTGTTCGTTATTTTGATGAAAAACGCTTAACTATCGAAAATATTAGAAAAAATCTATGTACATTGAGCGAAAAAACGTTCCAGAAAATTCCTAACGTTTAATTTCTTTAACTCATTGTTTTACAATGATAAAAAATCTTACACTTAGAATGCTTGTTAAGTAGAGGACAAAGTCTGTTAGTTGTAAATTTTAATGCTAAAAAAGTATATCCTATAAAATAATTATTCTGATTGTTTTAATTTTTATCTATAATAACAAATAGTTACATGCATTGTTTAATAAGCAAATCTTCAAAGATCATTCCCAGCGTGGAATTTTGTACTCATAGGGCGATTGCTTTAATTAAAAGATATTGATGAATTTTATATTTTATTTTCACACCTTATTTATTACTTAATGAATTTTAAAGCATATGATATGGGAAAATGAATTAGAACAAGCTCTAAGCTCTTATCAAAATAGGAATATCTTGATGATGTCTAACTAACTCTGTTTTGCCATAAAACTAATAGCTGACATTAACTGTCACGGTATCGCTGTAATTTCCGGGTTGGTAGTTAGCAGAAGGAACAGTGACATACACGGGGTAGAGCTTAGCGATACCAGAGCCTATATCAGAAAACAAATTAACGAGGTTGTTACCCCATATTATCCCATTGGGTCCTGGTGTTGAGCTAAGTTGATAAGGTATTTGATCGGTTGTTGTTGGACTTTGCAAGAAACCTGCACCTTGCAAATTATTATTTGAAGGTAGTAAACCGATACTAAAAGGGGTTGTATTTGTACAGGTAACAGAAATATTACCATTAGCTGTGGTGTTGGTTGTCTGGCTTTTGACATTACCGAGATGAATATCGCCGCTGGCGGAAACAATGCATTGCTTATTAACTGTGGTTGTCACAGTAAAAGGAAAAGTGGGGCCAATAATGGAACCGCAACTATTTGGCGTACTGAGCAGACCGATATTTAAAGTTGAGCTAGCAGTCAATGAGGTATAGGTATCAATATAAGTGGCAGGGATCACGGTTGATGGATTGAGCGATAATTGGGCATAAACGGTCACCGAACCTGTTGTTGGCGTTGACCCTTGACCGATATTCAGTTTGATCATGACAGGGCTAGTGTCAGAAATATATTGGCTCCCCCAAATAAGACTATAATTTGCATTTTGATATAACTGATAGCTTATGGGGGCATTTATTCCAATGGGGGACATTTGCCGAGAAACGATTTGGCTAGAGGTACTGGAATTACCTATATTTAAACATAGTGTGGCGCCAAGAAACGTATCGAGTAACTCCTTCGTACAACTATAATGAATAGTGAGTGAGGTAGTTGCAGTATTATTAGTTAAGGGCATGATGTTGCCGAAATTAAGTGTGTCGATATTTAAAATGGAGCAAGTTAAGCCATAAGCGGGGCGAGGTTGATTGAGAAATATTGCAAAGAAAGTGAATAATAAGCTCAGCGTTTTGTATTTGTTAGTAATGTGAGTAGACATCATTTGATCCTTGTTTGACGGATTTTAATCTAAATAAGGGGATGACTCAGGATGGCAGTGTAATGGGCCAATCTGAGGAATAAGCTCATCGGTTTTTGGATAGGTAAATGTGACAGTACATTCTCCTTTGGGGTAATGGATCAGCAGATGGTTGTCAGTTTTTAAGGTATCGAAATAGGCTATGCCATCGTATCCCACTGTCACTAAATTCTCTTTTTGGCCATTTAATGCAACTTGGCTTCCCTCAGGTAATAGCACACCATTTGGGTCAGCGAGGATCACTAATGCAGGGTGCGTTTTAATTAAATCAAATTTAGCGAGAACACCTGAATGATATTTGGGGATAACGTCTATTTGGGTCTGTTTAACTTGAATATTGGCAGGTAAATGAGTTGGATCTAACGTTAGCACATTTCGCTGGTAACTATTAAGTGAAGGAATTAAAAGTAACCCATCATGATTTGTTGTACCGATAACGCTATTTTCTAACCGAATAGGAAGGTTGCCGATACCATTTGTTGATACAATGGCGAAGCTATTCATAATTGGCTTTGAAATAAAAAAGTGATTATTAGCCGCGGCGATAGCACCACTTGCACCAATATACTGTGAGTGGGTTTGGTTTAGGTTATTAAACCCTGAGCTAAGATGTATTTTATCGGTAAAATAATTAATATCGATTTGGTGATTATTTTCACTATCCTGCTTGCTTGCCGTAATATTCCAGCCTAACCCTCCCTCTGAAGGGGCCGATTGGTTTACATTTATCTGGTACATTTGAGCATTCTGGTTTTTTTGGCTCGTGATGCGAATGCTTTGCTTATTCCCGAGTAGCATGGTGGCTGCTAGGTATATAATGCTTTCTTTATCATCGGTAAGTTTTTTATTAATACTGGCGCTAATAGATAGCGTATCGTTAATAGGTTTGTACCAATGAGCACCCAAATAACCTATTGTCGGGTCATTATGGGGGCGAAAGCCAAAATAGGACAGACTAAAACTACCAAGATATTCCGAATTATAGCCAAAAACAGCATTACCATTAAACGCCAATGGTGGCGCAGAATAATTTGTTGCAATATCATGATACTGAGGTGTGGTTATGGTGGTTGAGGCGCTGAAATTAATGAGATTATTAGCCCAATGATAACCCGCATAATAGAGCCAACCTGGAGTGCGAGAGTCAGTGCTTATCGCGATAGCGGTTGAAAGTGTTCCTCCTCCTATTTGTGGTATCCAATGACTTTCAATCCCCAAATTGAACAAATCGGTTGCCAATTCGGCATGAGTGCCGGTTGTTAAATAATTATTTTCCCCATAACGAACCGTTGTGCTTATAACGGGCTTGCTAGCATAATCAAATGAGCGAATAGCATAATTTTCACGTATAAAGCCAATTTCAGCTGACCAATCAACAAGCCCCTCACGTAATAATGTTTGGTCATTATAAAATGAAATATTCTGAGTCGTGGCTCTACCTAATGAATCAGTTAACACAATTTGCGCTTTTCCTTCACCACTGACCGTTGGTAAGCTATTTAATGCAAAATGACCGATTGGCACTTCACCGCTATAGCGTTTAATACCATCAATATATAATTCCACGTTTGATGGCACCGTTGCCGAACCATAAAAAGTCGTCAATGGTGCAGTTGGCATATATGGCTGTAAGGAAAAATCAGTAGCTATTTGTAACCCTGCAATCCGTGTGGCGCGTGACCATGTTAAAGCACGAGTGACGGTATCCCCTAAATTCAAAAATAGGTGTTTGTCTTCAAATGAGGAGCGCCAAGCAGTATCTATGCGCGTCAATGAGGAGGATAATTCAGGGTGTCCCAGTGTATTGTGGCTTTGCTGTGTCGTACTCAATAGGCCAAATGGATTAAATAATCGTAATTCAGAAAAACTGCTTAATGAATTGGTGATATTTTTCGCTAGATGCAAATCATAATTTAATAAAGCGCCTTTTGAGGCGTGAGCTTGCACTTGTTCTGACGCTATTAAGTCAATAGTGGTAGCGTTAAGAGTTAATAATGAAAGTGGGGCGTCAATAATCAATCTCTGCTGATCGGCATGATAGCGATAACTAATCTCGGTTAGTTCATGCAAGCCGATAAGGCTTTTATGTTGTGTGGGGAGATTGAAATGTAATTGTTTTAATGTTTCAGCACTTACCCACAGTGTGTCATCTTGATAACCAAAGCGAGCAATACCAAAATGCGTTTGATTAATGATGACCTCAAGATAAAGCTCAGTGCCGGGTAGCGATGAAGTATCATCAATCAAATGTTCAAAGGAAGTAGGGTAAGCATTTAGCTGAGCGGTAACCAAAATAGGATAAAAAGCAGCAAATAGCAGGGAAATTTCTGCTAATAAATGCAGGTAACAAATATTAAATAGGGTAGGTTTGCTGTTCACCATTGATCAAAACTTTTATTGTATTGTTTGGTTTGGAGCAAACTTCGGGCAGTGTTACTTCCCATTGCATCGTTGAGCGCGGCAATACGTATCCTAACAAGCCGGAATTGATGATCGTATGTTTTCCTTTGCAGTCAATGAAGTGAATATTGGATAGTTGGGCATGGCTATTGCCATTGTTATGTACAATCAGGGTGTTTTTAGATGGATATTTTATGAGCTGCCATTCTAAGAAAACGGTAGCACTTGGCATATTTAAGGGTTGTACAAAAATAGGCAGTGAATAATGCAAAACAAATTGTAATTTATTGCTGCTATTCTGCCCGGTAGGCAACTCATTTATTGAAAGGCGATAGGCTAGTTCTTCACTCCCCATTATATTGTTGTTCCGGATCACTCTGACTAATTGTTGTTCATTGGGGTTCAGTTTGATCATAGGAGGACTGATAATAATGTCTCTGGTAGCCACTAGCTCATTGCTTGAATTTTTTTGATACCAGAGAAATGTCCTCACTTGCGCTTGTATCGGCTCTTTTCCATTATTACTTAGCCAAATTCCTGCGGAATTCTGTTGGGGATTAAATGTCAGTGTGACAGGTGTGACTTGTAACCCACCTCCATAAAGCTGGCTTGAGTAGAATAACCAGATGAATGAACAGATAAATAATGGTGAAAGTCTGCATGCCATTCGTTTGATCTTCCTTATAGTGATTTTGAAATGACGAAGCCTTAATAATTGACGTTAACAGTGACAACGTCAGAATAGGTATCTGGCGTGAAATTAGTGTTTGTCACTACCGCATAAACTGTAAAATTTTGCACCTCTCCATTGCCCGTTCCGGAAATTCCATTTCCTTGCGTTAACGATGTTGCGGTATTTCCCCAATGACTTCCTGTTGCAGATGATTGTTTGAGCTGATAAGGAATTTTATCGGTGTTGCTTATTGAATTAGTCACTGAAGATAAAGTGCCTGTGCCATCATCCGTACCACTATTCAGCGCCGAAGGTGACAACCCAATGCTAAAAGGAATGTTTTTCGAGCAGGTCACACTCAATGTGGTTTTCGACGATGGATTGCTAGTGTTTAAACTGACGGAGCCTAAGTTGATATCAGAATTAACACTCACTTGGCAGGAGCTGGTTACCGTCATTAAAACTTGAAAAGTGGTTGTTGCTAAGTTTGCCGCATTAAGACTGGATGACATTGAATAGGAGCCAATAGTTAGAAGAAATACGTTCTTCACTGTCGGTATCATAGGAACCTCGTGTAGGGATTATCGTTATATTAATCTTGAGTTTTTACTTTCTGACAGCGCAAACGTATAAATTAATTCATCATAAAAAGAATAAAAGCAATATTATTATCTGTTATTTTTTGTTATTGAGATGGTTAATATATGAGGAATTATTTAATTTATTGATAATATTGGTATTTTTTTGGGATGGAAAATAGCTCACTATCTTCGAATAGTCGCGATTGTTATTTTTGTTATCATAAAGTTAATCAATTGTTTAATGTTGTAAACAAAGTCAAAGCAAGGACTTTTTTATCGTTTTAAGGCGGTTTTTTCGGCGCTTTATCGCCTTTTTATCAAGGTGGGTAGGCAATGAAAAAAAATTTTTAAGCTAGTGAGATAGAAAAGAGCTAAGTGATTACTTTTAAAACAGTTTATATAACTTGATGAAGCTCTATTCAGCGGCATTATTTGAAACTATCCCATTAATTGGAAAACTTTCAGAAAGTATGAAACTAATTGTGATGTTTATCTCATTTTTGAGATTCTATTTTTGCTCATAAATTCAACAAATTGGCTATTAGATCCTATTTTATTTTTGAAATGAAATTTTGAAATGAAAAGAGGAGATAGCTGGATCCATTTTGCAGTTGCTAAGAAATTTTACTTATGTCGATTATTGAAAATAGTCAATTTGTTAAAATAAAAATAGATAGTATCAGTTATGAACTATAACTTAATGTTACTAATTGTTACCTAAAAGGGAGTAAAATTCTACCTTTCTGAAAGAAAATTAGTAATCAGATAATGCTTGAATTTTTATATTTTTATGCAACTAAATCTCTAAATATTGAAACAATAAATTAATAGAAAAATAATGTTTATAACCCGAATAATTTATTTTCTTGATCTCACTATTTGCGACGTTGGAAATGTAGGTTGATCATTTTATTAAAAAAAATAGACGCCAATGACAAATTGCCAAAAGTAAAAT
Organism: Providencia sp. PROV268; assembly: GCF_028477805.1. Classification (NCBI taxonomy): domain Bacteria; kingdom Pseudomonadati; phylum Pseudomonadota; class Gammaproteobacteria; order Enterobacterales; family Morganellaceae; genus Providencia; species Providencia sp. PROV268. The sequence goes on from NZ_JAMPLW010000001.1 coordinate 23,062, forward strand.
TATTGCCCAACCAATAAAGAATAAATGAGGTAAATAATGAATTTCTCTTTAAACATTAATTGATATTGCTATTTCTCAGATAAAAAAATAGCGGTTTTTGAAAAAATAAATTGTATTTTGTTAAGAAAAAATTACCAGTAAAGCGAAAGAGTAAATAATAATCAATATCATTTAATTGATTAATGAAACTTATTAAATATTAAGTGGGATTTATAATGCATCATTTGAATTACAGTATAAAAAACAAACAATTGAGGTTGAGGAATTTTGAATGAATAATATTTACTTTATTGAATTAATTGAAATTTAATGGATAAAATTAAATCTGTTTCTCATTCAATTTGAACGTTTACCTAAAATAGATAAGAGTTTCCCAATAACTTTCTTTGATATAGATCAATATCCTGTTTTGTCTATTATGCTTGGTCTTTTTAGTTGACTTTTAAACAAATATGAGTAGAAAGGTTATCTAAGGTGTTGTAATTTAGGTTATGTCAAACTTATATGTCGTGGTTATTTGAGATATGGAAGTAGAAGATATAGTTATAATGAAGAATTGTTTATGAATCGACGGATTATCGTTCTAATAGAGTAAAAAGAAACATCAGCATCTTGAATAGTTAATTTTGTGGTGCATAATAAATAACGACTAAAATTGATATCGGCAAATTCCTACATTTGATAAAGATTTTAGTTGGTTCATTATTTTTTGTAAGTATTTAGGAAATAGATTTAATTTAAGTTTTAACTTTCACGTATTTTATACTCCTTAATAGGTATTCGCTTAATGAGTGGCATGAATCGGTAATGGAGACTGTCGCCTAGTATATTTTTCTTATTATTAAAAATTAGGTTATAGCGGTACGTTTAAACTTCATGTTTGTCCTATTTGCACACAGATGTAGATAATATTTAAAAGGAAAAAAAATGACCTCAACGACTGATTTTCTGAAGCATATATACGATATTAATCTTTCCTATCTGCTGCTTGCTCAAAAACTTATCTCTCAAGAAAAGGCCTCCGCGATGTTTCGTCTTGGTATTTCTGAATCAATGGCGACTACATTAGCAGATCTTTCCTTGCCTCAATTAGTTAAATTAGCAGAAACAAACCAGCTTATCTGCCAATTTAGATTTGAAAATAGTGACACGATAGAGAAGTTAACACGTGACTCAAGGGTGGATGAATTACAACAAATTCATACAGGTATATTACTTTCAACTCACTTGTTGCAAACGCACAAGGCACATGACAATGAAACAGCGAGAAAATGATGAGTAGTACTACTGAAAAAAGTATTGTTAAAGAAGCTAGCGATATTCGCCTTGCGATGGAACTGATTTCTTTAGGCGCTCGTCTCCAAATGTTAGAAAGTGAGACCCAAATTAGCCGAGGTAGATTAATCCGTTTATATAAAGAGTTAAGAGGATGCCCACCACCAAAGGGTATGCTTCCGTTTTCAACTGATTGGTTTATGACTTGGGAACAAAATATTCACTCTTCCATGTTTTATAACGCTTATCAGTTTTTAATTAACACAGGGCACTGCAAGGGTGTTGATGCCATTGTGAAAGCTTATCGTCTATATTTGGAACAATGCGCACCGCAATCAGAAGAACCATTATTAGCTTTAACACGCGCATGGACACTAGTTCGTTTCGTTGAGAGTGGCATGTTGCAAAGCTCGGTGTGTAGCTGCTGTCATGGCTCATTTATTACTTATGCTCATATACCAGAAAATAGTTTTACTTGCAGTTTATGCCAGCCGCCATCACGGGCAATAAAAAAACGTAAACTTTCCGAACATCTCGCCGATATTACGGTATATCGACAGGATGGCATTACTAAAGCGGTAATGTAATTGGATTGATGTGGTAAACAGATAATAAATTATCTGTCCTTCCTAATATTCCCTTTAACTGCCATCTGTTACATAACTGAGTTGAAGGGAATATTGTGTTAATACTCATCGGATATATCATTGTTACAGGTACAGTCATCGGCGGCTATCTGATGCTTGGTGGCCACTTAGGGGCACTTTACCAACCTGCTGAATTTGTCATTATTCTAGGTGCCGGTTTCGGTGCATTCGTTGTTGGTAACAGTGGTAAGTCGATTATCGCCTTATGCAAAGTGTTACCTCGCGTGTTCCGCCGTTCTTCATACAACAAAGCGATGTCCATGGATTTGATGGCATTGCTATTTCAGTTATTAAATAAATCACGTCAAGAAGGTTTACTGGCGCTTGAAAAAGACATTGAAAACCCTCAAGAGAGTGAAATTTTCTCGCAATATCCCCGTGTATTAAAAGATAAAACAACGCTGATGTTTGTTGTGGATTATTTACGCCTAATGGTAACAAGCAATCTACAAAGTCATGAAATTGAAGCCTTGATGGATGAAGAGCTTGAGACTTTTCGCCAAGAAAGTGAGGTGCCTGCCTCTGGTTTAAATATGGTTGGGGATTCAATGCCGGCTTTTGGTATCGTTGCCGCCGTACTGGGTGTGGTTAACGCATTGGGATCAGCCGATCGCCCTGCGGGTGAACTAGGCGCATTAATTGCGCATGCGATGGTTGGTACTTTCCTTGGTATTTTAGTGGCTTATGGGTTTATTTTACCGCTGGCTGCATTGATTCGTTTACGCACCAATGAACAATTAAAAATGTTGGAATGTATAAAAGTGACATTCCTTTCCGCGTTACAAGGGTATGCCCCTCAAATTGCTGTCGAATTTGGTCGTAAAGTCTTGTACAGCGCTGATCGCCCTTCATTCATGGAACTAGAAGATAAGGTTCGCGAAGTCAAAATTAGTCATCGTTCACAAGCACAGAGCGAGGAGTAATGAGCCAATGAGAGGAAATAACGCCCATATTATTCGAGTCAAAAAGCGCGTTGCAAGCCATCAAAATGGACATGGTGGCTCTTGGAAAATTGCCTATGCAGACTTTATGACGGCGATGATGGCGTTCTTTTTAGTGATGTGGCTAATTTCCATATCTAGCCCACAAGAATTGACACAGATTGCCGAATATTTTCGTACCCCATTAAAAACAGCCATTAATTCAGGCACTAAAAGTGGTGATGCCACCAATCCAATTCCGGGCGGGGGGAAAGATATCGTGTTTCGTGATGGGGATATCTTACCTGAGCCGAATAACAAAATAGAAGATCAATCCAATTATCGGTTTGAAAAACTAAAGCAATCGCTTGAGCAAGCGATTCTAAAAGACCCGCGGTTAAATGAACTGAAGCCTCATCTACTGATCGACATGATTGATGATGGCTTACGCATCCAAATTGTTGATAGTGAAAATCGCCCAATGTTTATGGTGGGCTCTGCCTATGTTGAGCCACATATGCGCGACATTTTGCGTGCCATAGCGCCTTTACTCAATGATGTTCCAAACAAAATTAGCATATCAGGTCATACCGATGATCTGCCGTATGCGAATGGAGCCAACTATAACAACTGGGAATTATCAGCTGATAGGGCAAATGCTTCGCGTCGTGAACTTATCGCTGGGGGATTAAACCAAGACAAAATTTTACGTGTTGTAGGGATGGCTTCCAGTATTCATCTGGATAAAAACAATGGATTAGCGCCAGTCAATCGCCGTATTAGCATCATTGTATTAAATGAAACTGAGACTGAACAGATATTGCATGAATACGATGGTGCAACGCCACTGAATGAACTATTGAACAAACCGCAGCAAGACGCTGAGGCATCATCAATAGAGAATGCAGAAAAAAAGGCGGATGGGGCAACTCATTCAGCAGCAGTATTAACGCCTTCAAATTAATTTTCGTTGTGACACTTAAAAACAGACTTACAACGTTAAGTGAAACCTAAGCTAAATTGGATAAGAACCATGGATATTACCGAGTTTTATCAAACGTTTTTCGATGAAGCTGATGAGCTACTTAGGGATATGGAACAACATTTACTTGAGCTCGATCCTTTCGACCCAGATAGCGAACAGTTAAATGCCATTTTCCGTAGTGCCCATTCAATAAAAGGGGGCGCTGCGACCTTTGGTTTCACACAGTTGCAAAACACCACGCATACATTGGAAAACCTGCTCGATAAAGCACGTCACGATGAACTGACTTTAACGCCAGATATTATTGATGTTTTTTTAGATGCTAAAGATGTAATGGCATCACAACTTGAAGCTTATAAAAATGACTCGTTACCTGATGAAGAGGCATTTAAACATATTTGTGAGGTGCTTGGCCGTGTTGAACAAAAAGCAGAAGAAGTGGTCACTGAGGCACTTCCGATCCAAGCACCGACTCCGATTGAGCAGCCGACGGTAACTGAAGCAGCGGCAAGTGATGAATATACCCATTACTTTGTTATCACGCTAAGTCAGCTAAAAGCCAATGAAGTCGATTTATTAGCAGAAGAATTGGCTTTATTTGGCACACTTTATGACACCGAAAAAACGGCAGATAGCTTAAAAGCTTGGCTTGGAACAAATACCGTGATTGACGATATTTGTGGGGTGCTCTGTTTTGTGGTCGATGAATCACAAATTACACATCAAGTGGTTGATGCTCAAACTTGTTTAGCCCATTTACCGCCAGCTGCCAGATCACCTGCCGAAGATGTTGCTACCACGGCAGTAGCTGAAGCGGCGATGAAACCTAAGGCTCCACAAACAGACGCTGAAGAGACGACGAAATCGAAACCTACGGCAACAGCACGTAAGGCGCCTCCGGCAAAAGCGAAAGCGGACTCCAGTAGTATTCGTGTTGCCGTGGAAAAAGTGGACCAACTGATTAATTTAGTCGGCGAGCTGGTGATCATTCAATCCATGCTGACACAACATAGCCAGCAGCTTGACCATAACGAATACGGTGACTTATTGAGTTCGATTGTGCAGCTAGAGCGCAACTCGCGAGCGTTGCAAGAGTCTGTTATGTCGATCCGCATGATGCCAATGGATTATGTATTTAGTCGTTTCCCTCGAATGGTGCGAGATATCGCCACTAAGCTTAACAAAAAAATAGAGCTGAAGGTGGAAGGAAGTGCAACAGAGCTTGATAAGAGCTTGATTGAACGGATTGTAGATCCACTTAACCATCTTGTACGTAATAGCCTCGATCATGGTATCGAGAAACCAGAAGTTCGTGTGGCAAATGGTAAACCGGAAACAGGGACTTTGACCTTATCTGCATCACATCAAAGTGGCAACATCTGTATTGAAGTTCGTGACGATGGGGCGGGGCTTAACCGTGAACGCATTTTGGCGAAAGCACGCTCCCAAGGCATGAATGTTCATGATGGCATGAGTAATGAAGAGATAGCCATGTTAATTATGGCGCCTGGTTTTTCTACAGCCGAAGTGGTCACCGATGTTTCTGGACGCGGCGTTGGCATGGATGTGGTGAAACGCAATATTCAAGATATGGGGGGCCGTATTCAGATTGGTTTTACCGAAGGAAAAGGAACCATTATTCGCATTTTGCTGCCTCTCACATTGGCTATCCTCGATGGTATGTCGGTTAAAGTTGCAGAGGATGTTTTTATTGTTCCTTTAAGTGCCATTATCAGTACGTTGCAACCACGCCAAGAAGATATTTATCGCCTTGCTGGTGAGGAAAAAATGTTATTGGTTCGTGGTGAGTATTTGCCATTAGTTGAGTTGCATCAAGTGTTTAGCATCACAGGCGCAGAGCGTGATTTAACCAACAGTATTGTGCTGATTATTCAACATGCCGGACACCGTTTTGCACTGTTGGTTGATAAGTTAATTGGGCAACAGCAGGTCGTTGTTAAAAATATTGAAAGTAATTACCGAAAAATCCCCGGTATTTCCGCCGCCACCATTATGGGGGATGGCTCGGTCGCTCTGATTTTAGATGTTGCCGAGCTACAACAAATGAATAACAGCATTCTGCTCAAAAAGAAGCAGCAAATTGCACAACCCGTTATGCACTAAATAGAGGCTAAACACCATGTCAATGTTGGATGATGATTTAAATAAACTTGATGAAGAAAAAAATGGGGAAGGTTATCTCATTTTTACTTTAGGTGAAGAAGAATATGGTATTGAAATATTAAAAGTACAGGAAATCCGAGGTTACGAACAAGTGACTCGTATTGCCAATACACCAGACTTTATTAAAGGGGTGACCAATTTAAGAGGTGTGATTATCCCTATTATTGACCTGCGTGTGAAATTCTCTCATCAAAATGTCACTTATAACGATAATACCGTCGTTATTGTGGTGAATTTAAAAGATCGTGTTGTTGGAATTGTTGTTGATGGTGTTTCCGATGTATTGGTTTTAAACGAAGAACAAATTGCAGCTCCGCCTGATTTTGCGGTGACATTATCTACTAAGTACCTGACAGGGCTAGGTACAGTCGGTGAAAGAATGCTGATTTTAGTGGATATAGAAAAGCTTTTAACCAGTGATGAGATGGCACTGATTGACAACATGGCCGAGTAATAACTTGGCCTCAAATATTCTATCTACTATGGCTAAAGTTTTTAGCCTTATGACCGATATCCAAATTACAATAACATTATGTTAGTAAAACATCATGCATAGCCGAATTAAAATCGTATCAGGACTTTTGTCCGTCATTGTTATCTTTATTCTGTTGCAATTAATATCCAGCGGTTTGATGTTCAATAAACTTGGGGATAATAGTGACAGTATTAAATATTTGAATTCGCTCCAACGCCAAAGACAAGTATTAACCGAAAGTTGGGTTAATTTATTACAAGCTCGCTCTAATTTAAATCGCTCGGTCAATGCTTTTTTATTGGAAGGGCGTACCTACCAAGATGATGCTTCTGCCGAAGATTTAATTAAAGCGGCAGAGCGTAATTTCAAAGCCGCAGATGCTGCTTATCAGCGATATATCAACCTGATGGCAGAAACGAGCCATGATAAAACGAAATTTGAACAGCTTTTTTCCACCTATGAAACTTATCGGGACGCTCTGATCCAGCTAGGAAAATATGCTCAAAAAGGGCAGTTAGATGAATTCTATGCTCACCGTACATCTGGGTATCAAATTAAATTTGAAGAACAGTTTAATGCTTACTTTGCGGATATTTCGGAAGATTTCCAAAGTGAAGTGAAACGTGCAGAAGCAAATTATCGCGAATCACTTTATATGATTATTGTTTTATCAATCGTATTAGCACTGATTGGCTTCTTTAGTTATCGCTATGTACGCAAAGGCATCATTGAACCATTAAGAGCTTTAATTCAACGAATTACCACTTTTGCTGCGGGTGATTTAACCCCAAGTGTTGATACTAAAGCAACAAATGAAATTGGTGAATTAGCGCGTGGCGTAGAGCATATGCAAAAAGAGCTGATCAACACCGTACGCGGCGTTCGAGATGGTAGTGAGACTATTTATCAAGGCACCAGCGAAATTGCTGCGGGTAATAATGATCTCTCTGCACGCACTCAACAACAGGTGGCTTGTTTAGAAGAAACCGCGGCAAGTATGAGTGAGTTGACGGCGACGGTTAAGCAAAATACAGAATACGCTCACCAAGCAAGCGAATATGCAAGCCAAGCTTCAGCGATTGCGAAAGAGGGCGGGAAAGTGGTATCCAACGTGGTAAATACCATGCTGAATATTGCAGAAAGCTCGCAAAAAATCTCAGATATCACGGCTGTCATTGATAGTATTGCTTTCCAAACCAACATATTAGCCCTAAATGCGGCGGTTGAAGCTGCTCGCGCTGGGGAGCATGGTCGTGGGTTTGCAGTTGTTGCCGATGAAGTGCGTAATCTGGCACAACGTAGTGCAAATGCCGCCAAAGAGATCAAAGCACTCATCGAAGATTCTGTATCAAGAACGGATACAGGCGCGCGCCAAGCAGAAGATGCAGGTGAGACAATGACTAAAATTGTCGAGTCAGTGACCCGTGTTACCGACATCATGTCGCATATTGCGTTGGCCTCAGATGAACAAAGCAAAGGCATTTCACAAGTCAGCATTGCTGTTGAAGAGATGGATAAAGTCACACAGCAAAACGCGTCATTGGTTGAACAGTCAGCGGTTGCGGCAAATGTCTTGGAAGAACAAGTCGCAAAACTTGCTCAGTTAATCTCTATTTTCCGTTTGCCTGCAATGAAACAAAAAGAGTTACAAACAACTGAGCCTGCGGCAAGAACCATTTCAAATGTCGTGAAGACACCGGATCTAAATAAAATATCATCGAAAAATCATCAAGATGATGACAATTGGGAAACTTTCTAAAGACTCAGCTCAGCTTAGCGCTGCCAAGTTTTACACTTGGCAGCGTTTCTGTGCATCACTGCGATAGTGACTGTAACGCATGGAAATCTTGGCTGGCGTATGTGGGGATAAAATATGTTTGGTAAGAGTATACGGATTTCAGTCAGTTTATATCTGCTTCTCGTGATGTTTTGTGGGATGCAAATTGTGTCGAGCGCACTCTCATTAGGGATAGTGTCAAGTGAGCTCTCCTCTTTAGAGCGTATCGATCTTGGTTCGAAAAAACGTGATTTACTCGAAACAACTTATGAAGATTTGATGCAGGCTCGTAGCACATTGACTCAAATTGTCGTGCATATGAAAGTGGACTCGGATACCGCGAGTATTAATAACGCAAAAGCGGTTTTTGAGCAATTTTTACAACAAGCTGCTGACGACTACGAAAAATTTAAAGCTCAGCCATTATTGAGTGAACACGAAAACCTCGCGGTTATTGACGAAAAATATCAAGCGTTTCTAGCTATTTTAAAAGAGTTAAGAGCGTTAATTGATAAAAATGATATTCCTGGTTATGTTGCATTACCTGCACAACAACATCAAGAACAGATGGCCGCAGTTATCGATCAATACCTGAATTTATTGAATACCGATAGCCAAAACTCATTAGATTCCGCCAATTTTTATAACAAAGTGGCATGGTTCATGTTCTTTGCGGTGACTTTTATTATTTTAGCGGTTTCTGGCTTAGCCCATTTTTGGATGAAACGAAAACTCATTTATCCATTGATGAGCATGAGCGATCACTTTATGAAATTGGCGAAAGGTAAGTTGAACCAAGATATTCGAGTGACGACACGTGACGAAATTGGCGAGGTCTTTGAGCAACTAAAATTAATGCAAGAATCACTGGCGACCTCCGTCATTAATTTACGTACCAATACCGACCAAATGTATACCGGTATTCGTGAAATTGCGTTGGGTAATAATAATTTATCATCTCGCACCGAACAGCAAGCAGCGTCGCTAGAAGAAACAGCGGCTAGCATGGAGCAACTCACGGCGACGGTGAAACAAAACGCAGATAACGCACGTCAAGCCAGTGAGCTAGCAATATCAGCATCAAAAACAGCAACAAAAGGTGGTGATATTACCGTTGATGTTATTGATACCATGACGGAAATTTCACATAGCTCGCAAAAAATTAGCGCCATTATTAGCGTAATCGATGGCATTGCTTTCCAAACAAATATTTTGGCTTTAAACGCGGCAGTAGAAGCGGCAAGAGCCGGAGAGCAAGGTCGAGGCTTCTCCGTGGTGGCAGGGGAAGTACGTGCTTTAGCTCAGCGTAGCGCAGAAGCGGCAAAAGAGATCAAAACACTAATTGATGAATCTGTGGGTCGTGTTAATCAAGGATCTCAATTAGTTAATGAGGCCGGACAAACCATGAATGAATTAGTGGCAGCAGTTAATCAGGTCACCGAATTGATGGGCAATATCGCCTCTGCCTCTAATGAGCAAAGTCGTGGTATCGAACAGGTCGCAACCGCAGTGAGCCAAATGGATTTAGTGACGCAACAAAACGCTGCATTAGTGGAGCAATCTACAAGTGCAACGGCTGCCTTGGAAGATCAGGCAAATAACTTAGTCGATACAGTTGCCTTTTTTGAAGTGTCAGAAACAAAAGCCGCACAGGTTAGCTAGTTATTATTGTTAAGACTAAGCAGCCGATAACCGGCTGCTTCTGGGTTTTTATCAAATAGGACAAAGTACGATGCTTTTTGCACCACAAATAGAACCATTGACCGATGAAGAGTTTGGTCGGGTTTGCCGGTTTATTCATAAAAAATCAGGCATCGTTCTTACCATGAATAAAAAAAGCATGGTGTATAACAGGCTGCTAAAACGACTACGTGATTGTAACGTCAATAATTTTTCTGAATACCTACGTATGCTGGAGCGCGAGCCTTTACACCCAGAGTGGCAAGCATTTGTCAATGCGTTGACGACAAATTTAACCGCCTTCTTCCGAGAGCCTCACCATTTCGTGACATTGGCTGACTTTGTACGCTCTCGTAAAAGTAGCAATATCAATATTTGGTGTGCGGCCTCTTCTACCGGTGAAGAGCCTTACTCCATTGCGATGACATTAAGTGATGTGCTCGGTTCACAAGCGGTGAATGCCAAAGTTATTGCGAGTGATATTGATACCGAAGTGTTAAGTAAAGCAAAACAAGGTGTTTATCGTATCGAGGAGTTAAAAGCCCTCAGCGCGTTGCAACGTCAACGCTATTTTATGAAAGGCGTTGGCGACTTTGAAGGCTATGCGCGAGTGAAACAAACGCTTAGGCAGATGATTGAATTTCGTTATTTAAATCTCAGTGATAGCGATTGGCAGCTTCAACACCGTTTCGATGCAATCTTTTGTCGTAATGTCATGATCTATTTCGATAAAGACACGCAGATCAAATTATTAGAACGATTTGCACCGTTACTCAAACCGGATGGACTGTTATTTATCGGCCATTCAGAAAATTTATCTCAATTATCACAACGATTTGTAATTAAAGGACAAACCGTCTACAGCCTACAACCGGCGAGGAGGGGGTGATGAAAAAAATTAAAGTGCTTTGTGTCGATGACTCAGCACTAATGCGTCAAATCATGCGTGAAATCATTAACAGTCACTCCGATATGATGGTAGTTGACACAGCGCCTGATCCTTATGTAGCTCGTGACTTAATTAAACAACATGAACCCGATGTGTTAACGCTCGATGTTGAAATGCCACGTATGGATGGAATTGATTTTTTAGAGAAATTGATGCGTTTACACCCATTACCTGTCGTGATGGTATCAACATTAACTTCTAAAGGCTCAGAGGTCACATTAAAAGCGTTAGAGCTGGGCGCGGTTGATTTTGTTACCAAACCACAGATTGGTATTCGTGAAACAATGATGAGCTATCGAGATGTGATTGGTGAAAAAATTCGTGCTGCCGCCATGTCGAAAATAACACATCGAAACCGTTTTGCGCGCACAGAAAAAGCAACTCCAGAGCCAGCCAATATCGCTAAGCCATTATCTGCTTATGTTTGCCATAGCAGAGTGATTGCCGTGGGCGCTTCGACGGGAGGAACAGAAGCCATCCGTCAATTTTTAGAAATGTTGCCTCGCGAATGTCCGCCAGTCGTGATCACTCAGCACATGCCTGCGGGTTTTACGCGTTCGTTTGCAGAAAGGCTAAACAAGTTATGCTCATTGACGGTAAAAGAAGCGGAGCACAATGAGCCTTTGCAAAAGGGCTATGCTTATATTGCGCCGGGTGACTCTCACATGCTGGTGGTTGATAACGGGCGAGGGTATCAGATTCGTTTGCAACAAACCGAGCCGGTTAATCGCCATCGTCCTTCTGTCGATGTGTTATTTGATTCTGTTGCGAAATGTGTGGGGCGCAAATGTGTTGGCATTCTATTGACCGGAATGGGGATGGATGGGGCCAAAGGTATGCTCAACTTGCGCCAACAAGGTGCGGTGACTTACGCACAAAATGAAAGTAGTTGCGTGGTATTTGGCATGCCACGTGCCGCTATTGAGCTGGATGCCGTGGACGAAATTCAGGATATCGCCAAAATTGCCCCAAGCGTTTTGGCTCGACTTTCATCTGTTTCCGCTTAGCGGTTACAGAATTTACTATTGTATTTTTGAAGGAGTGGTTATGGCCGCTAAAGATCTCAGTTTTTTGGTTGTTGATGATTTTTCCACAATGAGACGTATTGTCCGTAACTTATTAAAAGAACTTGGTTTTAATAAAATAGAAGAAGCAGAAGATGGCGTTGATGCATTAGAAAAAATTCGTGCGGGCCATATCGATTTCGTCGTAGCAGATTGGAACATGCCAAACATGGATGGTTTAGAACTACTGAAAACGATCCGTGGCGACGAAGCGTTGAAGCACATTCCTGTTTTGATGGTAACGGCAGAAGCGAAAAAAGAAAATATCATTGCGGCGGCACAAGCGGGCGCGAGTGGTTATGTCGTGAAGCCATTTACCGCGGCTATATTGGAAGAGAAACTGAATAAAGTCTTTGAAAAAATGGGATTGCAATAAACGAACCTGTAAAAGGAGAGTGTGATGACAGAGCAAATAGTAACGACGAGCAATCCTACAGGTAATGAAGATTTAAAACAGGTCATTACGCGGATTGGCACCTTGATGAGAACGCTACGCGAAAGTATGCGTGAACTCGGTTTAGAAAAAAGTGTTCAGCAGGCGGTGGCTAGCATTCCTGATGGTAAAGATCGTTTGCGTTATATCGCCCAAATGACGGCTCAAGCGGCAGAAAAAACCCTAAACGGTATTGATATAATCAAGCCACTTCAAGTAGAAATGCATGATGAGGCAATCAAACTACAACAGCAATGGGAAGGGGTGAATACGAATCAAATCACACCTGAACTCCATCAATCAACCCATGCTTTTTTGGGGCGTGTGATTAATGACAGCTGTACGACGAAAGCCGAGTTGCTTGAAATTATGATGGCTCAGGATTTTCAAGATTTAACTGGGCAAGTGATTAAAAAAATGATGGAAGTGGTTGAAGAGGCAGAAAAACAGCTGTTGGCACTGCTTATGGAAAATACGCCACCAGAGATGCGAGTGAAGCAACAAAATGACAGTTTGCTAAATGGCCCGCAAATTAACAAGGAAGGTGTCAATGTGATGGCATCACAATCACAAGTTGATGATTTATTAGACGAGCTAGGTTTTTAAATCTTTGTTGAAGTTCCCCCCTTGCCAAAAAGCAGGGGGTCAAGAGCGAATTGCAAATTAATCGGTGTAATAAGGCGGTGATGCTCAGTCATGCTGATAGACATCAATGATTCTCCCCCCAAATACTTTGGTAAATTGTTGAATAAACGCATCACTCATATCCCAGCTATGAAAGCTAAAACCAAGCTCGCCAAATGCCCAGGTTGGGTCATAATGCCAGTCGCCAATTGGCGCACGATAATCACAATTAACACATGACAAATCATGCGGATTACCTTCATACCATGCAGTTACAGCATCGCTCCAATCTTCACTTTGGTTGCTTTGTTCGTTTTTACAAACAGGGCAGTAGATACCAAGACCATTTCCACCTGCATGAAATACGGTACGTTGAGTGGTAATGGTGAGATAGTTTTTTAATATATGTTCCGGTAACTGAGTGGGCACAATTTTGTCATCAATAATATAGAGGATAGGCTGTTTATACTCAGGGGTGGGGCGATATATCACCTCATCATCTTCTATGAGTTGGTAATCAGGGTCGATAATCCCTTGTTGCTTGAGCCAGTTCAGCATGCGTTCCGCTTCTTTTTCTGCATTCTCTGATGAAACATCTGGGGCGACGAGATGACAACTATCCATATATTTATGACCTTTAAGCTAAAGAGTGGGTAGGTAGCTTACCCTTTGAAATTACCTAACAAAATAGGATTTAGTGTATTTATTTCTGACTCATTCTCAGGGAAAAATAGCCTATCTTTTCCCCTACCGCCACCTCGGCGTGGTGTTATTACTAGGCGTTACGTAACGGTTCGCAAAACGGATGTCATCTTACTCAATTGGCAAATAACCCTTGTGAACTTCGTCTATTTTCTTGCATTGATTTTTTTACACTCTGTCATGCTATAGCACAAACTTCTAATCTGCTGACGAGCAAGGAAACGGCGTGTCCGACGAAAGTGATGTAGAAAAAACAGAAGAACCCACGCCCCATAAAAAACAGAAGGCGAAAGATGATGGGCAGATAGTTCGCTCAAAAGAACTCAGTTCACTCATGATGATGTTAGCAGGGGTCAGTCTCCTGTGGCTCAGTGGTGGGCATCTTGCTGATGAACTACGGCAAATTTTTCGTCAAGGTTTTATTTTCGATGGGCATTACATACAAAACACCTTGTTAATGGTGAGCTACTTTGGGCGCATGGTGGGCGAAGCATTATTTGCTTTATTACCTGTTATTGGTGGATTGGCGTTAGTTGGGATCTCTGCATCGTCGCTGGTTGGAGGGTTATTATTTAATAGCAAATTAATTAAATTTGATTTGAAAAAACTTAATCCTATCAGTGGATTAAAACGAATTTTTTCGATGAATGCGCTTTCTGAATTATTTAAAGCCATTTTGAAATCGCTCTTTGTCGGGCTAGGGGCAGCTATTTTTCTCTGGCAAAACTGGTCATCACTTTTGCATCTTGTGACTGAATCTCCCGTAACCGCTTTAGGGAATGCAATGCATAAAGTGATTTTTGCTGGATACCTAATCGTATTTTTGCTGATCCCAATGGTGGCATTTGATGTTTTTTATCAATTTCGTTCACATTTGAAGAAATTACGCATGAGTCGCCAAGAAATTAAAGATGAGTTTAAACAACAAGAAGGTGACCCTCAGATAAAAGCCAAAATCCGCCAACAGCAGCGTGCAATTGCGCGGAATCGTATGATGGCTGATGTACCTCAAGCGGATGTGATAGTGACGAACCCAACTCATTATGCGGTTGCACTGAAATATGATGATAAACGTATGGGAGCACCGAAAGTGCTCGCTAAAGGCGCAGGCGTGATAGCTCAACGCATTAAAGAAATTGGCCAAGAACATCGAATTTTACAATTAGAAGCTCCCCCATTAGCGCGTGCACTGTATCGCCATGCCGAAATCGGGCAAAGCATTCCTGTAGCGCTATATGCTGCGGTGGCAGAAGTTTTAGCATGGGTTTACCAGCTACGTCGCTGGCGGCGTGAGGGTGGATTAAAACCAAGAAAACCGAAAAATTTACCAGTGCCACCGGCGCTGGATTTTGCTGGAGAAAACAATCGCGATGGCTAATTTGGCTGCATTATTAAAATTGCCTAAAAACTTACAGGGAACGCAATGGCAAATTCTTGCTGGGCCTGTTCTCATCTTACTGATCTTGTCGATGATGGTACTGCCATTACCGGCTTTTATCTTAGATTTACTGTTTACCTTTAATATCGCTTTATCGATCATGGTGCTATTAGTGGCAATGTTCACTAAGCGTACCCTTGATTTTGCAGCCTTCCCAACCATTTTGCTGTTTGCCACACTATTACGTCTATCACTAAATATTGCGTCAACGCGCATTATTCTGCTGGAGGGGCATACTGGGCCTGATGCGGCTGGGCGTGTTGTTGAAGCCTTTGGTCACTTTTTGGTGGGGGGAAACTTTGCCATAGGGATAGTGGTTTTCATCATTTTAGTGTTAATTAACTTTATGGTGATCACCAAAGGTGCGGGGCGTATTGCCGAAGTAGGCGCACGCTTTGTCCTTGATGGTATGCCAGGTAAACAGATGGCAATTGATGCGGACTTAAATGCTGGCATTATCAATGATGATGAAGCCAAAAAGCGCCGTGCTGAAGTGACCCAAGAAGCTGATTTTTATGGCTCAATGGATGGTGCAAGTAAATTTGTGCGTGGGGATGCCATCGCGGGGATCATGATTATGGTGATCAACGTTGTCGGTGGGCTAATTATTGGTGTTGGTCAACATAATATGACATTGGGCGATGCCACGAGTGCATATACTTTGCTAACGATTGGTGATGGCTTAGTCGCTCAGATCCCAGCTTTGATTATCTCAACGGCGGCAGGGGTGATTGTGACCAGAGTCGCAACCGATGAAGATGTCGGTGAGCAGATGGTCACTCAGCTATTTAATAACCCACGGGTGATGTGGCTAAGTGCCGGTGTGTTGGGGTTAATCGGTTTAATCCCAGGTATGCCAAACTTTGTATTTTTACTGTTTACTGCCGCATTAGCAGGGCTAGGCTGGTATTTGGTTCGCAAAGCTAAACAGCCAGAAAGTCAGACAGATGATGGGCAAATGAAACAGTTCCAAGAGGCAAATAAGGTCGTTGAAGCCACTTGGGATGATGTTCAGCTTGAAGATTTACTTGCCATGGAGGTGGGCTATCGCTTAATTCCACTGGTAGATAATGACCAACAAGGTGAATTACTTGGACGAATTCGTGGCTTACGCAAGAAATTTGCGCAAGAGGTAGGTTACTTGCCACCTGTAGTGCATATTTGTGACAACTTAGAGTTAGCGCCTTGTGAATATCGTATCCTTATTAAAGGTGCGGTTGTCGGACATGGTGAAGCGCAACCAGGAAGAAGCTTGGCGATTGACCCAGGTAATGCCGCAGGTACGCTACCCGGAGATGCAACCAAAGAGCCTGCCTTTGGCCTACCTGCCGTTTGGATTGATGATGATTTGCGTGAACAAGCGCAAATCCAAGGGTATACCGTGGTTTCAGCAAGCACTGCCGTTGCTACGCACTTTAATCAGATCTTGCTACAAAACTCGAGCACATTGTTTGGTCGCCAAGAAGCACAAATGCTTTATGACCGAGTGAAGAAAGAGATGCCGAAGCTGGCTGATGATTTAATACCGGATACCATTTCTTTGACCACATTGCATCGGGTATTACAGAATCTATTAATGGAAGATGTTGTGATCCGTGATATGCGCACAATCATCGAAACACTTGCAGAAATGGCGGGTGAAAATGGTGAGCAAAAAGATACGGATTATCTAACATCACAGGTACGTATCGCATTAGGGCGGGCAATCACTCAGCAATGGTTCGGCAATGCGGATGAAATACAAGTCATTGGTCTAGATGCGGGGCTTGAGCAGATTTTATTACAAGCGGCCAAAAATGGTGGTGGCTTAGAGCCAAACCTTGCGCAATTTATTCAGACGCAAGCCGAAGAGGCCGTGAAGCACCAAGAGGCGATGGGCGCACCGACGGTATTATTGGTCAATCATGGACTACGTTTGATCTTATCTCGCTTTTTACGCAGAAGCTTACCTGAACTGGTGGTAATGTCGAATCTTGAGCTAAACGATCGCCGGAAAATTCGCATGACATCGATGATCAGTGGTAACTAAGTTGCTGAGTATAGGAATGAGGTTTTATCGCTTTTGCCGTAAGAAGCGCTTTTTATCATGCACAAGCAAAGCGTCAACGCATTCCTGATACGGATATCAAAGCAGTTGTTATACAACTGCTTTGATGCATAAGAGAGCGGGTTATCTTTTTTAACTTAACGTTTTGGGCGATTTAATAGCATAGTGGAGGCATGAAACGCTTAATTCACACTTTTTTGTGGTTATTACGTTATTTTGCATAAAATTGCAGAAGTAACAGTTAAAGTCTCACCTTATGGGCGATGTCGCAAGAAGCGCTTTTTATCATGCACAAGCAAAGTGTCAACGCATTCCTGATACGGATATCAAAGCAGTCGTTATACAACTGCTTTGATGGCATAAGAGAGCGGGTTATCTTTTTTAACTTAACGTTTTGGGCGATTTAATAGCGTAGTGGAAGCATGAAACGCTTAATTCACACTTTTCTGTGGTTATTGCGCTTTTGGGCTTAAAATGACAGGAATAAAAATCAGAGCCTCATCTTGTTTGAGTGCTAAATTGCCTTGGTAATAAAACTACGCTAGCACTTCATTAAGGTTACAAAAGGCAGGCTGATATTGGATAGCGCTAGCTAATCATTTCGTATAACGGTCACCTATGTTCACTTAATGCGATAGTGGATATAGGTGACCACTTTTCTTTTATAGACATAAAAATGGCGTGATTTATTTAGTCGAAAAACAAGAGAAGATAAAGAGTATATTCAATATGGCTTACAAGCGCATGACTGCACGTTACCGAACAGAACGGTGATCTTGTTTATCACCGTCGCCTAAATAGAAATTTTCTTACCTAATACTGGACGCTTTTCTTCTAAACCGTCTGCACCATAAGTGGATTGGTTATTATGTTTTTTGACAAAAGCAAGACGCTGGTTATTCAGTTCAATATGTAACTGCAACATTTGGTGGTTACGGTAATTTAACTCTTTTAATGTTGTTGTCAGCGCTTTGATTTCACCCCACAGGCTATGAAGCGCAGGGTTTTCATCGTAGGGCGCCACAATTCCCATTTCTTGCTCAAGGCGTAGACGATGTGTTTCACCATGTCCAATAGCGGCAACCAAATAACGCTTTTGCTCGGTGGCTTCTTGAAACGGTGATGGGGGAACACGATGGTAGCCTAACAGTAACTCCTCATTTTTCATCACTATTTGCAGTGATTGTAAATGAGTGAGCTGTTGTTCTAGCAACGTCAACAAATCATCATTCATATTCATTGTCTTACTTCATTGATAGCATGAATTCATGGGCATCACGTAAAATACCGTCGGCAACTTTCTCGGTATTCATTTGCAATGTACCATCTTTAATGGCCTGTTTAATTCGTTCAACTTTTTCACTGTTGATATCACTGGCTTGAGGTTGCAATAACTTCTTTTTTAGTTCACTTGGTGAAAAAGTACTTTCTTTAACGGATTCAGTCGCTGATACTTTTTTCTCACGAAGGGGCGCCGTGGGATCCTGTGGGTCACGGTTTGTCACTTGCGTTAGCGCTGAAATTGCAGATGTTTGCTCGATAGCCATAGTGTTTTTCCTGTTCCAGTATTTTTATAAATGGAATATCGGCGTTAATTACCAATTCTTTAATCTAATGCTTATCTTTAAGACTATTCTAATACTTGAGAATGATAATGATACCCTTTGATATGAGTAGGCGCATAATATCGATTATCTTATTGAGTCTCAATCAAAATTCGCTACTTTAGCGCTACCCGCACACTGCCATTTTCTAAGGCTTCTCCATTAACAACCTGACCGTTGATTAATCGAACACGCGTGTTTTCCCCGGTGGCGGCATTGTTGATGGCTCGTCCTTCATATTTAACCGAAAAATTATGGCCATTTGCAAAGACATAAACGTTTTGTCCTGCTTTAACGGCCCAAGGTCGACGCATCATAGATTGTGTCAATGTTTGACCTGCATTGATATCACGCAATGCGATGCTGCCGCGTATTGCCACTTTATCGGTGGCAGCCCCTGTAGGTAGCTTATGGAGTAACCCCTTTTGGGTGCCAATATCGACAAATTCAATTTTTTCCCCACGAGCGATATTACGTGTTGCCACATAATACTGTCCGGTGACATTAACAGTTAACTGAATAAACTGTTTTTTCTTACCGCATTGCACCGGTAATGAAACATTTCCCATATTACGACTACCGACAGGAGGAAGAATTTGGGGCTTTTCACAACTAGGCCAACGTTCTATAGGTGTTTTTATCTCAATAGAGACTTGATTCGGCTTGGTGTGTATTTTACGAAAATAGTTATTAATGTCTTGCGGTAAAGAGGCTTGCGCTGTTGTCGTTAGTAAAATTAACGAGCCAAATAGCGTTGTATGAAAACCATTCATTGAGTTGCCTCCTCATCAAAAGATACTTTTCTAATTGCTCGCAGTTTACGCATCTCATCAATAATGAATGGGCCAAATAGGTCAATAATTTTGCCTTTATCTTGCCATTAGATTTTTTGTTATACGGCTAATATAAGCGCGTCGAATTTTAAATTTCAGCGTTTTCTGCATTGCTATTCTTTGAAAATTACAGTTAGCGAATGGCGTGACGCATTGGTGCTTATTTTATCGTGATAACGATAAGAGAGAGATAAGCAAAATTTATTGGGGTTGAACATGATTGATAAATTAAATGCCACATTTGCTTTTCAGCAACAGGCGTTATCAATACGCGAGGCAAGGCAAACTATTTTGGCTGCAAATATTGCTAATGCGGATACACCGGGGTATCAGGCGCGTGATATTGATTTTAGCCGCCAGTTACAGCAAGCCATGAAAAATGGCGTTGTAAAAGGTAAAGGCGTTGCTTTGGCGGTGACATCAAAAGGCCATATCGAAGGTCGAAACATGAAACAGCCCGAATTGGATCTTAAATATCGTGTTCCATATCAAACCTCAATGGACGGTAATACCGTCGATATGGATATAGAGCGCAGTCAATTCGCAGATAACACATTGAAGTACCAAGCAGATCTCACTTTTATTAATAGCCGCGTCAAAAGTATGTTGGCCGTGTTACAGCAGGGGTAATAAAAATGGCGTTACTCAGTATTTTTGATATTTCAGCATCTGCACTGACCGCGCAATCACAGCGTCTTAACGTGAGCGCTAGCAATATGGCGAACGCGGAAAGTGTTGTAGGCCCTGATGGCGAACCGTTTCGTGCTAAACAGGTAGTTTTCCAAATGACGCCCCAAGGCCGTAATGGCGTTGGCGGTGTTCGTGTGAGCCAGTTGATTGAAGATCCCACGCCACCACGTATGGAATACAAACCCGGTCACCCATTGGCGGATGAGAAGGGGTACGTGCGTATGCCTAACGTCGATATGGTCGGTGAAATGATCAATACCATTTCGGCATCGCGTAGCTACCAAGCAAACTTAGAAGTGATGAATACAGCTAAAACGCTGCTTCAGAAAACCTTAACCATAGGCCAGTAACGAGGAAGCTAAATGGGCATAGCAGCCACCATGTATGACTCTTTGGATAACACCACAGCAGGCCCAGAGCCGCTGAAAAGTAATATTCCAAATAAAAATAAGAGTCAAACGGATGATATGCGTGACACGTTTTTAAAAATGATTGTAACGCAGATGCAAAATCAAGACCCCACTAAGCCGATGGAAAACGCAGAGTTGACCAGCCAACTTGCACAAATCGCGACCCTTGAAAGTATGAATAAGCTGAGTGATAAAGTCAGCGGAATTTCAAGCCAAATTGGTTCTGGTCAATCATTGCAAGCGACTCAATTGGTCGGAAAAGGGGTTTTGATACCGCGTAATGAAATCGTTCTTGCGCCATTAAAAACGCAAAATGACAGTGATAATACGGCTATTTCTAAACCAACAAATCCATTACCTGATGATGAAACTAGCCGTGCGTTGTCCGCAGCCAATGACAATGGCGGAGATGATGATGTATCCCAAGGGGATTATATTTCATCGCCGTTTGGTTTCTTCCTTCCCAAAATGGCTGACAGCGTTGAGATCACGATACGCGATAAAAATAGAGCCATTATTCGTACCATCTCTTACGACACAGAAGTGAAACCTGACATTTATGACATGTCGTGGGATGGGCGCGATGACAATGGAAAACTCGTTGCTGATACGAACAGCAAATACTTCTTTGATGTAAGGGCTGTCAGTAACGGCGCAGAAATTGAAGTCACCAAATTGGGATATACCCGAGTTAATGGTGTCACGCCGGGTACAGATGCTCCTTTATTGGATGTTGGTATAGGACAAAGTGTGCCGCTTAGCAGCATTTTTAAAGTCTATCCATCATCTTAATTTTATTTCCCCAACCGTCATGGAGAAAACATGTCTTTTTCACAAGCAGTTAGTGGCTTAAATGCTGCCTCAGCGGGGCTTGATTCGATTGGTAATAATATTGCCAACTCCGCAACTAATGGTTTTAAAGGTGCAACCACCTCTTTTGCCGATATGTTTGCCGGTTCAGGTGTAGGTCTGGGGGTTAACGTTGCCGCGGTAACCCAAAACTTTAAAGATGGCCCAATCACTCGTACTGACAGACCGACGGATGTGGCCATTTCAGGAAATGGTTTTTTCCGTGTGCAAGACCAAAACGGTGATATTTTTTATAGCCGTGATGGGCAATTTATTCGCGATAAAAGCGGCAACCTCGTCAACAACCAAGGAATGACGGTGACAGGTTATCCGGCTGGTTTGGATGAGAATGGTAATGTGGTCGTTCAAAGTGGTGGTGTTCCTCAAGGGCTAAATATCCCAACAGATATGATGGATGCTCAAGCCTCTGATTTGGCAAAACTGACTATCAACCTGAATTCTGAAGACAAAGTTAAATCCAAACCTTTTGATATCAATAACCCAGATGATACTGGCAGCTA
This sequence comes from Providencia sp. PROV268, assembly GCF_028477805.1. NCBI lineage: Bacteria > Pseudomonadati > Pseudomonadota > Gammaproteobacteria > Enterobacterales > Morganellaceae > Providencia > Providencia sp. PROV268. The sequence goes on from NZ_JAMPLW010000001.1 coordinate 45,169, forward strand.
TAACTTCAGTACCACCATGACCGCATTTGATAGCCAAGGTAATACCCATGAAATCTCCGTTTACTTTGTCAAAACAGACGATAACAAATGGACGGCTTATGCAAAAGATGCTGGCGATAAAGTGGCTAAGAAATTAGGAGATATGGAGTTTGATGGAAATGGCCGCCTAAATAGCCCAACTAATGCCGTTTTTGCGTTTGATTATCAAGGTCTAAATGGTGCCAATAACGGTACGTTGCAGATTGACCTAAATAAAACACGCCAGCAAAAAGTCAGCGAATCATCGGTGAGTGCGATTGATGTTAACGGTTATCCGGCAGGTGAGTACACCAATTTCAAAGTCGAAGATAACGGCTTGATCGTGGCGAATTACTCAAACCAACAAAAACGTGTTGTTGGGCAAGTGGCACTTTCAGCATTCGCTAACCCGAATGGCTTAGTATCACAAGGTGGTAACGTTTGGGCACCGTCTAATGCCTCTGGTAACCCGATGGATGGCGTACCGGGCGTCGGTCAATTCGGTAAGCTAACGAGCGGTGCGCTGGAATCTTCCAACGTAGATATGAGCCAAGAGCTGATCAACATGATTGTGATGCAACGTAACTACCAATCGAACGCACAGACGATCAAAACCCAAGATCAGATGCTGCAAACGATGGTTAACTTACGCTAAGTGTAGAGGGTGGCTATGGATCATGTCATTTATACCGCAATGGGAGGCGCACGACATGCGCTTGAAAACCAAGCGATTGTTTCTAATAACATTGCGAATGTTTCCACATCGGGTTTTAAAGCGCAATTAGCGGCGATGCGGGCTGTTCCTATTCATGGAGATAGCCAGCAAACACGAACGTTGGTGGTTGCTTCAACGCCCGGAGCGGATATGAGCCAAGGGCCGCTCAACTATACGGGTAGGCCAATGGATGTGGCATTAAACGACAAACACTTTCTAGCCGTTGAACTTGCAGATGGTAGTGAAGCTTATACCCGTAACGGTAACATTCAAATTTCACCTGACGGTGAATTGGTGATTGGTGAGCGCCGTCTACAAGGAGATGGTGGCCCGATCAATGTGCCGCCGAATGCGGAACTGACCATCGGTGAAGATGGCACAGTGACGGCCTTATTGGCGACCGACCCGCCAACAATGTTAGGGCAGATAGGGCGCTTAAAAGTGGTTGAAGCTCAGCCGCAAGATTTAATTCGCGGTGAAGATGGCTTATTTCATCTATCACCACAAGCCGCGGCGGCGAATGGTAATGGGCTTGCACAAAGTGAGCGAGCTTCCGTGACATCTGGGGTGATTGAAGGCAGCAATGTCAATGCCGCAGAAGCGATGGTGTCGATGATTGCCAACGCTAGGTATTTTGAAATGCAGATGAAAGTGGTTCGTAGTGCCGATGAAAATGCACAAAAAGCCAACCAACTGCTTGCCGTTAGCTAATTTTCAGTAAGGAATAACGATGATCCGTTCATTATGGATTGCTAAAACTGGGCTTGATACCCAACAAACCAACCTTGATGTTATTTCCAACAACTTGGCAAACGTCAGTACAAATGGTTTCAAACGTCAACGTGCAGTATTTGAAGATTTACTGTATCAAAATATTCGTCAACCGGGGGCAATGAGCTCTGAGCAGACCTCTTTACCATCAGGTTTACAACTGGGTACAGGGTCACGCCCTGTGGCGACAATGCGTATTCATAGCCAAGGTGCGTTGAATAAAACCGGAAACACCACCGACATTGCTATCAAAGGACAAGGTTTCCTACATGTGCAGTTGCCCGATGGTACGGATGCATATACACGCGACGGTGCTTTGCAGCCAAACCAAGATGGTCAGCTAGTCACTTCGAGTGGTTACCAAATCGTACCTGCCATCACCATCCCTGATAATGCCAATAGCCTCACCATCGCACGTGATGGTACGGTCTCAATCACGGTCTATGGGGATAACCAACCACAGCAAATTGGGCAAATTACGCTAACAACATTTATTAATGATGCGGGCTTGGAAAGTATGGGTGAGAACCTGTACATGGAAACCGCTAGCTCAGGAGCGCCAAATGAAAGCGCGCCGGGCACGAATGGTGCTGGTTTGCTGTATCAGCATATGCTTGAAACCTCGAACGTCAATGTGGCTGAGGAATTGGTGAATATGATCCAAACCCAACGCGCCTATGAAATTAACAGTAAAGCGGTTTCAGCTTCCGACCAGATGCTACAACGCTTAACGCAACTGTAATTTGATGGCATAACGCGCGGCCTGATCCCAAATGACAATTTGCTCGAGAAGGTAAGTTGTCATTTGGTGATAACTAGGCATTTGATGTGATGATAAAACAGACACAGCAGCAAAAGAGTACCATGATGACGAAAAACGGTTTTACCCCTGAAATTAAGGGCGATTCATTCTTTTCACCGAGTAAGGTTTTGGTGATTGCTTTGGTATTAGCCACAAGTGGTTGTGCTTATGTCAAACCTCGTCCTCTGGTGGATACTCAAACAAGTGCGTTACCGACAGCACCCACAGCCCCCGCACCCAATGGCGCTATTTTTCAAAGTGCTCAGCCCGCCTATTACGGCTACCAACCACTGTTTGAAGATAGGCGACCTCGCAATGTAGGCGATATTTTAACCATTAATTTGCAAGAGAATGTGAGCGCCAGTAAGAACTCATCCGCGAATGCAAATCGCAGCGGTAAAACGGGGTTCTTAGCCGCAATCTTGCCTGGTTTTATGCAAGGTTGGCTGGGCGGCAGTAATACAGAGCTGGATGTGAAAGGCAGTAGTGATTTTTCAGGGAAAGGCGGAGCCAATGCCAACAATACCTTTAGAGGCACCATAACCGTCACGGTCGATCAACTCTTAGCTAACGGTAACTTGCATGTAGTGGGCGAAAAACGGATAGCGATTAATCAAGGAACGGAGTCGATTCGTTTTTCGGGCGTGGTAAACCCTCGCACAATAGGCGCAGATAACAATGTCAGCTCCACACAAGTGGCGGATGCGCGTATTGAATATGTTGGTGATGGTTATATTAATGAATCGCAAACCATGGGCTGGTTGCAACGCTTTTTCTTAAACGTTTCGCCTTATTAATTTAGGTAGAAATTGAGCTGTAAACCCATAGAGATAATCGAATGAATAAATTAGTGACTCTTCTGCTAACGCTGCTTTGTCTATTTGCTACATCAGCATATAGCGAACGTATCAAGGATTTGACAACAGTGCAGGGTGTACGTGACAACGCGTTAATTGGTTATGGATTGGTAGTAGGGCTGGATGGCACCGGTGACCAAACCATGCAAACACCCTTTACCACTCAAAGCTTGAGCAATATGTTATCTCAAATGGGGATCACCGTGCCACCTGGCACTAACATGCAGTTGAAAAACGTGGCAGCCGTGATGGTTACCGCGAAATTACCGCCTTTTGCTCGCTCAGGACAAGCCGTGGATGTGGTGGTCTCCTCGATGGGGAATGCGAAAAGCTTACGAGGTGGTACTTTGCTAATGACCCCACTTAAAGGCGTTGATGGGCAGGTTTATGCCATGGCACAAGGCAACATTTTAGTTGGTGGAGCTGGCGCGAGTGCGGGGGGAAGTAGTATTAAAGTCAATCAATTAGCTGGTGGGCGGATCACTGGAGGGGCGACCATTGAGCGTGAGCTACCTACTAGCTTTGGTCAAAATGGCATTATTAACTTACAACTGAACGATGATAGCTTCACATTAGCGCAAGATATTAGTGATGCAATTAACCGATTACGTGGTGCAGGCACCGCAACACCATTAGATTCACGCACAGTTCAGCTACGTGTGCCAATGAACAATAGTGATCAGGTGCGTTTTCTTGCACAAATTCAAGAATTGAATGTACGTACGCCAATTGCCGAAGCCAAAGTGATCTTAAATTCGCGAACAGGCTCAGTTGTGATCAATCGCAGTGTAACATTAGAAAGCTGTGCGGTAGCACACGGCAGTTTATCGGTGATGGTAGAGAGGCAAACTCAGGTCAGTCAGCCGAACACGCCTTTTGCAGGCGGGCAAACCGTTGTTACCCGTAATACGAATATTGGGGTGAGGGAGCAAGGCGGCGCATTACAAAAAGTCAATGCCAGCGTACAACTTAATCAAGTGATACAAGCACTTAATACTTTAGGGGCGACGCCAACCGACTTAATGTCGATTTTACAGGCCATGGAAAGCGCTGGATGCTTGCGCGCTAAGCTGGAGATCATCTGATGAATGATATGCAATTAATGCAAGGTGCCGCATTTGATTTGCAGTCGCTCAGCCATTTAAAGCGTGAATTAACTGATTCGCCAGATAAAGGGTTGCGTCAAGTCACCCAGCAATTAGAAGCGACGTTTGTACAAATGATGTTAAAAAGCATGCGTGATGCACTACCGCAAGATGGTCTTTTTTCTTCCGATCAGACGCGTATGCTAACCAGTATGTATGATCAGCAAATTGCGCAAGACCTGTCACAAAAAGGGTTAGGCTTTGGTGAAATGATGTATCAGCAGCTAACTCAAATGCAAGGTGATACATCTTCAGAAGACGTACCAGTGAAGCCCTTTAACATGGATGATCGATTGATAGACTCTCTACCTAATCAAGCAATGGCGCAGATTGTCCGTCGTTTTGCTCCGTTAGGAGATGCTCTATCGTCATCCATGCAGAAGGTCAAATCCCTCTCTTTAAATAGTCAAAATTTTATTAGTCGACTAATAGAGCCTGCAAAAGTTGCCAGCCAGAAAAGTGGTATATCGCACCTTTTGGTCCTTGCTCAGGCGGCATTAGAAAGTGGTTGGGGGCGTCGAGAAATTTTAACGGCGGAAGGCAAAACTAGCCATAACCTGTTTGGTATTAAAGCGGGTAAAAGTTGGCAAGGGCCAGTAACCAATATTATGACAACGGAAGTGATTAATGGCAAAAGCATCAAAATGCGAGACGATTTCCGTGTGTATGGCTCATATGAAGAAGCGATAGCCGATTACATTAATTTATTGACTGAGAACCCACGCTATCGTGATGTTAAACACGCGCAATCCCCTGAGGTAGCAGCACGTCGCTTACACCAAGCAGGTTATGCGACAGACCCTAATTATGCCGATAAATTAATTACGCTGATCAATCAAATTCGTGGCTATCAGACGGCAGACAAAGCGGCGTCACGAGCGGTTCAAGCCTATACCGTCGATCTGAGTGATATTTTTTAAATTTTCATCTTGAAAGGTGCCGTAAACACTAAACATTTGCGGCATCTTTCCGATAACTAACTATATTCGTCATATTTCAAGTGACAGCACGATTGATGATGCTTATTGGTGCTGCAAGGATACAGTGATTTGTTACCTAACTGCACCTCGAATTATTTGAAATATAAATAAAAAGTTCGGGTTGATATTGCGACGGTTATTATCGATGAACCATGGCGATAAGCAGCAGATAAAGGAAAAGCTTATGCTGAACAATGTAATGAATAATGCACTTAGTGGTGTGAATGCCGCACAGGGTGGGTTAAGTGTGATTTCAAATAACTTAGCTAACGCAGGTGTGGGTTACTATCATCGCCAAAGTGCTGTTTTCGGGGAGAATCCCGGCACAATGACACCTAACGGTTATTTTGGTAACGGCACCTATTTTAGCCATGTTCGCCGTGAGTTTGATGAGTTTATTAACCAGCAATATGGTCAATCACGCGCTCGTAGTGGTGAGTATGAAGCTTATGCGAAAAACAGCAGCCAAGTCGATGACTTACTCACTAATGATATTGAAGATATTTCGAGCAATATTGGGAGTTTTTTTACAGCGCTCGATGCCGCAAGCAGTGATGCGAGTGATAAAACATTAATCGATGTTTTTTTAGGTAAATCAAATGCACTGGTAGGGCAGTTCAAGGAAGCAGATAGACGATTACAAGAAATGGAGCGTGATGTTAATCGCCAAATTGAAACTAAGGTGAAAGACATCAATACCTACGCAGAGAAAATCGCTGGTTTGAACCAACAGATAGCGCGGGTGCGCTCTGTGAGCGGCTCAGAGCCTAATGATTTGCTGGACGTACGTGATCGCCTAGTCAGTGAGATCAACTCATTGATTGGCGTAAAAGTGATTGAGCAAAATGGAAACTACAACGTCACTTTTGCAAATGGTTTACCGTTGGTGACTGGAGAAAATGCGAATCGCCTTGAGGCCGTTCCTTCCTCACAGGATGACAGCCGCTTTAGTATTGGTTTTGTTGGTGCTAATGGTCAAGTGCGCGAAATTGCAGACGATGCGTTTCGTGGTGGTGAGCTCAGCGGTGTATTACGCTCTCGCAAAGAGGTCATTGATCCTGCATACCAAAAACTCAATAAATTGGCCTTGGTCTTCGCAAGTAAATTCAACGAAGTACATAAGAAAGGCTTTGATGCCAATGGTAATCCGGGTAAGGACTTTTTCGAAATCGGCAAAGGTAATGTAGTCAGTAATACCTTTAACCGCGGTAAAGCAGAATTTGATTTTAACTATAGCGACGTCTCTCAAGTCACTGGCAATAATTATGAGATGCGTTTTGATGGTAAAGAGTGGAATGTCACTCGACTACCTGAAGGCTTTGCCGTTACCGTTGATCGCTCAACCCCAGATACATTGAAGTTTGATGGTATCGAGCTGAAAATTACCCAAAACAATGCCCAAAGTGGTGATTCGTTTTTAGTCAAACCAGTTAATGGCGTCATCAATGGCATGCAATCTTTGATAAGCGATGCGGCAAATTTTGCGGCGGCGGGTGAGAAAGGGAGCGGACCTGGTGATAATGATAACCTAAAAGAGCTGGTTAAGCTTCAAGACCAAAAATTAATTGGGGGCACATCAACGTTTTCCGATTATTACGCCACTATCGTCAATGATGTGGGCAACCAAACCAAGCAAGCACAGATTGACTCTGAAACACAAAACAAAATGACAGAAAGTTTCTATCAGCAAGAGCAAGCGGTTTCGGGCGTCAATATGAACGAAGAAAGCATTCAAATGCAAAAAATCCAACAGTTTTTTAATGCGAATGCGCAAGTGCTAAAAACTGTAGATGACCTCTTTAATGCCCTAATGAGAGCGTTCTAAATTCTAGTCATTTAAAAGGATTCTATTATGCGTTTAAGTACGAATATGATTTATCACCAGCGCTTGCAAGATATGAATAATGCTCAAGCGCGTTGGATGGATGCGGGTAGCCAACTGGCATCCGGTAAGCGTGTCAGCAAGCCGTCGGATGACCCCCAAGCTTCATCGCAGGCGGTGCGTGTTAATCAATCTGAAAACCGCAACCAGCAATATGTGGCAAGTCGAGGTTTTGCCAAAACAGGCATGCTGCTACAGATGAGCGTGTTGACCCAGATGACAGAGGTTACCACTCAGATTGATACAACAATTATTCAAGCTTCAAACCAAGGTAGCTTGAGTGATAGTGACAGAATGTCACTTGCGGAGCAATTAAGCGGTTTGAAAGATCAGCTGGTAGCGTTAGGCAATACGACAGATGGTAATGGTCGCTATATTTTTGCAGGTTATAAATCTGACAAGCCACCATTTGAGGTGAATGCTGCGGGCGATGTGATTTACAAAGGCGGCGATAAAGCGATTATGCAGAATGTATCCAGCGATCGCGAAATGACCACTTACTTTACTGGCGCACAAGTGTTTGCAACGGATAGCAATAATGTCGTGAATGTTTTCAAAGCGTTAAATGAAGGCATTGCTGCGCTGAAAACGCCTCAAGACCAAGCAACACAAAGCGAAAAAGAGGCAGCTCAAAAAGCATTAGATAGCGCCAATACAGCGGTTAAATCAGCGTTAGATAAAATCTCAAATATTGAGTCGAAGCAGGGGTTGCAACTACAAGAAATTGATCAGTTAAACTTTCTAGCAGATACAAGAAGTATTCAAAATAGTCAGCGCATAAGTGAGTTGTTGGATACAAATTGGACTGGAGTCACAACAGACTATTATAAAGAAATGGCTATGTTCCAAGCATCGCAAGATATTTTTAAAGATTTAAATAGCATGTCATTATTTGGTGGTCGCTAAGACGTGTGCCAGTCTCAACTCATTTGAGGCTGGCGCAATTACCGTATCGTTATTTTTCCCTACAATTATTTTCTTTTCTCTTATCCTATATTGCATTTCTCTTAAGATGATTTACTCTTTATTTTACCCTTTGTTTTTGCTCTTTAAAAAATTAGCCAATAAAACAATAAGTTACTAAGTGTCATAAAAAAGAAGGTATTTTTCTAAAAAATAGGCTAACGAATTGTTATTTAGGGATTTTGTTTGGTAAGCTAATTGTTCACTGCCGTATAGGCAGCTTAGAAAATTAGATTCAATGGCTATAAGTTTATATTCTTGTTCACTGCCGTATAGGCAGCTTAGAAAAATTAGAGAAAGGCGATTTAAAGAAAGCCAAGGTTCACTGCCGTATAGGCAGCTTAGAAATTAGCTAAGTCACGAACGCCTACACCTAGTTCGTTCACTGCCGTATAGGCAGCTTAGAAATTTTATTCGTCCAGCCCTCGATTACAACCAACGTTCACTGCCGTATAGGCAGCTTAGAAAAATTAGAAGCCCACTTTATAATTGACCAGGGTGTTCACTGCCGTATAGGCAGCTTAGAAAAAAAGTGTCAGCGCTAAAGCCGATTTGTGTAAGTTCACTGCCGTATAGGCAGTTTAGAAAAAACATGACGAAAATTATGCGTTGGCTAAGAGGTTCACTGCCGTATAGGCAGCTTAGAAACAAAAATGACAAAGCGCAGTTGGAACAATAACGTTCACTGCCGTATAGGCAGCTTAGAAATGAACGTTTCCAAAACAAACGCATTAAGCAAATTGATGAAGAAAGTAAGTCAATTTACTACGAAAACTACGAACCCTGCGACGTTCCTGATTCACGTTGGATTGATATGCTTGTCGAAATGCCAAGTAATTTAATCTACAATCAGCGACAAGCAGAAGCAGAGCGATTAGCAAAAGAAGCAGCAAAGAGAGATGCTAAGCTTGAAGCTGCATCACAGATAGAGGACAATAAAAATTAATGCGCCATCTCGAGTAGTTGGCGCATGTGTATATTTATTCTTTAGGGTTTGAGCCAAATCGGTTGTTACCTGGGGTTCCATCAAGGCATGTAAACACAAAAATGACAAGACCACCAAAAGGTATAAATGTGAGCAAATACCACCAACCTGACTTATCTATGTCATGTAAGCGCCTAACAGTTACTGCAAGGCTAGGTATTAAAATAGCTACGCAATAAATCATCAGGAGGACTAGAGCTACGATCCCCAAACCATTTATATCTCCAGTATAGTCGTTTGTAGAGGCTAAAACTACAAGATACAAAGGGATAATGATTATGAAATTGATTAAACTAAATATCCAATATTCTTTACGTCTAGCTCTACCATTAAAGTTGGCATAATTATTTTTTATAACTTCCAAATACCAATTCATTAGTTAATCCTTAACTGAAATTTGAGAGTAAAGAGTCAAGAAGTATAGGGATTGAGTAATTATCTGTAAACAATTAGGTTGAATATTTAAGATATTACTTATTAAAATATTCCACTTTGGCTTCTTGGGTTTCAGGAAGCCAATCACCATCATTGAATATCTCTTCCAGCGTTTCTTCAATATACGTTTTCTTCTCATTCTACCCAAGACCATCAATAGATATATTATCTTGAGTACCCCAGTTAATATCGACCCTAAGATCAGAATACTTAGCGCTTAATCTTTTTGTTACTTCATTTTTCAATGCTTCGAATGTGCTGATTGGTAACTGGTTTTTCTTATTTTCGTTAAAACGGATCTTGATAGTAACCATAAAGTACTTGTCCACTTCCCCTAAAATGAGACAGCTATAATTAGATTTTCTGCCCTAAAAATTGCAGAGGTCATGATGAAAAAAGCTCATTTTACTGAAACTCAAATTATTAATATCTTAAAACTCGCTGGTTCAGGGATGAAAGTGGAAGACATTTGTCGCCACTGGAGTGCTGTCTTGGTACAAGTCCTAACTAGGCAGCGAAATGACGACCATTTTTGAATTCAGTTCCTTTGCCAATCGCAGCAGCAACTGCAGTTGCTGTTTTAGGGCCAATACCTTTAACTTTGGCAATCCGCTGACAGGCTTCAGATTGTCGGAAAACAGTATCAATTTTTTTATCAAAAAAGTTTATACGACGACCAAGATCGCTAAAAAGATCATAGAGTTCTGCTATCGTTCTGCGCATTCTGGTACTAAGACCATTTTTTGTGTCCTCCAGAATCGTGACTAACCCTTGAGACTGCCGTACCGATTGTTATTCCACGGTCAAGCAGTAGTCCTCTGATTTGACAGACTGTCGCAGTGCGGTGATTAACAATACGCTGTCTTGCCCAGTGCAAGGCCTGAATATCCTGCTGTTCCGGACTTTTTGGGGGAACGAACTGCATTGTTGGCTGCATCAGAGCAATTGCGATAGTCTGTGCATCATTACCGTCATTTTTGTGCCCGCGGACAAAGGGTTTTACATACTGGGGACTGCTCACTTTTACCTTATGTCCCAGTTTTTCGAACTCACGCTGCCAGTAAAATGCGCCTGTGGAGGCTTCCACACCAATCAGGCAAGCCGGAATATTCGCGACGGTCTGTAGTAACGTTTTACGATCAGGGCGTTTTTTATAAACCGGTTTACCCGACTGATTTAATCCACAAAGTTGAAAAACATTTTTAGCCAAATCAATACCGAGATAGATAACATTCATGACAAAGTATGGCGGCATGGAAACTAATGAAGCTAAACGATTAAAAGAGCTTGAAGAAGAAAGTACAAAACTCAAAAAATGTTTGCAGAAGTCAGCCTTGAAAATCATGCAATGAAGGAACTCTTTACAAAAAAGGGTTGATAGTGGCTGAGAAAAAGTCCTGCGCTCAGTCATTAAAGCGTGCAAGCTGACATCATTGTCACGAGCTACTTTTTATCGTCAGCCGTTAGATTGGCATAAAAAAGACAGTGTGGTGATTGATGCCATACAAGCGATTTTAGTGAAATCACCTCAATCAGGTTTCTGTAAATACCATTTCCGACTGAGCTTTCAAAGCTATCCTTTTAATCATGAACGAGTTTATCGCGTTTATTGTCGATTAGGATTAAATCTAAAACGTCGAATTAAAAAAGTGCTACCAGTACGTGAAAAAAGACCACTAATAATTGAGAAAACACCGAATATTCATTGGGCATTGGATTTTATGCATGATAGTTTATCTTGTGGTAACCGTTTCAGAACACTCAATATTATTGACGAAGGAACGCGTGAATGTTTAGCGATTGAGGTTGATACTTTATTATCGGCTGAGCGCGTCATCAGGGTGCTTGAAGGTTTAAAAGCAGAAAGAGGGTTATCGAAACAGCTCCGAGTCGATAATGGCCCTGAACTGATTTCAGCGACGCTATTGAATTATTGTGCAAATAATCGAATTGAGCTATGTCATACTCAACCCGGTAAGCCACAACAAAATGGCTTTATCGAACGTTTTAATGGCTCATTCCGCCGTGAATTTCTAAATGCATATTTATTTGAGTCATTAAGCCAACTACGTGAAATGGTGTGGTTTTGGCAATAATATTATAACCAAAATCGAACGCACGAAAGCTTAAATCACCTCCCTCCAGAGGTATATCGTAAACAGTTAGAAAACTCTAAATTGATGTGTCTCAATTAATGGGGAGTGGACAGTAATCATGGATATGACAAAATTCGCTATCGCTGCTTAAATAACAACGGCAGTGACAGGAGGTATTGTAACAGGTGCATTGATTTCATATGCTTTATATAAACTGGATGATGAATTTGGTATCAGTGAATCAATTATTAACGCTTTGAAATCTAAAAGGCCAAATAAACCTGTACCATTAGGGCATCCACAACAAATGTTCACTACTTGGGGGTTATGTAGTCGTGGTTTCTAATCCGGACATAAAGTTGTTAATATCTTCTATTATATTGTTTTTATTGGCATTATACGGGGTGTATGTATCAGTATCTCATTATCTTGATTACTTTTTAATGAAAGATAGAATATTATTTTCATTTTTAACGGGACTATTTGGCTTTGGAGCACCAATAGTCTTATATTTTTCATATTTTGGATTTATTTTGGCGTTTAAAAAAAAGCCAACAAAAAAAACTATAAAAGCGGCTAACTATTTAGCTGGTATAGTTATAATTGGCGCTTTTATTAGTTTATTCTTTTGTTTTGAAATCAAATTTAATTTAACATCAAAAGGTTATACTGAGTGTTATAAAAGCTCTATATTTGCACCAACAGAGTATGTGATATCAAAAGATATGTGTAAGTAATATATATATCTTTTGATGTATTCGCTATTAAATGGCGTCGTGATATCGACTCATATTTCATTTGAATTCGTTGATATGGCATATAGAGTCATTATCTTTTATTGAATCCGGAAATATGTCTGAGATATCAACCAATGATACTCCTGTAAGTTTTACCCCATAATGCTTTCAAGCTGGCCATTCTGACTTGTTCGATAAAATATGAAGTTAGCCTCTAAAACTTCAGTTCACCCTATAAAACATCCAAATATACGTTGAAAGTTTAGAACGGTTTTGCGGGATTCTGAGTACGTTTTTAACATCATGCAAACTAACAGGTAAAACGATGCGAAATCGCTAAAAGGCACAAACTTGTTTTGTGGCAAGAAACGATTTGACCAACCGAGTCAAACGAGGGCGGTAGGCTTTTGTTTTTCTCCTGATGAGCGTTCAGCCGAAGAAAATAGCCAGAGGGCGGAGCCTCATGTTATTTATTTTCTTCCAGAAAATGAGCGGCATTGATATTGAAAGTATGATAGTTGTAGGTTCGTAATACTATGATTCTATCCGTTATACATGAATCGGATAAAATAATAGACAGAACGAACGTCAGCTCACCTTTTCCTCAAGCGGTTTTAGCATCGAAACATCACCTAACAACCGTTGATTTTTACCCGTAAAAAAGATGATTGGACTGACATTTGCATTATCAATACTTCGGCTTAACTGAATCCCCATCGCCTGATAGTCATCATCGTTCGTACAATGATATAACGCTAAAACAAGCAATAAGTTATTTTTGATAAAACGCTTTGCGATCAGCTTCCCAAAATCACCATGTACTCTTTACAAACAATGGATAGCTATAGACAACACTTAAGTTAAACTGTATTTAAATAGTCATATGATTTAACCAAGTCAATGGAAGGCTAATTCAACATGGATGACTTTTCTCCCGCTGATTTAAAAACTATCCTTCATTCCAAGCGCGCTAATATGTACTATTTAGAGCATTGCCGCGTTATGCAAAAAGATGGTCGAGTTCTCTACTTCACCGAAGCGAAAAATGAAAACCTCTATTTCAATATTCCCATTGCGAATACAACAGTTTTGCTATTAGGCACTGGCACCTCTATTACTCAAGCTGCGATGAGAATGCTTTCACAGGCTGGGGTACTGGTTGGTTTTTGTGGTGGCGGTGGCACACCTTTATATATGTCAACGGAAGTAGAATGGTTAACACCACAAAGTGAATATCGGCCAACCGAATATTTGCAAGGTTGGATGCGTTTTTGGTTCGATGATAAAAAGCGTTTAGCTGCCGCTAAAACGTTACAACGATCTCGCATCAGCTATTTACAGAAGACTTGGCAAAGCTCCCGAGAGTTGCAGAATGAAGGGTTTATTTATAATGATACGTTGATCCAAAATGCCTTAGAAACCTTTCATACACGAACTGAGGCGGCGGATGACCCTCAGACGCTATTACTCACAGAAGCCCAATTAACGAAGGCACTTTATAAATATGCAGCAAATAACACGGGGCAAAAAAATTTCACACGTCAACATCAAGCCATGGATAAAGCGAATGCCTTTTTAAACCACGGTAATTATTTGGCATATGGTTTGGCAGCGAGTTGCTTATGGGTACTCGGGATCCCTCACGGTTTTGCGGTTATGCATGGCAAAACCCGACGCGGCGCGCTGGTATTTGATGTCGCAGATTTAATTAAAGATGCCATCGTTCTCCCTTGGTCCTTTATTTGCGCTAAAGAGGGAGCCTCAGAGCAAGAGTTCCGCCAGCAAATCTTACAATCTTTCATCGATAATCACGCCTTAGACTTTCTTTTTGATACCGTTAAAACGATTGCGTTACAAACCGGCTCAGAGCAACAAATTCAGGAGCCTAAATTATGATGGTCACTTTTGTTTCGCAATGTGAAAAACATGCACTAAAAAGAACACGACGTGTATTGGATGCATTTGCTAACCGTATTGGTGATAACACATGGCAAACCCTCATCACTGAAGACGGCTTACAAACAGTCAAAAAAATGCTGAGGCAAAGCGCCAGTCGCAATACTGCTGTAAGCTGTCATTGGATACGCTCTCGATCACGCTCTCAACTTTTATGGGTCGTCGGGAATCGCAATAAATTTAATTCACAGGGGCATGTTCCGGTGAACCGTACTGAAAAATCATTTTTAGGCAGCGAATTTGAAAATGATTGGAAATATCTCTCTTTAATTGCCGCTGTTGCTAGGTTAGCAGCCTTATTCCATGACTGGGGGAAAGCATCCCGCTTATTTCAAGATAAACTGAATCCAGCCGTTAAAATGCCTTTTAAAGGTGACCCTGTTCGGCATGAGTGGGTGTCCTCAATATTGTTTAGTTCATTGGTTAAAATCCATTCAGCGGAAGAGAGTGAGGAAAAATGGCTTGATGCGCTCATTCACCAAGAATGGGATGAATCACAGCTACAGCAATGCGTAAACGATAATTGTTTAGCATCAAATCCACTCGCTGAATTACCCGATGCGGCAGCGTTGTTGACTTGGCTAATTTTAACTCACCATAAGTTACCTTTCTTAGATGAGCAAGAGCTTTGTAATTGGCAGGACAAAGCCATTAATTTGCATACTCAATTATTGGCTAAGATAAAACAAAGTTGGGGCTATAGAAACGGGAATGACGATGCTCAATTTCAACAACGCATCAAGATGTGTTTTGAATTCCCTAATGGCTTATTGAGTAACTCCAAAGCGTGGGTCCAAGCGGTTCAACAAGCGGCAACTGATTTAAAAAATCAACTCCCTTTGTTCCAACAAGCAATGGCAGATGGGAGTTGGCGAGTTATCGCTCACTATGCTCGCCTTTGCTTAATG
Organism: Providencia sp. PROV268; assembly: GCF_028477805.1. Taxonomy (NCBI): domain Bacteria; kingdom Pseudomonadati; phylum Pseudomonadota; class Gammaproteobacteria; order Enterobacterales; family Morganellaceae; genus Providencia; species Providencia sp. PROV268. The sequence continues at coordinate 60,419 of NZ_JAMPLW010000001.1, forward strand.
CTAGGAGATCATAATTACTCATCTCAAGGGAATGACCCACAATGGCACAGTGATATTGCACTTTATGCCAACACACACAAAATCCGCAATATTAACAATATTCCGCAAGTTACATTTAAACAGAAACTTGATGAACATCTCGTCAAGGTCGCTGAAACTGCTCGAGATATTGCAGAAACATTACCTTATTTTGAAAGTGAACCGCCGTTTGCTAGTGATGTTCCAAAGCTTGCATATGATAAAAACAGCACAGGGAAATTTAGTTGGCAAGAAGATGCGGTTAATTCAATTTATCAATACCGCAAAGAGCGTAATGATGACATTAAAGGTTATTTTATTGTCAATATGGCGAGTACTGGCTGCGGTAAAACGCGGGCTAATGCCAAAATCATGCAAGCATTATCTGAAGATAAGCAGAGTCTACGTTATATTTTAGCGTTAGGGTTACGCACATTAACGTTACAAACAGGGGATGAGTATAAAGATCAAAACAAGATTGGGCTAGGCGAAAGGGATCTTGCGGTTTTAATTGGCTCTAAAGCGGTGGCTCAACTGCATCAGAATGCAAAAGAGAATGAAAATGCATCAGAAGCCTCGAATGACACCTCTTCACATCAGACTAATAGCGAATCAAATGATTTGAAGCCTCACCAAACTGGCTCTGAATCACAAGAAATGTTATTTGATGAAAATGAAGAAATGCTCAGATGGGATGAGAATAAATGGTCAGGTATTCTGCCAGAAGAAGTATTATCCACCGTACTGACAAGGGAGAAAGATAGGGCTTTACTCTATGCTCCTGTATTAGCTTGTACTATCGACCATATTATAGGGGCTACTGAAACCATTCGTGGCGGCCGTTATATTCTGCCTTGTTTACGTTTAATGTCTTCAGATCTTGTGATTGATGAGGTCGATGACTTTATTGAGGCTGACTCGGCAGCCATCGCGCGTCTGATCCATATGGTTGGGTTACTTGGGCGTAAAGTGATGATCTCTTCCGCTACAATAACCCCAGATACTGCTTTGGCTTACTTTCATGCTTATCAATCTGGGTGGCATGCTCATGCAAAAAGCCGTCAACAGTCTTTAGAGATTGGTTGTATGTGGATTGATGAGGGGGAATATGACCCCGTAAAAGAGAAATGTAAATCTTCAACGCTAGCTGCTACGCTTGTGGCTAATGATGAAAATACCCCTTACTTTTATCAGCAGTACCATGGCAAGTTTATTGATAAAAGAGCCAAAGTGTTAGGGCAGCAACCTGCACGCCGTAAGGCATTAATAGTTCCTACACCAAAGGATAATACGCAAGAGAGTCAGCAATGTTATTTTAATCACATCCTCAATGCTGTATTAACCCAACATCATTACCATGCTTTTCTTGATAAACGCACGGGTATCCAAGTTTCATTTGGCGTAATCCGTGTTGCCAATATTTTACCTTGTATTGATCTAACGCGTTTCTTACTTGAGTGTGAGTGCCCTGATGAGGTTGAGATCCGCACTATGGCTTACCATAGCCAGCAAGTTCTATTGCTACGGCATGAACAGGAACAACATTTAGATAGTGTTTTAAAACGTAAGGAAAAATCAGGAGAAGAACCTGATGCGCTAAATGATGCAATCATTCGCCAACATATCGCACAAGTCAGTGCAGAGGGGAAAGCTAAGCATCTGATATTTATTCTAGTTGCTACACCAGTAGAAGAAGTAGGGCGCGATCATGATTTTGATTGGGCGGTGGTAGAGCCTTCATCCTGGCGTTCTATTATTCAAATCGCTGGGCGTGTTCGTCGTCATCGAGAAGGGGAAGTGGCACAACCTAATATGGCGTTATTGCAATACAACTTAAAAGGGTTTGAAGAAGGCAATGATAATCCATTTTCTCGACCCGGCTATGAAAATAGATATATTAATTTAGGGTTATCGACTCATGATCTTTACGAACTGGTTGATGAACAACAATTGAACAAATCAGTTGATGCGATCCCTCGAATACAAAAGCAAGCAAGTTATGAAAGTAAAAAACACACTAATTTGGCCTGTTTAGAGCATGCAGCGATAAAGTATACATTTAAAATTGAGCATATTTTCCCGCCTAAACGGGCAGAAAACTCAGCAACATCATCAAGAAGAACCACTCGACGTTCAAATCATCAAACAATACCCAGTAATGCAGCATCTCATATTTGGGGTTATACCCATGGTAATTGGTGGATGACAGCAATATCTCAACAGATAGCATCTTTTCGTAGCGGCGCCCCTTCTTTTCGATTGGTGTTGGAAATCTTACCAAGAGGGGAAATGCAATTTAGTGAATATCATCGCGAAAATGGTTGGGTTAATGTGGGGGCTCAGAATGGAATTCATTTCATAGAGTTCCCTGAGTCAATGAAAAAGAGGCTTTGGTTAGTTCGGGATTATGCGAAATCTCTCGAATCCCAGACAGAGGAAGCAGAGCAAATCACTTCACTTTCACGGTTTTATGGCGAGATAACGTTTTTAAAATGTTTAAATGTACATGATGGATATCGTTATGATGACCAGATGGGGGTATACCCAATAAAAAGGTAGTTTGCATCACTTAGCAAAAAAGGAGTATTTCTACTTATTTTTGAACGTGATGTTTATCAGATGGGGAAATAGGATATAGCTTGAGATAAGTGGGGAGCTATCTGTGTATAAGCTAGATTAATAGATAAGTTAAGTCACAAGGGCCAAAATATGTTAGATCCAGCAATAGAAGCCTTTTTTGCTGAGCGCAAAGAAGGCTGGCTTAAAAAGAATCTAAAAGCTTCTATGAGTGAAGCAGAAGTGCATCAAATAGAGCAACAGTGTGAAGATACTTTTGCTTTATCGCAATGGTTACCGAATGCGGCAAAACGAGCAGGGCAAATATCGCTTTCGACTCACCCGTGTACCTTTAGCCATCCTAGCGCACGTAAAAATAAAAATGGCTATGTTAGTGCAATTATCGCTAATGCAAAGCAAGCGAATGATGGCTTTTTACGCTCAAGCAATGTTGCTGTAGAGCCTGATGCATTAGGTAATGCAGCGGCATTAGATGTCTATAAATTTCTTACATTACAGATGCAAGATGGGGCAACGTTATTAGCGCATATTGAAGCGGAAACGCAACTTGCAAAAACGTTATTAACTCTGAATAACGAGTCTTATCAAGAGATAAGAAATGGTTTTTTGGCAATGAGCGCAACGGATGATTCGGTGGTGACGAGTTCAAAAATCAAACAAGTCTATTTTCCGGTGTGGCTTGATGACGAAGACTATCACTTATTGTCTATTTTAACCCCTTCAGGATTGTTGTTTGAAATGCGCCGCCGCATTGATGATATTCGTTTTTCTGAACAGACTAAGACATTACGTGATCTAAAACGTAAAGGGGAATATAGCGAGGTAGGTTTTAAAGAGATTTATGGGCTCACAACCATTGGTTTTGGTGGCACTAAACCACAAAATATTTCAGTTTTAAATAATCAAAATGCAGGGAAAGCCCATTTATTGCTTTCTTTGCCCCCAGTGTTGAATATTCGAGAAACACGTTTACCAAAAACGAATTTTTTTACTGATACGATAAATCCATGGCACACCAAGGAAACATTTCAAGCTTTCCATGGATTAATTAACTTACCGAAAGATAAACGAGGTAACCGCTTTATTGAATACCGAGATAACCGAATTCAAGAATATGTGGATTATATTATCGTCATGATGTGGAAAGTTCGCCGTGCTTTGGAACAGGAAAATATCACATTACCAAATAAGATTTCCAACTATCAAAAAACATGGTTATTTCCAGATAATCAAGAACAACGAGATAATACGGATGACTGGCTCGAAATATTAATTCCAGAAATTGCTCGTCAATTTATTGCAGGCTATAAGGTAGTTAATGGCAAAAAAGCATTATTTTTAGGTAACGATGAGTTTAATGCCATTGTTGATGTTGTTGCGAGATATAAGGAATTATTGAGATGAACAATTCAATGAATCTAATAAAGCTCTCACATCTGAAAGTTCATAATGCTAATGCGCTATCAAGTCCATTCACTATCGGTTTTCCTGCCATGACAGCATGGCTAGGGTTTATGCATGCGCTAGAGCTTAAATTAAGAAAGATAGGCTTTTTAGAATTACAACTCGAGTCAATCGCGGTTATCAGCCACGAATGTAATTTACAAACGTATAAAGGTCCTAGTGATTTTGTAAGTTCAATCGTCGGTACGGGTAACCCACTCGATAAAGAGGGTAACCGTTCAGCGTTTATTGAAGAAGCCCGGTGTCATTTAGACGTTTCATTACTGATTGAATTTTCAGATAGAAATGATGAGTACGGTAATGTGTTAACGGATAAATCAATCGTTGACCGGATTTATGAGCTAATCCCAATGATGAAACTGGCTGGTGGCGATATTTTGTCTGTGGATCTGCCTCAGATGCATTATTTGCCTGCCAATGATGATATGGGGAAATATAGACGTAGCTTATTCAATAGTTTAATGCCCGGCTACGCTTTGATTGAGCGTAGAGACTTAATGGTATCTGCAATGGAAGATGGTCAAGATGCCATGGATGCGCTTTTAGACTATGTGACTGTCCATAATCAATGCGTTGAAGTAGACAGTCAAAATGAATCAAAAAATAAACACTATGAGTGGAAAGTTCAGCGTAAAACAGCGGGCTGGATTGTACCAATAGCGACAGGTTACCAAGGTATTTCCCCATTAGGTCAGGCTAAAAATCAACGAGACCCAAACGTTCCCCATCGGTTTGCGGAAAGTCTTGTGACGCTTGGTCAATTTGTCATGGTCAATAAGATAGGCCATCCCAATGAAATATTATGGAAATACAGTAATAACTTAGAAAATAGTCTCTATTTATGCCAACAAGTTGAATCAAAATATTTTACGAGCGGAGAGTAACAATGGCGAAGAATAATGATGTAGCATCAGTACTGGCATTTGAAAAAAAATTAGTTCCTTCAGATGGTTATTTTTATGGTACGAGTTGGGATCATAAATCACAATGTACACCGCTCGTGCTACAAGAAAAGTCAGTCCGAGGTACCATTTCAAATCGTTTAAAAGGTCCGGTTAAAAACGACCCATTAAAATTGAACGCTGAAGTAGAAAAAGCCAACTTACAAACAGTTGATGCTTGTGCATTAGGCACTCAACAAGATACGTTAAAGCATCAATTTACACTCAAAATTTTGGGGGGTGTAGAGACGCCATCTGCTTGTAATAATGCCTCTTTTAAAGAAAGTTATACTAAAGCGGCAAAAGAATATATTGCTAGGGAAGGTTTCCGTGAGCTTGGTCGCCGTTATGCGCATAATATTGCTAATGCACGCTTCTTATGGCGCAACCGCGTGGGCGCTGAAAAAATTGAAGTTGAAGTGAAAGTATTAAATAAAGGGCAAGAGCAGCAATGGACATTTGATGCGACACAATACAGCATTCGTAGTTTTGAAAAGCAAGATGATAAAGTGAATGAGTTAGGCGCTAAAATTGCTGCTGCACTGGCAAACAGTGAAGGGGCACTACTTCTTGAAATTACCACCTATGCCCAACTCGGGCAGTCTCAGGAAGTTTATCCTAGTGAAGAGTTGGTATTGGATAAAGGTAAAGGTGATAAAAGTAAGATCCTTTATCATGTGAACGGTCATGCGGCGATGCATTCACAAAAAATAGGCAATGCTCTACGCTCTATCGATACTTGGTATCCTGATTATAACGATGAAGTTAATAGTGCGGGGGCAATTGCTATTGAACCTTATGGAGCCGTGACTAACCTTGGTCGTGCATATCGAACTCCTAGCGATAAACAGGACTTTTATACGCATTTTGATAAATGGGCTCGTGGTGAAAAATTGGCACGACTCGAAGATGAACACTATGTTATGGCGGTCTTGGTGCGTGGTGGTGTCTTTGGGGAAAGTGACAAATAAGGTGAACTATGGACTATTATCAGGAGATCACATTACTGCCTGATTCGACGATACCGTTGGACTTTTTATGGCAAAAGGTCTATCAGCAAATACATATTGCGTTGGTAGAAAATAAGTCTGAGGCCGGTGATAGCGAAGTTGCGGTTGCATTTCCTGAATATGGAAGTGTTGGCTTCCGGTTAGGAAAAAAATTGCGTTTGCTCGCAAAGACTGAAAAAACGCTGACTCAGTTAAATATCAGTCACTGGCTAATGAGGTTAGCGGATTATGTGCATATTAAGTCGATTCAAGCGGTGCCAGAGCATGCCACGCCAATTAGTTATGTGCGTCAACATGTAAAAGGTGCAAAGCGTCTTGAACTGGATAGGTATAAGAAAGCTCAACTGTATTCAGTAAAATCAGGGCAGCCTATTGAAGTCTGTTTAAGCGCAATAAAAGAGCCTCAAACGCGTAGTCGTTTACCTTTTATTTGGATGGAAAGTCAGCAAACAAAGTCTAAAACAGAAGGCGATGGGCATCGTCCATTTCCACTCTTTATTCGGTGTGTTGCTGCGAAGGAAGCAAAGGCAGGCACGTTTAATTGTTATGGGTTAAGTCAGTCTATGGGGAAAGGCGAAGAGGTTGCCACCGTTCCACATTTTTGACCTTTTTTACCCTTGTTTTTTTGCTCTTTAAAAATTAAACATAAAAACAATAAGTTGCAGCAGACTGTAAAAAAGAAGGTATTTTGATAAAAATAGCTTTAACTGTTTGTTGTGACTTATTTTTTATTTGATACGCTATAGTTCACTGCCGCATAGGCAGCTTAGAAATTTAACATTGCATCTGCCGTGGTGGAGTTATTGTTCACTGCCGCATAGGCAGCTTAGAAATTTTGAGAAGCAAGAATGTAGTCCTTTTTAGCGTTCACTGCCGCATAGGCAGCTTAGAAAAAAAGCCTGAACACATCTAGCCTCAAAGTCTTGTTCACTGCCGCATAGGCAGCTTAGAAAACCTTGCGTTTCGTCTAATTGAATAATACTGAGTTCACTGCCGCATAGGCAGCTTAGAAAGAAGTTAAAAAGTGGCAAAACATGGCTGAAATGTTCACTGCCGCATAGGCAGCTTAGAAAATCAAGCAAGTTGCCCGTCCTTTTATTCGTCCGTTCACTGCCGCATAGGCAGCTTAGAAAAATGAAACATCTGCTTGATTTTATAATATTTTTCAAGGTGACCATTTTGGCTTGTTCTATAAAATACAAAGGTAGCTTCTAATTCTTTATTTTCGTCCAAAGTCACCGCTAATAGAGGCGAGGATTTATCAATCGGCTTTGTAAATACAACTGGTTTATATGAGGTACTTTGCTCACGAAAAGAACCATATTAGTTAGCCTCAATCACTTAGACTTCATCTTTATGACCAATTTGATAACGATTATCAATTGAGTTCTGAGATAAGCATCCTACTGAAATAAAACAAATATTTCCTCAGTGCGAGTTTGAAGTTGAGTTAAGGCTTCAAGTATATCATCATGATTGAGTATGCGTTTAGGCTTCTTTTCCGTCCGTTAGATGGCCCATTATCCGGAGGAACACCTTGAGAACGCGTATTACCATTTATCCTGAACCAATTTTATCAATTCTAATGTGCGGCCTAAGCGTTTATTATCAACAATAGTCCCTTGGTCAACTTCGGACAGCCGATCATAAATAGAATAGGGCAAAATTCCACCTTTTAAGCGGAGCTCTTTTTTCGAATTAACTCGAAACACCTCAATATCGCCATTAGCGTTTTTCGGCTCTATCTCTGAATCACGCCGTAGTATCGAAAGATTACAACGTGTACCTGATAAGAGCATCAATCAACGGACTAGGGATATTTTGGATTGCACCGTCAAAAGAAGCCCAACCTAACCAGGCTTAGCTAAGTTAATGGGCTAAAAAGCCATCATCGATAACTGACCTCGGAGAAAAGCAGACGCTGTCGCTTCACTTTTTTTGATTACAAGTCAGTAGGCTACCTATATTGTTGTATAGGTGGTTTGAAAATTAAATATATCCTAAATATAGATTAACAAATTATGATAATTCTCTGATGAGTTTTTTTTAAATAAAGATTTTACTTTTTTGTTTTTAATACTAAATTAGAGAATAGACTGAGATAGCCATAAATATACATTTTGATGCTTAGGTTGAATTATTGGGGAATAACATAGTTACTGACGTAGGTCAGCTTAGAAATCGGTAATTTTACTGTTATTTATATATGTTCACTGCTATATGAGCAGCTTTTAGAATAACCATTATTAGATTTTTATTGTCTTAATAGTATTTAAGACTAGTTAAAATTCAATTATGATTTTTATCTCTGTGTGTTATTTTTTGTGAATAATACCTCGGTAATTTTACTGTTACTATTTTCCCTTGTCTGGTGCAGTGTATAAAACGAGGGATAATTATGATGATTGAAATTTTTATAATATTTTATTTAAAAGAGATGTTATTGCGGATAATGTTATCATTCTTTTGAAAATGTATTTTTTGATAACTCAATAAAAGAACATAAGTAGGATGTTTCTATCCTACTTAATTATTTATGACCATGAATATTTCAATAATTCGCATCTTCTGAATCACCCCCCAAGTAACCCAAACATCAAGGATAGCTGCTCAAAAGCTTGATGAATCAGTCGTTCACTGTAACGAGGAAGAATCGAAATAATTAACCCAAGCATACTGATACCGATAGTTAGAGTCAGTGGAAAACCGACCACAAACACCGATAACTGCGGAGTCATTCGGTTAAGAATACCGAGAGCAAGGTTAAGTATCAGAAACAGCGTGATAAATGGTAATGCCAACATTAATCCATTAATAAAAATGCTACTCGCAAATTGAGCCAATGACCAAAAGCCATCTCGACTAAGAGGGGAAACTTGAATTGGGATCAATTCAAATGAGTGAATAAGAATATAAATTAACCATAAATGCCCATCAAATGAGAGAAAAAGCAGCAACATAATTAAATTTAGAATACGCCCCAAAATAGGCATATTTGGCCCACCGGTTGGGTCGAAGAACGTTGCAAAAGATAGCCCCATCTGTAAACCAATCACTTCACCGGCATGGCGCACAGCCGCAAATGCCATCTGCATGGTCAGTCCAATAGCCACGCCAATCACGATCTGTTGTACGATGACCCATAACCCCATCGCTGAAAATAAGGGAATGTTAACGACAGGAAGTTGCGGAGAAACTATTAAGATTATAAAAAACGCTAAGATAACTCGTACCTTAGTAATGGATTGCTTTTCATTAAAAAAGGGCGCTGTACCAAACAGCGCTAAAAGGCGTATAAAAGGATAGAAACCTTGGCTTAACCAGAGTGTGAGTGTCTCACTGGTAATCGTTAACATGATTAGCCAATAATAAAGGGCAGATTACTGAATAGCGTACGCATATAATCCAGTAATAGGTTGAGCATCCAAGGCCCTGCAATAATAATTACCGCGATGACCGACAAAATTTTAGGGATAAATGACAGCGTCATCTCATTCACTTGGGTTGCAGCCTGCAACAAACTGATCGTCAATCCTGCAACGAGTGCCGCCAACAATAGTGGGGCCGCTAACATTAAGGCAATTTTCATTGCTTCAGTGCCCAGGGCCATAACCGATTCGGGTGTCATTGTGATCCCTTAATTAAAAAAACTTTGTGATAAAGAGCCGAGTAATAATTGCCATCCATCAACCAGAACAAAAAGCATTAATTTGAACGGTAAAGAGACAGTTGCGGGTGGTACCATCATCATCCCAAGCGCCATCAAGACACTGGCAACCACTAAGTCAATGATCAGAAATGGAATGAAAATAGTGAAACCAATTTGGAATGCGGTTTTTAGTTCGCTAGTGATAAATGCAGGTACTAAAATCCGCATTGGAACATCTTTTGCCTCTTGGATCTCACCGACTTTGGCAATGCGTGCAAAAAGAGCCAAATCACTTTCTCGAGTTTGCCCTAACATAAAAGTACGAAAGGGGGCTGTGCCGCGTTCTAAAGCGGTTTCTAAACTGATTTTATCTTCACTAAATGGCTGATAAGCTTCACGATAGGCTTGGTCGGCAACAGGCGACATCACAAAAAATGTGAGAAATAACGCAAGGCCTAATAGTACTTGGTTTGGTGGTGCAGAAGGGGTTCCAAGCGCATTACGCAGCAAACCTAGCACAATGATAATGCGCGTAAAACTTGTCATCATCAATAACAGTGCAGGGATAAAACCCAGCAATGTTAGAAAAAGTAAGGTTTGGACAGGTAACGACCAACTTTGCCCACCATCGGGTAATGTTCGACTGATTACAGGTGGTAATGATGCTAGAGCTTGCATAGGCAGCATCAATAATAACGAAGCGATCATTGCTGGGGATTTCACAGAAAACATGAGCGCTTCCAGTTAGTTATAATTAGAGAGATTTGAAGCCGCATGGTTGGCGGCATCTTGTTTTTTCTTTAGGATAGACTGAAATGTGAGTGGCTCAGTCACTGAAGTGAGTGCAGTTTCATTTTTAGCTGGGCATTGATGGAGTAAATTAACAGATTGTGCCGTGACACCAAGCACCAGCCATTCGTTATTCATTTCAACCACAACAACACGCTCTTTATTGCCTAGTGAGCAACTCGATTTGACTTTTATTAATGAGGGTTTACCTAAATTTCTAGGCGCAAAACCAAGTTTTTTCACTAGCCAAGCACCGGCCAATATCAACAAAATGATGCCACCTAACGCCCCTGAAACTTGCACTAAACTATCGCTATTGCTAATCGCAGGGGATATTTGGCTGCTAGGTTGTTCGGTCTGGCTGATAAAAGGTGTTGTTTTCATTTCAGTCTAGTCTCCGCTGTCTTATTAACGACTTAAACGGCGCATACGCTCTGAAGGTGTAATGATGTCCGTGATACGGATACCGTAATTATCAGAAACGACTACAACTTCACCTTGTGCAATTAAGTAACCATTAATGAGAATATCCAATGGCTCACCGGCTAATCCATCGAGAGAAACGACAGAGCCTTGTGACAAACTTAATAGCTTTTTAATCGTCATTTTTGTGCGCCCCAGTTCGACAGAGAGGCGAACGGGGATATCCATAATAAGATTGATATCAGAAAGCTGATTGAGTGCATTTTGCCCATCAAGATTTGCAAACGCCTGTGCACCGGCAGAGGCGGATTCCGCTTTCTTTTGTTGCTCCAGTGCCTCAGCCCATAAGTCCTCACTGTCGTGATTGGTTGATGCATCAGGAGAATTCTTCGCCTCACTCATTGGTACTTTCCTCATCTAGAGTGTTTAAAACAGGGTTAATCAAATGTTCTACACGCAATGCATATTGGCCATTTTGGGTTCCGTATTGACTGGTCAACACAGGCACGCCATCAACACTAACGATGAGGCGATCTGGCTTCTCAATAGGGATAACATCCCCTTTTTGCAATTGCAGTAAGCGAGATATCCGCAGTGGAATATCGACAAAATTTGCGACTAGCTCTAACTCTGAGCGCTTGACTTGGGTGACTAAATTACTCACCCAAGCTTCATTTTCTTGATGTCCTTGCTCCACAGGTGGGTTAATCAACCGTTCACGTAACGGTTCAATCATGGCAATAGGGATACAGATACTGAATTCACCAATGGTATTTCCTATCTCGACTAAGAAAGGTGTCGTGACCACGATGTCATTAGGCGATGTCGTAATATTGGTAAACTTCACCTGCATTTCGGAACGAACATATTCCACATCAATATCAGCGATAGGCCTCCAAGCATCACGGTAAGCGCTTAATGCCAATTTCAGCATACGATGAATAATGCGCTGCTCGGTATTGGTAAATTCCTTGCCTTCTGAGCGAACAGGAAAACGTCCATCGCCACCAAATAAGTTATCGACCGCGATATACACCAGCGCAGGTTCGAATGTGAATAATGCCGTACCGCGTAACGGTGGCATATGAATAAGGTTCAAGTTTGTAGGAACAGGTAAGTTACGAGCAAATTCATGATAAGGCTCGATTTTTATGCCACCAACAGTAATGTCAGGGCTACGGCGTAACATATTAAACAACCCCATACGGAATTGGCGTGCAAACCGCTCGTTAATAATTTCGAGTGATTGCATCCGCTCCCGAATAACACGACGTTGGGTATTCGGGTCGTAAGGGCGAACCTGCTCTTTGTCTTTAGGTTGTGTCGCTGATTCATTTGACGATGGTGCGTCATCATTGAGCAACGCATCGATTTCAGCCTGAGATAAAATATTATCGCTCATCTGAATTACCGCAAAATAAATGTCGTAAATAACACGTCGGTGATCTCCTGATCGTTTTCGCCGGGGATCACAGTTGGAGACAAAGTTTTTTTAATGGCTTGCATTAATTGCAATTTACCGTCATGAGTACTGAGTGCTTTCGGCTTCTGCTCTGATAGCAATAACAACAAACGGCTACGGACTTCAGGTAGAAAATCATGCAGTTGCTTGCGTGATTTCTCATTTGCTAATCGTAACGTGATATTGATATACAGAACCCGATCGGGGGATTCGTTCAGTCCCGGAAGGTTGACGGTAAAAGGTTCTAAATCCATAAAAATAGGTTGGGATAGCTTAGGTGATTTCTCTTCCTCATTAACTGAATTTGCCGTCTGTTGCGTTGTCCACCATGTATAACCACCAAAACCCGCACCGGCAATGGCGAGAAGGGCGAACAGCACGAGCAACCCTTTGTTTGAATTCTTAGATGTATTGCTTGAAGACGACATGTTAGCAAAATTCCTATTTATGAAGACCAAACCCACCTCGGGGTTTTTTACTTTGTTATCTTTAGCATTATGGCTTGATTGAGCCAGACTAAAGGGGGGAAAAACGAAACAAAAAGGGGGTAACTCGGCGCTTTAATTACGAAATCACCACCTCTCGTTTAAAAATTAAGCGAATGTATCGATCCCACCTCGTGTGCGAATGGTGGAAGTCGTCGGTGACACTGCCGCCATCTCAGTACTTGTCACGCTGCTAAGCGTTTGTCCGCCATACAGATTTTTTTCGTGACCTTGCTCTGAGTGCGTATCCGCATTCGATTGATCACTAAAGTTATCTTGCCCAACCGAGCCTTGAGCCAAATGGATGCCACTTTCTTGTAACGCATTACGTAAGATTGGCATCATGGTTTCCATCGCGGCACGTACTTGACTGTGAGGCGACACAAAATGCATAACGGCTTGGTTATCTTCAATGCGTAGGTGAACATTTAACGAGCCAAGCTCTTCCGGATGTAAGCGAATTTGTGCATGTGAGACTCCTTGGCGTGAGAAAAACAGCATATGTTGGTTCAATTGCTGTTGCCAGGCTTCACTGCCTAATGGTACTCCCGGCTGCATGGGGATAACGGGCACATTCGTCGAAACTATTTGAGAACTGTTAGGCAGCGGCGTTAAGCTGACCGTTTGAGTGGGTGATGAAGGTGCCATTTGAATGGCATCACTGCCCGTTGTCGGGGTAAATGCCCCTTTAATTAGGGCGCCGTTATCTGCCGCCGCAAAGGTAGGCACGATGGAGTTTGGTGCCTCTTTATCCGCCAGTTTTTTATTTAATGGCATAAAGTCTGAGGATAAGTTTTTGGTTAAGCTCTCGCGGCCTTCATTGAGTGAGAAAAGTGGTTGATCTTTACGCGGCTCTCGCTCATTTTTAATGAAAGCCCCTAATGATGGCGATTCTTCTTCGCCGGCTAATTGCATTTGAGCACTTAGGTCAATTGGCTCATCCATTGTTGCCATCGCCACCAACGAGTCATTTAAAGGTTGAGTTTTTTGGGCAAATGGCACTAAAGCCGCTCGCTGACCATCAGCAAATTTTGTTGTTGCTGACGACAGGGTTTGCTGATCAACGGCATTTTTCAGGTTAGCTAACCACACTTGCTCAACAGCGTCTGATTGCGCCAATAATTGCGATTGTAAAGCAGGTTGCTCGCTACCGTTGCGTAAGTGGCGGCTATAATTTAGTTGCTCAATTGCCTGCTCTGCCTGTTCCTTTTCTTTTCCCGTGGATGGCTCATGGGCTTTGGTTGTTAAACGCTCATCAGCACTTGCAGGTTTTTGATTAGCCTGCTTGTCCATCGTTGGTTCAGACGTAGACGCTTTTTGTGGCGTGGGTTGCTGGCTTTCCAACGCGGCTTGAAAAGGCACCACCGCCTCTTGGTTATCATCAGCACGTGATTGATTTGGCTGCGTATGGCCGTTTTTAGCGCCATTTGCTGCCGTAATGGCTGGAGAGCCTGTATTATTGACGTCCATTTATTGATTTCTCCGTAACATTGCGCGCTGAGCATATTCATCCATCTGCTTTTGCTCTAGGCGGTTTAAACGTTGGTTTTTAGTTTGCTCAGCACGTTGAATTAAAGTGTCGAATGCATTGACGCGTTGCTGTTTTTCTTGCCAATGGCGGTTAGCTTCGCTAACACGTTGCTCCCATAATGAAAGCTGTTGCTGCTGTTGCTCAATGGTGAGTTCTAATGTGACTAAAAACTGCTGGTAGTTTTGCCATTTATCAGCATCTATCCCACTGTGCAGTGTTTGGTTTAATTTTTGCCGATATTCAGCCTGATAGTTCTCTAACATATTGAGTTGTTGAGTCATTTGTACCTGCGTTTGTCGAACTTGGGCCAACACCTTTGCGGCTTCTTCAGAGGCCTCAACGGCTAAACTCAATAATGTATCTAACGCATTGTTTTTACTCATTTAACCCTCATTACTCATTTGGAACAGCATGCACCAATTGTTCGCAAGCACTTTGATAATCGCAGCGCTCATCAATGTCTTGTTGTAAAAACTTCGACATACGGGGGTAATATTGGATTGCCATATCTAACAGCGGATCACTGCCTGTTGCATACGCACCCACATTAATCAGATCGCGGTTGCGTTGATAACTGGAGGTGAGCTGCTTGAAGCGTTGGATTTGGCGATAATGTTGTTTATCAATTAACTCTGTCATCGCTCGGCTGATTGATGCCTCAATATCGATAGCCGGATAGTGGCCTGATTCCGCCAGTGATCTTGATAGCACGATATGCCCATCGAGAATGGCGCGGGCAGAATCTGCGATAGGATCCTGTTGGTCATCCCCTTCGGTTAATACGGTATAAAAAGCGGTAATAGAGCCACCATTTTTGCCGTTACCTGCCCGTTCGACTAATGCAGGTAATTTGGCAAAAACAGAAGGTGGATAGCCTTTTGTTGCAGGAGGTTCACCGATGGCTAAGGCAATTTCTCGTTGAGCCATACTGTAACGGGTGAGGGAATCCATGATCAGCAATACGTTTTTTCCTAGGTCACGGAAGTACTCGGCAATCCGTGTCGCATAAGAAGCCCCTTGCATACGTAATAGTGGCGAGACATCAGCAGGTGCCGCAACCACAACGGCACGTTTTAAGCCCTCGGCCCCTAAAATATTTTCGATAAAATCTTTGACCTCACGACCACGCTCACCAATCAAGCCAACCACAATAATGTCAGCCTGAGTGAAACGCGCCATCATGCCGAGTAAAACACTTTTTCCGACCCCTGAACCTGCAAATAGCCCCATGCGTTGGCCTCGCCCAACGGTCAGTAAGGCGTTAATGGCGCGTACGCCCACATCCAAAACACTATGGATAGGCGTGCGTTCTAATGGGTTAATAGGAGGCGTGATCAATGGCGCCCGTTGCTTGGCGTCTAATGGGCCTTTTCCATCGAGCGGTGTACCTTGCGCATCAAGAATACGTCCTAATAGTTCATCCCCTAATGGCAACAAACGACTGGTTTGTCCATCATCACCGTTAGTTTGTGCATAGACGCGCGCGCCCGGCGCAATCCCTTCTAGGTCAGCAAGTGGCATCAGTAGCATGCGTGGGCCATTAAAACCGACAACTTCACAAACCACTTCGTCATGGCGATCGTTAATGGCTCGTTCGACAAAGCAGGTGGCGCCTAATGGCATCTTGATCCCTTCTGCCTCCATGACTAACCCGGTTATTTTTGTCAGTCGTCCATAGCGACGTATCATTGGGATCCCTTTCATTCGGGATTCAAAGCCTTCAAGTGCAGCAATCCAGCGACTCATTCGTACGGTCATGAGAGTGTCTCCGGCGCGTAGAGGCGGCATAGCTCTTGCCAGCGCGTTGCCACTGTCATATCGATTTCGCCATCTTCAGCGACGACACGACAACCACCAAGATGCAGCTTCGGATCGCCAACTAAGCGCCAGCCATTCAAATTCAGCAGCGAGCCTAAATGTTGCTCGATCAATGCTGTGTGAGCTGGGTTAACGTGTAGTTCAGGTTGCCCAGAAAACAGCGGTTTTTGCTGTAACAAATGGCTGATCTCTTCCAGCAAGGCCGTGCCATCACAAATGGTGGATTGACCGAGCACTTGTTTTGCGGCAGTTAAAGCAATTTGTAAAAGCTTAGTGGTGATCACGGTATCGAAACTATCTAATGAATAATGAAATTCAGATAGCAGCTTTTGCCATGTATCAATAATTGGTTGCTCTTGAGCCAGTGCTTGCTGGCGGCCTTGCTCTGTACCTTCGCGTTGGCCTTGCTCAAAACCAGCTTGATAGCCTTCTTTTTTACCTAGCTCATAACCTTGTTGGAAACCTGTTCGTTGAGCTTCTTCTTTTAAGTTATCAAGAATATTAATTTGTTCGAGTACCTCTTGGGGTTCAAGACACGGTACTGCTGGTTTGGTTGGCTCAGGGAGTTCCTCCGGTGAAGAGACACCGGAGGCGTTGAGATCCCATTGATTCAGTTCGCGCAACTGCCAAGGTTGCCATGCTTCTGGATTAATCGGGGATTTAGACATAGACATCGTCTCCACCACCGATGGTGATCTCGCCTTTTTCTGCTAGGCGACGGACAACCATAAGAATAGCTTTCTGCTCGTTTTCCACTTGAGACATGCGTACTGGTGAACGGGATTCCAAATCATCGCGCACAATTTCAGCCGCACGAACAGCCATATTGTTGAGGAAGTGGTCGCGTAGAGCTTGATTGCAGCCTTTGAGCGCAATAACCAGAGAGTCGTTGGAGATCTCTTGTAGGATGCGTTGAATACTGCGATTGTCGACTTCGATAAGGTTTTCAAATAGGAACATTTCATCAATAATGCGTTGTGCCAATTCACCATCGTAATCGCGCATTGCGTTGATAACGCTTTCTTCTTGCTGATTTTTCATTAAGTTAATAATTTCAGCCGCTGTTCTTACGCCACCCATTTTGCTGCGTTTGAGATTTTGTCCATCAAGCAGATTATTGAGGACTTCCGTCAGTTCTGCTAAAGCAGCAGGTTGCACACCACCAAAGGTTGCGATACGCAACATAATGTCATTGCGTTGACGCTCTTCGAACAGCTCTAAAACATCGGCAGCAAGGTTACGCTTAAGGTGAACTAATATGGTTGCGATAATTTGTGGATGCTCATCACGAATAATATCGGCCACAGTTTGTGGCTCCATATAGTTAAGACTTTCAATACCCGATGTGCTCTCTTGCTTATCGAAAATATCTTCAAGTAGGCTAGCTGCGCGCTCTTCACCCAGCGCTTTAACCAGTACCGAACGGAGATAATCATTGGTATTGATATTTAATGCCGCAAATTGAATCGCCGATTCTTCAAACTCAGTGAGCACTTCTGCTAACTCATTGTTAGAGATTTGGCGCATGTTTGAAACAGCCATACTTAGTTGCTGCACTTCTTTTGGGTTCAAATGCTTAAAGACCTCAGCGGCCTGATCTTCGCCGAGAGTCATTAGCATCACGGCACTTTTTTCGGTTCCACTTAACATTATTGTGCTTTTCCTAACCACTGACGGATAACCATTGCCACGACTTGTGGATCTTTTTCAGCCATTTCACGAATACGCTGACTTTGGATCTCTGCACTCACACGTTGGCGAGTTAAGCGACGACGGGTTTGTTCGTCCATATCTTCATTAATTTCTTCATCGACCACGAGAGGGGTTTTAGGCTGAGCCGCCACAAACACTTCTGCCGCCGATTGGGCTTGTTGAGTTTGACGATATTTCACCCATTGTGGTTTGACGCCGAAACGCCACATCAACCAAGCAATGATGGCTATCAAGATGATTTTGCCGTAATCCAACACTTGAGCGATAAATTGAGGGTTTTCAAGCATGGATGGTTGTTCTTCAACGACAGTATTGTTGGTAAACAATGAGTTAGTGATACTCAGTGAATCGCCGCGTGTGCTGGAATAGCCCATCGCTTCACGGGTTAACGACTCAATTTGCTGCATCATTTCTGGTGATAATGGTTTCATCTGTTGTGTGCCATCTTCACCATCTTGCGGCAAATAGTTGATGATCACAGCTACGGATAGTCTGTCGATAACGCCAATTTGACGTTGGGTATGGCTAATTTTGCGATCGACTTCGTAGTTTGTGGTTTCATCACTTTGTGAAAGGCTAGATCCATTATTAGAAGGGCTATTTTGTGCCGAATTTGCACCTTTATTATCGGTAGAAATAGGGGCACTTGGCGCACTTGGTGGCTGATTAGATAGCGCACCTGGCACACCGCCTACACCACTGGTATTGTTTTGCGAGCTTTGGCTATTTTGGCGAGAGCGTACGGCTGCGCTATTTGGCGTTTGATTAGGCTTATACTCTTCGGAGGTTTGTTCAACCTTCGAAAAATCCATTTGTGCCGTGACTTGGGCATGCACATTAGCGCGCCCCACTAAAGGCGAAATGATGTCTTCAATGCGCTGTTTTAGATGGGATTCCATCTCTTTGGTCATTTTAATTTGCGCATTGTTGGCAGATTGTTGGCTATTATCATTATTTGTGAGCAAGCGACCCGTTTGATCAACGATGGTCACGTTAGCCGCCGTTAGGCCAGAGACACTGCTTGATACCATATGGACAATTGCCGTGATTTGTCCTTCGTCTAGCATGCGTCCGGGCAATAAGCCGACGGTCACCGAAGCGGTGGGGAGTTTCTGTTCACGGACAAATAATGTCGGTTTGGGGATAGCTAAATGCACTCGTGCATTTTGAACAGGACTGAGTGATTCAATCGTGCGCGATAATTCACCTTCTAATGCACGTTGATAGTTAACTTGCTCACTAAATTGGCTAATCCCAAACTGCTCTTTATCTAATAGTTCAAAGCCTGTATTGCCACCTTTAGGTAATCCTGATTGTGCCAATTTCAGACGAAGTTCATGAACTTTTTCGGCGGGTACTAAAATTGCACTGCCGTTATCCGCAATTTGATACGGTACGTTCATTTGGGTTAATTGGCTGACAATATCACCGCCATCTTTTGCGCTGAGATTGCTTAACAATACACGATAATCCGGACTGCGTAGCCAAAGAAGTAGGGCGACAACGACGGCAATCGCTGCGGCGCCAGCAATCATTAATGGGATTTTTGGGGATGCTTTGAAGCGTGCTGCAATAGATGCAAACCCTTTTGAAGCTTCTCCCGTCTCTTTCGATGCGGCACTCATAGATATTCCCTGCCTTGCAGAATCAACAGATGAAAACACTTTTGGCGAAACAATGTTATTCCCTCTTCGTAACGTCACTTTTTTACGCTGCTATTATTGATGACTCTGATAAATCTAATGACGGAATCAGCCTATCATTTTGGTGTTATTTATCGGCTTCAAGTTAAAAAGGCTGTGTTAGGGTATGCAGCTATATAAAACAGCGATGGTTGTTCGCACAGACATTGAAGAGAAGAAAATGACAATCCAAGCAATTGAAGGGGTGTTGTCGCAGCTACAGACAACGGCATTACAGGCCGCAAACCATCAAAAACCGGTGGTTGAACCCGTTGGATTTGCCGATCATCTGGTTTCAGCGGTTAATCAAATCAATACCGTGAGAAACCAATCGGCAAAACAGATAGAAGACTTTACATTAGGTAAAAGTAATGTCTCGTTAAATGATGTTATGGTGGATATGCAAAAAGCCAGCTTGAGCCTACAAATGGGGATCCAAGTGCGTAATAAGTTGGTTGCGGCGTACCAAGAGGTGATGTCGATTCCTGTTTAGCAGTCGCCCTCGCTCGTCACCTTTTTCACCTAACGATGTTGTCCACACTCGTTCGCCCTAGTGACATGCTTATGTATGCTCCTAGGGTTTCTTGCCTTTGCTATTTTGTCGGAACACTAATGTTATAGCGCTAGCTTGCCACTGTTTGCACCCTCGTGTGTTGGCGACGCTCGCCCTCGTTACATACTTGTGTATGCTCCTAGAGTCTCTTTCTTTTATTACTTTGTTGGAGCACAAAAGTCATAGAGCTAGATATTGGGTCAATTATACCTTGCAAAAGAAGGCACAGAGGTATTGGCTCCGCGAGTGAAAAACTTAAATGGAACGCTACATTAATAAATTAAAGATAAGCTATGTCATCATATATTGGGTTGAGGGATTAATTTACGTGTTTTTTTAGACAACTACTCTGTTGATTAAATTGTTTTGAACATTTTTGGGGTGGATAAATAAATATTTTAACTGTTTCTTTTTACTTTCAATTGAAGCAGAAAGTTGAGAAGGCGCTCAGTAAATGGAAACAGTTCATTGTATATAGAAAACCCCAGCTAGGCGGGGGGGCCGTAAAGCTTTCAGCTTTGAATAAGATATAAGACCCCCTTTTGATTTGTTAAAACATCTTGCGGCCTGGCAACGGCAAGAGTCAAACAAGAAATCAAAAGGGGGGTTCCAATGGGAGACGAAAAGAGCTTAGCGCATACACGATGGAATTTGCACCCAAATATAGAAGACAAGTTTTTCACGGTGAAAAACGTAGAGCGGTAGGCAGTATTTTAAGAAAGTTATGTGAGTAGAAGAATGTCAGAGCCGTTGTGCGCCTGTTAGGGCGCGGCAGGTAACAAAGCCTTATCGGCGCATATTAAAAACCTCCGGCTACGCCGGAGGATATTTTTTACTTAAGCATAAGTATCATCAAAAATGATGAGTTACCAACCAATGGCGATACCTGCACCAACAACCGCACTATCGGCATTATTCCATGCGATAGAGCTACGCAGATTCAGATCCTTTTTTAATTGGTATTGTGCTCCAGCAGCAATAGCATTGCCATTACGGTAATGACCCAAGCCAATGCCAGCACTAAAACGTGTATTTAACGAATAAGGGATATTAGACATAGCCGCCACAGAAGCGATACCTGAGTTGGCCTGTTTTTCCATTTTAGTGATTTTTTTATCTAGCTGGGTAAAACGTACTTTATTGAAGGCTTGTGTGTTATCGAGATTTTGCTGGAAATGGGCAAACCTATTTTGATTTTCAGCTTGGATTGTACTGTGTTGTGAATCGAGTAACTCAAGCTTATTGTCTAAATCACGGTGATGCTCAATCAATCGGTTATCAATATAATCATTGTTAATATTAATCGACTGTTGGATCTTTTCATCAATCTCCGTGATCGTCGGCGTCACTTTTTTATCTTGTTTGATGAGTTGTTGATACACTAACTCTTCTAGGGTAGGTATTTCGATATTTTTTGCTTGTTCTGCCCTGTAATGTTTGAATAATTCAGCGGCTTTTTGGAACTCAGCTAGTGACTCAGCGACATCGAAGGCAACCTCTGTTGCGCTCGGAAATAGGGGGGCCGCCTGTGCTGAATGTGAAAGTGCTAATACCGCCATTGAACTCGCCAATAACGTTTTTTTCATGTTGATATCCTTATTAATGAAATAAACGCCTCTAATTTTTGCTTCTATTACATTCAAAAAGAGGCATTAATTTATATTAGAGTTAATGGCCACTTTTGAATATTCTAATATTACTCTCAATGATATCGTAAAAAGTGATTTGGTATGAATTAAGCGCGGTTTTATACACTTTATAAATGATAAAATAAAAGCAATATGCCATGATATTTTAATTTTACTATTATCATAAATAACGGAGATTAAAATATTAGCATTTTGAATGTATTTTCTGAGATAACGATTTTTATTAATTTATATTATTAATTAATCATATGGTTAAAACCTTAGCATAGTTAGGGTTGCTAAGCTGCGATGGGGCGACGATAAACGATGTAGCAATAAAAATAAACGGCTATTATTTTTAGTGTTTTTTTCTAGATAACATGTTATTTTTCTGTGAAATTATAGGGTGTTTTATTTTTAGGTCAACCTAGTTGATCTTGATGTGATTTTTTTAGCTAGTGGGTAATGCCATTTTTTGCATCTTATCGTCAATTTAAAAAGACGATAATGCGTAATAGTTTGAATAAAGAGTATGACAGATAGGATTTTTGAGATATGGCAGTAAGAGCTATTATTGAGATACCCGATGAGCGGTTACGCGTTAAATGTGACCCAGTCACCGACATTGCGGCAGCACAGCCATTAATTGATGATTTATTGGATACCATGTACAGCACCGATAATGGTATTGGCTTAGCAGCGACGCAAATTGGCGCAACATTATCGGTGATGGTGATTGATATTTCTGAAAACCGTGATCAGCCTATGGTATTTGTTAACCCTGAAATTATTGAAAGTGAAGGGGAAACGAGCTACCAAGAAGGTTGTTTATCCGTGCCTGAAATTTATGCTGATGTGGCACGTTTTAAGCGCGTAAAAGTTAAGGCGCTAGATAGAGACGGGAAGGCGTTTATCACCGATTCTGATGAATTTTTGGCGATTGTGATGCAGCATGAAATTGACCATTTGCATGGAAAGGTTTTTCTTGATCATTTATCGACCTTAAAACGCAATATGCTGTTGAAAAAACTAAAGAAACAGCAGCGTTTAAGACAGTAATCGATCCATAAGTGTCAGGTAGGCCGCCTGACACACATGGCTATTCAATGGGTTTTATTGTTATTGGCGTATCTGGCTCATTAAATTGGCCGTAGCTATTATTGAGTGCTCGTTTTTGGTCCAGTTGCTTCATTTCTTTACTTAAAAAATCTAAGTGCTGTTGTAAATGTGTTTTCGTGATCTGCTCGTTCTCAATAATTTGATGTAATAACCTAACCAACTCATCGGTGATGGGTTGGTGTGCTTCAAACTCATGAGTTAGCTGCGTTAAATTTTCGACGGCATAAACATATTCTGTTTCGTGGGCAACTAACTGTTCCCACTGTTGTGCTTCTGCGAGTGCGACTAAATTTTCACTTAATGCTAAGACATCACGATAGATTTCATATAAATCGGTAGGTTTTTTATTATTCACCTGGTTATCTTTCATCCACATTTGCCCCGATCTGTTGCCAAGCTGACGCGATATCGGAGAGTAATTGGTAAACTTCTTGGATATAAGCCACATTATTTTCAAGATTAGCATTTAATAGGCGCATGATCATATAGTCATAAAGACTTGCAAGATTATCAGCGATTTCACCTCCGGCCTCATGGTTGAGCGCCTGTTTCAAACCTGTGTCAATAATATCGATTGCTTTAGAAAGTTCTTTGCCTTTTGCAGCGATATTATTTTGTTGCATAAAAATTTCAGCACGTTTGAGGGCGCTTAACGCCCCTCGATAGAGAATGCTAATCAGTTGGTATGGGGTCGCATTGGCAATTTCACTTTCCAAATCGACTTGTTGGTAGGCTTGTTTTGCTTTTTGCTGATACATAATTATTAACCTAACAGTCTGCCTAATGAGTTACTGGTGCTATTGAGTGAATTCATCATTTTATCTAAATTTTGGAATTGGCGGCGGTATAAATCCATGGTGTTTTCAATCTGCTTATTAGTTTGTTCAATACGCTTATCAAGGCTTTTCTTTTTCTTTTGTACGCCATCAGTCGCGTTATGCAGTGTGCCTTCGCGGGCATCGAGGGTATCTTTTAAGAAATTAAAGTTCTCGGTTGCAAAGCCTGTCTCTTTACCATCCCCCATAAAGAAACTTTTGACGCTACCAGGATTCTCTTTTAACGCTTTTTCGAACTTTTTATCTTCTATCTCTAATGTGCCATCAACTTTTTGTGTGATCCCCATTTTATTTAATAAATTAATTTCACCACTATCTTGTGCTGAACGTATTTGAGTACGTAATTGGCTTTGAATTGTGCGTAATGTCGAATCACCGATAAGTGGACCATTGGTTTTATCTGGGGCGGTTCCTTTCGTTGTTGGCGTATATTTGGTCAATTCTTTGGCTAAATTCTGGAATTCGTTATAGGCGTCTACCCACGCTTTAATTTTTGCTTTAGCGGGCTCAATATCTTCAGAAATGATCAAATGGTCAGGTTTTTTGTCTTCACTCTCTTTTTTCAATGTCAAAGTGAGTCCAGGAAAGAGATCTTTTGCTTCATTGCTTTGTGATTCAAGTTCAAAACCATCAATATTTAGCAAGGCATTTTGCGGGGGAACTTTTTGCTCCATGCCGATGTTTTCTTTATCTTTTAAAACGACATTTCCACCACTGTCTAGTTCAGACTCAACATTCAGTATTTTAGCGAGCTCGTCATCACCTTCAACTTTGATATTAATACGGTGTTCAGTACCTTCTTTTTTGGAGGTAACGACAAGATGATAACGATTACTTTTATCTTTGATCACCGCGGCGGTGACCGTTTTATCTGTTTTATTGATAGCATCAGCGATTTCAACCAAAGAGGTGTGTTCATTATCAAGTTTGATAATAATGGGATCTTCTTCAGCAGGCTGAGTAATAGTGATAGTTCGCTCTGCGTTACCGTTACCTAATAATTTTTTATTATCATCATGGCCTTCAGTCGCAATAGTTTGTGCTTTCGCAAGTTGAGTGACTAGGACATCATGAACCCCAGCTACGGCCTTGCCATCTGTTTTAACGTCGAAGCTTTTATATTCACCGTTCACTTTGGTGGTGCTGATATCATTGTATTTTTTAAGATCTTCCGCCGCTTTTTTTAATTTTTCTAGAGATGACTGCATCTTACCAAAAGCGCTAATCTGTGCATCATAGCTGGCTTTTTGTGCCGTTAATGGCTCAAGGCGACGTTTTTCCATCGCTTCAAGTTGGTCCATTTGGTTATTTAAGTCTAAGTTTGCCCCGATACCGAGTGTCGATATACCAGCCATTGTTCTCTCCTAAAAAATTATTCTCATTTACAGGGTTATCGGCGAGAAGAACGGAAATCTTAGACTAAGTCGATAAATAATGATGGCAGGAGTTGACCCTACAAAACAGGGTATTTATCTCTATTGATAATCAATAATTTAAAATTTGCGGTTTATAAATTTATTTTGACAAAATAATTTACCGCTTGGAGCGGGGCGGTAGCTGGGTTTCTCGCTTTGAGATAAAAAATTTTTGTCGAAATCCCTAAAGCCCTTTTTTATGCCGCCGATAATGGTATTGCTGGCAACAAACTGTAAAGCCTAACAGATTGGCTAACTTTATTATTACGGAATAACAAGGACATATATTATGGCACAGGTTATCAACACTAACATCCTGTCTCTGACAACTCAGAACAACCTAAACCGTTCACAAAGCGTACTGGGTACTGCAATTGAGCGTCTATCTTCAGGTTCACGTATCAATAGCGCAAAAGACGACGCAGCAGGTCAAGCGATTGCTAACCGTTTCACTGCTAACATCAAAGGTTTGACCCAAGCTTCTCGTAATGCGAGCGACGGTATTTCAATGGCGCAAGTTGCTGAAGGCGCAGTTAACGAAATCAACGAAAACTTGCAACGTATCCGTGAACTGACTGTTCAAGCAGCTAACGGCAGTAACTCTGACAGCGATATCACTTCAATTCGTGATGAAGTACAACAACGTCTGGATGAAATCGACCGTATCTATCAACACACTGAATTTAACGGAACACAAATTCTAAATGGTGACACTGTTTCTTACCAAGTGGGTGCGAAAGATGGTCAAACTATCAGCATGGAAATGCAAAAAATGGATCTTGATACATTAGGTATCAAAGATTTTAAAGACAAAGTTGAGAAGGTTTCTGCGGCTGCAGCTGGTCCAAAAGAGCCAGCAAGTAAAGGCACTGAGGTTATTTTGGATACTAAAAATGTGGCTGTTGATTTAGCAGAAGCAACACCAAAGTCTGTAGCTGAATACAAAGTGTATAAGGATACGTCAGGTACTGACCAATTCTTTATTCATGATACTAAAGAAAATAAATGGTTTAAGGCAACTAAAGATGATTCAACAGCATCAGGTACGGTTCAGTATGTGAAAGGTGCTGAGATCACTGGTCTAGGTGGTGGTACTGCTGCAAAATCTGACGCATTAGATACTTTAGATACTGCACTGAAAAATGTGGATTCATACCGTTCTAAACTGGGTGCATTCCAAAACCGTATGCAATCTACTATCAATAACCTGAACAACTCAGTCAACAACTTGAGT
The DNA here is from genome assembly GCF_028477805.1 of Providencia sp. PROV268. Taxonomy (NCBI): domain Bacteria; kingdom Pseudomonadati; phylum Pseudomonadota; class Gammaproteobacteria; order Enterobacterales; family Morganellaceae; genus Providencia; species Providencia sp. PROV268. The sequence goes on from NZ_JAMPLW010000001.1 coordinate 86,766, forward strand.
GCAGCACGTAGCCGTATCCAAGACGCTGACTTTGCAACAGAAGTGTCTAACATGAGCCGTGGTCAAATCCTGCAACAAGCAGGTACTTCAGTTCTGGCACAAGCAAACCAAGTTCCACAAGGTGTTCTGAGCCTGTTACGTTAATTCGTCACGGATTAATATCAGTGATTGAAGGCCAGACGTTGTTCTGGCCTTTTTGTTTATCATTCAGGCATCACATTATATACTCACAGTGTAATTGTCTTCGCTAAATTTATTTAGGTTAGGATAAATAGCACTAATTTACCTCATTACTCTACGGATTGAATTATTGTGCAGCTAGCATAATGAATACCTTTATATAAGTTTTAAAGGGTGATTCCGGTTGTGAGTGATTTGTATACTGCCGAAGGTGTAATTAATAAAAATAGCCTATGGGAGCGTTATTATCCCTTAATACGACATGAGGCCCTAAAATTACAAGTGAGATTGCCTGCGAGCGTCGATATTGATGATCTTATTCAAGCTGGCGGTATCGGGTTATTGCATGCGTTAGAGCGCTTCGATGCTTCTCAAGGAGCATCATTTGCCACTTATGCAGTGCAGCGTATTCGCGGCTCCATGCTAGATGAATTGCGCAGCCGAGATTGGGCACCGCGTAGTGTGCGCAGACAGGCTCGTGAAATGGCTAAAGTCATTGGAGAATTAGAGCAATCATTGAGTCGCAGTGCGACGGAAAGTGAAATTGCCCAAGCACTCAATATTGACGTTACAGAATACCGTCAAGCCTTACTTGATACCAACAACAGTCAACTTTATTCCTATGATGAATGGCATGAAATTCATGGCGAAAGCTGTGAGCCTGCTATTGATGAAAGTGATGGAGGCAATCCATTAAGTTTACTGATGGAGTCTAATCTACGCGCACAAATCATTGAGGCAATTGAGCAGTTACCAGAGCGGGAGAAACTGGTACTTACCCTCTATTATCAAGAAGAATTGAACTTAAAAGAAATTGGTGCGGTTTTGGAGGTCGGAGAGTCGCGAGTCAGTCAGCTCCATAGCCAAGCCATAAAACGTTTACGCGGTCGCTTAAAATCATTAACGGAGTCGTAGGCTATTTACGATTAAAAGAGCAGACAGGGAAGTGGCTAGCTAAAGGATGAGAGTATCAATAATGTGACTGTAATTTATTGCGTATTATCGCTACGCTTCTATAAGTTGGCGCTCTTGACTTAAGATAGTGTAAAGAGCGCCAGAGGCGTTGGTTAAAGGCTCGCAGCGTCAGCAATTAATTGGCCTAAAGCTTGCCAATTTTCATTATCGATCAGCTCATTAGGCACCATCCACGAGCCACCACAAACTAATACAGATGGTAGTGCTTTATATTCTTTGATATTTTTGGGGTTGATCCCACCCGTTGGCATAAAGTTAACAGGATAAACCGCGCTCATTGCTTTTAGCATCGCTACGCCACCAGAAGCTTCTGCTGGGAAAAACTTCACTGTGGTTAAATTAAATTCTAATGCCTGCTCAACTAAGCTTGGGTTATTGAGCCCAGGGATAATAATGACATTTTTTTGTTGGCAATAAGCGACGATTTTAGGGTTAAAACCTGGACTTACGATAAAATCCACGCCAGCGTCAATGGCTTGATCAACCTGTTGCGTGGTCAATACCGTGCCCGCCCCAATAAGGATTTCGGGGTATGCTGCTCGCATATTTTTAATCGCTTGTACTGCGGCGGGAGTGCGAAAGGTGACCTCAGCACAAGGTAGACCATTTTCCATTAGCGCTTGTGCGAGAGGCGCGCCATGTTCCGCCTTGTTGATTGTGATTACTGGCACCACACTGATTTTTTTTAGTTTTTCGATTAATTGATTCATGTTTAGATCCCTTTGATATTGTTTAGCTCTATGATAGGCATCGCTTCACGCGGAATAATGGCGCCTCGGTGTTGGATCACGGTTCCTGCAAGTAAATGGCCTGTGCGAGCCGCTTCTTCAGGAGAGCCACCTAGAATTCGACAGGCAAGATAGCCTGCACTGAAAGAATCGCCAGCGGCGGTGGTATCAATGACGTGAGTCACTTTATTCGCAGCCACTTCGAATTGTTGATCGTGAATGATGATATAGCAGGGTTTTGCTCCGCGTTTAATAACGATCTCTTCAACACCCTGCTGCTGTGCACGTGCAATGGATTGGCTTTCTTGCTGATCACCATACAGCAGTTGCTCATCATCAAAAGTTAAAAATGCAATATCAGTCAGTGATAACATTTGTTGGTAGGCTTGCTGTGCCGCCTCGACAGAAGGCCATAATGCAGGGCGATAATTATTGTCAAAAATGACCTTAGCACCTGATTGGCGAGCCGTTGCTAACAGTGTAAACAGTAATTGGCGAGCGGGTTCAGGTAAAATGGCTAAGCTAATCCCACTTAGATAGATATATTGCTGTTGATTGAGTAATTGTTGAGTTCGCTCGGCGGTTTGCTCATTCAACCAAAATTTGGCCGCTGAGTTATCACGCCAATAAAAAAAACGGCGCTCGCCATCCTCTGATGTTTCAATTAAATACATACCGGGAAGGTGTTTTTCGGCGATCACGACATGGTCGGTATTGATCCCTTCGGCTTGCCAACTTTCTCGCATTTGTTGGCTAAAGGGATCTTGACCAAGCCCCGTTAAATAGCGAGTGACAACACCTTGTTTGTGGGTTAAACGTGCAAGGTAGAGTGCACTATTTAGGGTGTCTCCGCCAAAAGTCTGCTTAAATAATTCCCCTGATTTTTGTAACTCAACCATACATTCGCCAATCACGGCAACTTGCAAAGCTGTAGCCATTTTTACCACCTATCGTTTTTATTTTTTATAACCGAATTGAGTCAAACCTCATTAGCTAACAGCATTAAAACCTATTTTTTAGACAAGTTCAAATAAAAATGAAACGCTGTTTTAAAAATATCAAATCACCGTTCTTGTTTTTCATGAAAGTGATCTTTATGCTGTTGAGTAAACATAAAGTCAGCACATCAAACCATCTGATATGGCTATCATATTGATTTGAATAAATAGGAAGGTGAATGGTGGATAAGGTCACGCAAACGGATGCCGTTTCGTCAGTAGTAAAAGTATTCAGTATTCTCAATGCATTAGGAGAACAAAAAGAGATTGGTGTGTCTGAGCTTTCACAACGACTGCTGATGTCAAAAGCGACTACCTATCGTTTCTTGCAAACCATGAAACAATTAGGTTATGTGGCACAGGAAGGGGAAGCGGATAAATATTCATTGACGCTTAAACTATTCGAGCTGGGTGCTAAATCTCTAGAGTATGTTGATTTAATTGAAATTGCTGATAAGGAGATGCGCCATATTGGACAGTTAACCCATGAAGCGCTGCACCTTGGTGCTTTTGATGATAATGCGATTATTTATATTCATAAAATTGATTCTAGCTACAACTTGCGCATGTACTCACGGGTTGGACGGCGTAATCCATTGTATTGTACCGCGATCGGTAAGGTGCTTTTAGCATGGCAGGATGAAGCAACAGTAACAGGTATTTTAGCGCAGATTGAATTCGTCAAAAAAACCGATGCAACACTATTGAGTATTGAGGCGTTAATGGCTGAATTAGCGGTGGTGCGAGAGCAACATTATGCAGAGGATAGGGAAGAGCAAGAGTTAGGGTTACGTTGCATTGCCGTACCTATTTATGACCGCTTAGGGCATGTGATAGCAGGACTATCAATCTCCTTTCCTACAATTCGTTTTGATGAACAGCAGTTGGAATATTATATCCGTTTGCTAAAGGCTGCCGGACGTCAGATTTCAGAAAAAATGGGATACCACGCTTATCCGTCATAGTCAGGGTTTAAACCAGTTATTTTTCATTGAGCTTTATATGATTGACTATTTGATATTAAAGTTTAATTAAATCAATCGTTTGATGCTTGGTTAAACTATCACTTATTTGCGGATAAAAAGACCAATCACGCGAGTTTTTACTGATAAAACTCGCCATCTCATTTGTCATATTTATAATTTTGGCATTATTTTGTAATGAAAATATGATGATGCTTAAAAATTTATTGATATTTAGCCTATTTATTATGTCTCCCCAAGCCATAGCAACGGATTATACCTTCACAGAAAAAGCGCCTGCTGACCGTGTGTATGATGAAGATTATCAAGGTATTGATGCTATCAAGCAGCAGCAACGCTTCATGTTTGATCCAAACAAGAAAGTCGCTGAAGAGGAGCGCAGCTATGAAGATTTACTTGCTCAAAAACAACAAAATGATGCGTGGGATAGTTGGGGTAATGATGTCTGTCATCGCTCTTTCACCACGATGGGATGCACTAGTGAGCCAGCATGGTTGCATGATCCGCAACAGCTTAAACACATGATTGAACAAGCAGGAAAATAAGGTGAGGCAATGTATCGCCTCACCTTGGGCCGTTATTTCAGTGCGTTAGTGAAGCGTTCCGTGTATTCAAAATCTTTGGTTTGCTCGGGGTTACCTGAATAAGAGGCTGATGCGGACTCGCCGACGCCGACCCTATCGCGGGTTAAGCTCCACATTGAAATTAAGTTCACACCATTAGTTTTTGCAAAATTACTTAATGTATTGATATCGTTAAAATTAAACATAGACCTATCATCATTAAGGCCGATCATCGGTGTGACTTGTACTAAATCATACAGCTCAGCATCTGTCAGTGTAGGGTAGTAGGTTTTTAATTGATTTTTTAGACTGGTTGCCACATCTACGGCGGCCTGCCCCATATTTTTATCCGTTCCTTGACCATAATCCATCGCCATACCATTCACTTTCATTTTTAAACCTGCGTTAACCGATTTTTGTACTAGCGCTAACCCTTTTTCGACAAGGCCATACGGCATAACAGGTAACGTTAGGCTCAAGGTGATATCAGGGTTATTTTTCACGATGGTTGATAGTGCGGTAAAGGTTTTATCGGCATCGTATAAATCATTTTCAAAATCAAAATCCAGTTGTGAGGCACCAAGTATATCAATGACTTCTTGGTAAGTTGCAATCAATTGGTCAACAGTTTGCCTTGCAGAGACATCATAGTTAGCCGCACCTCCGAATGACACAATCACTTTGATATTGGCTTCAATTAACGCATCACAAAATGGCTTAGCCCAAGCGATAGGCATACTCGAATATGCTCCCCATGCGGCATTATTATTAGGATCAGCGGTTAAAAAAGCCAAGTAAACACCATCAACGCTGTGACTAATTGCAGCTTGGCTATATTTAGGGTTTGGTTTGCCGTTAGGAGAAAGTGGGTCATTCCAAATCGCATCAACGGTCACATCCAAATAAGGGGCAAATAGTGTCTTGTTCATCATCATTTCTCCTTGAATAGGGGGAATTTTAGCCATCTGGCATCGCGCCATTAATGAACAAAATACGCCATATTTATTGGTCAAATGATGAACAGATTAATCACTTGTCATGAAATTTATTTCAAAAACACGTGTATTGTTGCAGCTTAAAAAGGGGCCTAATTGGCCCCTTTGCAGTAAAACGATTAATTAGTTTCAGGAAAAGTTAATGTTGCCCCTGGCGCTTCTCTGCTTAAGTGAATGAAATTAAGATGTTTTTCATATTGATCTAAAATATCACTGATCACCTGTTCTTTGGTGTAATCCATTAAGTCATTGCTTTGTGTTCCCTCCCAAAGGAAGGTTTCTAGGCGATAGTAATGGGATTTACCTGAACGTGCGCGGTAGGTAAAGGCAGGAACAGAGTAACGTTGCGGCCAAATTTGATAGATAAAGTTCTGTTCTTCCCCTAAATCAACCACGAGCTCTAGGTGATTTAAACGCTCATCTTCGGCTGGGGGCAGAATATTAAATTCCACATTAGCGCCGCGTAGTGATAGCTCTTTTGCCACTTCTTGCATGGCAGGCGTACACACTAGATCCAACATACGTTGAGTGTAAGTGGTACCGGGGAAGTTCATCACACGGCCCAACCGCTGTTTCCAATTTAACTTACCATTGCCATATAAAGGCGCTGGCGCATTGGTGGTGAGTGAACTGACGCGCCTGAAATCTTCGACTTTTAGCGATTTATACAGCCCCGCCATAATAAAAAAGATCACAAAACTAAAAGGTAACCCCATGATCACGGTCGTATTTTGTAGTGCGGCAACCCCATCGGTCATCAACATACCTAGGGTTAATAAACCAATCGCCACTGACCAGAAAATACGTAACCAGTTAGGCGCATCATTATTGATATCGCTTAGGTTTGAGGTGAAATTCCCGAGTACGAGTGACCCAGAATCCGCAGAGGTCACATAAAATAGTAGGCCAGTGATCGTTGCCACCGATGCGGTCAAACCAAACCCGGGATAGAGCTCTAGTAAGGAGTAAAAGCCTTTTTCAGGGGCGGCAAGCACCGTTTCTGCCAATTCTTTGTTGCCATGAATGATTTCGTATAAGGCGCTGTTACCAAAAATAGATAACCAAAGTAGGGTGAACACGAAAGGGATAATCAGCGTGCCAATGACAAACTGGCGAATTGTCCGTCCACGGGAAATTCGTGCGAGGAATAAGCCCACAAACGGCGACCATGCAACCCACCAAGCCCAGAAAAATAGCGTCCAGCTATTCATCCAATCTGTTGGTCTATCAAAAGCAAAGCTGTTAAGCGTCATTCCCATAAAGCGATTAATGTAATCACCCACGTTAAGCACTAACGCATTGAGTAAAAATTCCGTATCACCAACAAACAAAATGAATAAAATCAACCCTAATGCGAGCAAAACATTCAGTTCGGATAAGATACGGATCCCTTTATTAACCCCAGATGTGGCGGAAATAACGGCCATAATGACCGAAAGTAAAATCAGGCCACCTTGTACGCCAAGCCCTTGGGGGAGATCAAACAGGACTTTTAAACCATAGTTAAGCTGTACCACACCGATACCTAATGTGGTCGCAATACCAAAAATTGTACCAATAACGGCGGCAACATCGACAGTATGGCCGATTGGCCCATAGATACGTTTACCAAAAATAGGGTAAAGGGCAGAGCGAATGGTTAAAGGCAAATTATATCGGTAACTAAAGTAACCGAGCGCAATCCCCATCAGCGCATACATAGACCAGCCCGTCAGGCCATAGTGGAAGAGAGTCCACACCATCGACTGACGAGCTGCTTCTAATGTTTCCCCTTCGCCAGTGGGTGGCAGCATATATTGCGTGACAGGCTCGGCAACAGAGAAAAACATTAGGTCGATACCGATCCCTGCCGCAAACAGCATGGCAGACCAACTTAATACGCTAAATTCAGGTTTTGATTGCTCCGGCCCTAATTTGATATTACCAAAGCGTGATGTCGCCACAAATATCACAAAGACAATATACAGCGTTGCGGCTAACAAGTAGTACCAACCAAACGTTTTTGATACCCATCCGAGAGTTGCGACGATCCATTGGTTGGCGGTTTCTGTCATGAGTATGGTGAAAAATGAAAATGCTAGTATTAGACCAGCAGAAGTGAAAAAAACCACAGAGTTTAATTTGTCTTTCTGCTGATTTTTTGGACTATTTTGAGTTGTCATCGGCAGTTTCCACAATTTTATTTATTCAAAAGTTAAAAGTTACATTCTTTGCTAATTAATTGAATTAATTGCAAAGAGTTGTTTTTTTACATCTATCTTTCTCCTGATTTTGTAAAACAATTGTGATAAAATATAGTTAATATTGATTGAATGTTCAATTAAAAAAAAGTTTAATAACAGGGTTCACTGTATTTTTTTGGGTCTAGAGGTTATGCCGAAAATAGGAATGCAATCGATACGTAAGCAGCAGTTAATTCAAGCCACACTTGAAGTGATTAATGAAGTGGGCATGCAAGAGGCCAGTATCGCGTTAATTGCTCGAAAGGCGGGTGTATCAACAGGGATCATCAGCCATTACTTCCGCGATAAAAATGGTCTGTTAGAAGCCACCATGCGTCATATTCAGTACCAACTTGGGATCGCCGTGGCAATGCGTTTAAGAATGCTGAGTCATGCCCAACCTAAACAGCGCATTCAAGCCATCGTTGAAGGTAACTTTGATTCTTCGCAAATCAGTGAGGCGGCGATGAAAACATGGTTAGCCTTTTGGGCAAGTAGCATGCATCAACCGAATTTAAATCGGTTGCAGCAAGTGAATGATAGGCGATTGTATTCCAACCTAACGTATGAGTTTGCTCGAGTACTCGATAAGCACGCCGCGCGTATGGCCGCAAAAGGGCTGGCGGCGTTAATTGATGGGTTATGGTTACGTAGTGCATTGAGTAATGAAGCTTTCCCATTACAGGATGCGTTGACCATCACGAATGAGTATATCGATATGCAGCTCAATCGGCCGCGGGATAGCTAAACCAAAAGAAACGTTTTAATAGGAGGGAGATATTATGCACGAACCACAATTACATAAACTTTATATTCATGGTGGTTATGTAGATAGCTCACAACCGGAATGTGGGCAGTTTGATGCAATTAACCCAGCGAACGGTGAAGTGATCGCTCGTTTACAATCGGCGACACATGAAGACATCGATTGGGCGGTGGAAAGTGCCAAACAAGGGCAAAAGATATGGGCATCAATGACGGCAATAGAGCGTTCACGCATCTTACGTCGAGCAGTTGATATTTTACGTGAACGTAATGACGAGTTGGCTCAGTTAGAAACATTAGATACTGGCAAGCCACTTTCAGAGACGCGTTATGTGGATATTGTGACGGGGGCGGATGTTCTCGAATACTACGCCGGTTTGATCCCCGCTTTAGAAGGCGAACAGATCCCATTACGCGATAGTTCATTTGCCTATACGCGCCGTGAGCCGTTAGGTGTTGTCGCTGGTATCGGTGCTTGGAACTACCCTATCCAAATCGCACTTTGGAAATCTGCTCCTGCTTTAGCCGCAGGTAATGCCATGATCTTTAAGCCAAGTGAAGTGACCTCATTGACCGCACTCAAATTAGCGGAAATTTACACAGAAGCAGGGCTACCTGCCGGTGTGTTTAATGTGGTGACAGGAGGAGGCGCTGATGTGGGCCTATGGCTGACGGAGCATCCGGGCATTGCCAAAATTTCCTTCACAGGTGGCGTGCCTACAGGTAAAAAAGTGATGGCAAATGCCTCTGGGTCAACTCTAAAAGATGTCACGATGGAGTTAGGGGGGAAATCACCACTGATTATTTTTGATGATGCAGATCTGGATAAGGCTGCTGATATTGCCATGATGGCTAATTTTTACAGTTCGGGGCAAGTTTGTACTAATGGTACGCGGGTCTTTGTTCCAGAACATTTAAAAACGCAATTCGAAGAGAAGATCCAACAACGTGTTGCACGTATCAAAATAGGCTCGCCTATTGATGATGAAACCAATTTTGGCCCGCTAGTGAGTTTTGCTCATATGGAAAATGTGTTGCGTTATATCGAAATTGGTAAACAACAAGGGGCGAAACTGCTTTGTGGAGGTGAACGCCTCACAGAAGGTGAGTTTGCTCAAGGCGCGTATGTATTACCTACGGTATTTACCGACTGTTCTGATGATATGCAAATCACTCAAGAAGAGATTTTTGGCCCTGTGATGAGCATTCTCAGTTACCAATCTGAAGATGAGGTGATTGAACGCGCGAATAACTCGCTATATGGCTTGGCAGCGGGGATCGTGACTTGTGATTTATCCCGCGCGCATCGTGTCATTCATCAATTAGAAGCCGGAATTTGTTGGATTAATACATGGGGTGAATCACCCGCGCAAATGCCTGTCGGGGGCTATAAGCACTCAGGGGTTGGCCGTGAAAATGGCTTAGTCACACTACAAAATTATACTCAAACCAAATCAATACAAGTCGAACTTGGGGAGTTTGCATCCGTATTTTAATTTCTTATTTTTAATTTGACTGAAACAGAGGAGATAACAATGGTCTATGACTACATTATTATCGGTGCTGGTTCAGCCGGTAACGTTCTTGCTACCCGCCTGACAGAAGATTCTGATGTTACTGTGCTGCTCCTTGAAGCTGGAGGACCGGACTACAGGTTCGATTTTCGTACACAAATGCCAGCGGCATTAGCATATCCATTACAAGGTCGACGCTATAATTGGGCCTATGAAACTGATCCTGAACCTTACATGAACAACCGCCGTATGGAGTGTGGGCGCGGAAAAGGGCTTGGGGGGTCATCGCTGATCAATGGTATGTGTTATATCCGAGGTAACGCATTGGATTTTGACGGGTGGGCGCAAACTCCAGGTTTAGAAGACTGGAGTTACCTCAATTGTTTACCTTATTTTCGCAAAGCGGAAACGCGGGATATCGGTGCAAATGATTATCATGGTGGCGATGGTCCTGTCAGTGTGACTACGCCTAAAAATGGTAATAACGTCTTGTTTCATGCCATGGTTGAAGCGGGGGTTCAGGCTGGCTATCCAAGAACAGATGACCTAAATGGTTATCAACAAGAGGGCTTTGGTCCAATGGATAGAACGGTAACACCAAAAGGGCGTCGTGCGAGTACGGCTCGAGGTTATCTCGATCAGGCTAGAAAACGTAAAAATCTGACCATTATTACCCACGCCACTACAGATGTTATTGAATTTGAATCGAAAAAAGCGGTTGGCGTGAAATTCTACCAAGGGAGCAGTAAAACTGCCGTGCATGCCAAAGCCCGTAAAGAGGTGCTTTTGTGTGCTGGCGCCATTGCTTCACCTCAAATATTGCAGCGTTCAGGTGTAGGGCCAGAAGATGTGCTCAAAGAGTTTAATATCCCCGCGGTGCATGTGTTGCCTGGGGTAGGGCAAAATTTGCAAGATCACCTTGAGATGTATTTGCAATATGAGTGTAAGCAGCCCGTTTCGCTCTATCCAGCATTAAAATGGTATAACCAACCCGCTATCGGTGCGGAGTGGTTGTTTAAAGGAACGGGTATCGGTGCTAGTAACCAATTTGAGGCGGGCGGATTTATCAGGACAAGTGATAAGTTTGCATGGCCAAATATCCAGTTCCACTTTTTGCCTGTTGCAATTAATTACAACGGCAGTAATGCAGTAAATGTACATGGTTTCCAAGCTCACGTAGGATCTATGCGTTCGCCGAGTCGAGGGCGTGTGAGGATAAAGTCAACGGATCCTTACCAACACCCGAGTATTTTGTTTAATTACATGTCGAGTGAGCAGGATTGGGAAGAGTTCCGTGCCGCCATTCGCATTACCCGCGAAATTATGGCTCAGCCAGCATTAGACCCGTACCGAGGTGAGGAAATTAGCCCCGGTAAGCATGTTCAATCAGACGACGAGCTTGATGCTTTTGTCCGCGAGCGCGCTGAAACGGCATTCCATCCTTGTGGCTCTTGTAAGATGGGATACGATGAAATGGCGGTCGTTGATGGTGCAGGTCGTGTACATGGCCTTGAAAATCTAAGAGTGATTGACGCTTCAATCATGCCTTTGATTATTACAGGTAACTTGAATGCAACGACAATTATGATTGCCGAAAAGATGGCGGATAAAATCCGTGGGCGTGAACCCTTACCGGCAAGTCAGGCTGATTATTATGTTGCAGGGGATGCCCCTGTTCGCCAGCTATAGTTGCATTAATCTATCAATGGCCCCAGCCAGCGAAGGGGTCATTTTTTCGACCGACCAAAAAAAACCATCGAAAAAAGCCCTCAATAAAGAGGGCAAATAAAGCGAAAACGAGAACTTCTGTATAGCATTTATTTTTTACTTACCATAGCAGACCAGTTAGCGAATCCATCGGTAACGCCATGGAGAGTGGAATATTGAGAACAACCTCACTATTTAACACCATGATGACGCTTATTTGACTGATTTAACTAACCACGCCAAATATCCACTGTCGACCTGATCCAAATCGAGGCTAATCAATTCAGGAGTTTCGTATGGGTGGATTTCCTTGATAGCAGAAAACAATTCAGCTTGGTTTTTATTAGTAGATTTAATGAGTAACAGTACCTCTTTATCTTGTGCGATCTCGTTCTTCCATTGATAAATGGAGGTTATCTCAGGCAGTAATGAAACACAGGCCGCTAAGCGTCTATCTAATAACTGTTGAGCAATCTTGACCGCATTATTTTGGCTGTTTGTTGTACATAAAATAATGCAAGGTTGGTGCTCTTTATAACAATTTACATCATGCTTTATCATCTATATTTCCTTAGAATAGTTATCTAATTCAGAGTGTCCATGATTAAGATTAGATTAAATAACCACAATATGTATGAAGTTTAATCAAGTGATAATTGTAATGTAGTGGTAAATAGTTTCCTACTAGACTATCTAATAAGATATAAGGTTATTAAAACATCTAAGTACGTATTGATGAATAGCATGTTATTTGTACATTTAACTCGAAATTTTTGAACTTGTTATTTAATGCTATTTAGCAAAATTAAGATTATTTGTATGAATAATTCGATTCAGCCTGCATTTTTACCTATTGTAATATAAATAAATCATTGGGTTTTGTATATTGTTGATGTTTCAACGTCTATTTTAAATTAAATAAACAATGTTTTTTGTATGGTTAATTATTTAAGGCAATAAACGTGCTTTTTATATGAATGTTATACATTGTCGTTGTCGTTTATAAAATAAAAGTTAATATTATGATGGTTCCTTGTTAAATACTATTAGTAAATTGTTGTAATTACTAATTACTCTTTGTTACTAAATTTAAATCGTTTTTTATATGTAAAAATAGCTATGTCAATGATAACGATCAATGTCTGCCAAAGATATTTAGTTAACATATTTGTAATGATAAAAAATATATTGCTAAGAATTTTTTATTTCCATCTTAAAAACATGTATGGATGCCCGATATGAATAAACTGACCCCATTAAAACCTATACCTACATTGATAGCAGTTGCAATCACACTTATTATTTGGTTCCTAATCCCTGTTCCCGAAGGTGTTAATCCCGATGCTTGGCATCTATTAGCACTCTTTGTTGGAACGATCGCCGCAATTATTGGTAAAGCCCTTCCTATTGGCGGTGTTTCCATTATTGCCATTGCTTTAGTGGCTGCAACGGGAGTGACTAATCCAAACTCCACAAAGGATGCGATAGCGGATGCGTTAAGTGGTTTCTCAAATGACCTGATTTGGTTAATCGGTATTTCTATTATGGTTTCAATGAGCCTAAATAAAACCGGATTAGGCGCGAGGATTGGCTATTATGTTATTTCCTTATTTGGTAAAAAAACATTAGGTATTGCTTATTCACTGGCGATTGCAGAAACAGTACTTGCGCCAGTGACCCCAAGTAATACTGCGCGTGGCGGGGGGATCATTCACCCTATTATGCGCTCCATTGCGGATAGTTTTGGCTCTAAGGCCGATGATGGTACTGCCGGTAAAATAGGGCGTTATCTCTCTTTGGTTAACTATAATATTAACCCGATTACTTCAGCGATGTTTATTACCGCGACGGCGCCAAACCCTTTAATTGTCAGTTTGATTGTCAGCGAAGCTGGAGGAGCAAATGAATTAACTTGGTCAATGTGGGCGCTAGCAGCATTTGCACCTGCTTTGGTGTCGTTAATTTTGATGCCGTTAGTTATCTATTTCATGTATAAACCTGAAATTACTTCAACCCCTGATGCGCCTAATTTTGCAAAACAGCGTTTACAACAATTGGGCCCAATTTCATTACCAGAAGTTATTACGCTTGGTGTGTTTGTGCTATTACTGGTGATGTGGGCAGGTGTACCCGAACACGTATTTGGACCTGCTTATAAGATTAACGCAACAACCGCCGCATTTATTGGACTGGGTATTTTATTAGCCACGGGCGTCATCAATTGGGATGATGTATTAAAAAACAAAGGGGCTTGGGATACCGTTGTTTGGTTTGCTGCTTTGGTGATGATGGCAAGTTTCTTAGGTAAGCTAGGTTTAATTAAATGGATGTCCATCTCAGTAGGGACTTCAATCGATAATATGGGATTGAGTTGGGTTTGGGGAGCATTAATCCTTGTGCTTATCTATGTCTACTCACACTACTTCTTTGCGAGTACAACCGCCCACATTACCGCGATGTTTGCTGCTTTCTTTGCGGCTGGTTTAGCGCTTGGCGCTCCACCGATGTTACTCGGCTTAACCTTAGCATTCTCCTCTTCTTTGATGATGTCTCTGACCCATTACGGCACAGGAACTGCCCCCATTATTTTCGGTTCAGGCTACGTAACACTCGGCGAATGGTGGAAAGCCGGATTTGTGATGAGTGTCGTCAACCTTATTATCTGGATTGGTTTAGGCAGTATTTGGTGGAAAGTCTTAGGTTTCTGGTAATTCATTACTCAAACAAAAACCGCAATGGCCGGAGAAGATCCCGGCCATTTTTTTGTTTAGTAGGATGTCAACAGTAATACAATAGCGGTAGAGATACACGCCGTTAACATTACTTTAGACCAACTGAGATTGAACGATGAGTTCATGGCATTTTTCCATAACAAGCTAATTTCAGCAGGATGAGCATATTTGCGTGTATTAATAGCGCTTTTTATCTGACTAATTTTCTCTGAATCGTTATATGGATGTTTATGTGTGATTGACATATCGACCTACCTTTTTGAGCTGATGCGTAATGTGCTCACTGCATCAAGCCATTGATTAATTATCTATTTGCATTATGTCACCCCAAAATTTCAGAAAAATTGACCAGTTTAATGGCATATTTCCCCATTTATTCGATGAGAAAACAGTCAATAGGAAGGAATAGTGATTGATAACTGTATTTTATTAATGTCATTGGCGTGTTAAGAGGAAATGAAGAGGTTTTCAAAGCCCTATTTAATCAAGGAGGCAAAATAGAGATTGGCATAAATGGTATAGACAGTATGATGATGACAATAATGTCGTGATTGATAGGTAAAATAAAATATGCAGTCGCAAAGGAAAGCCGAACTATTTTTAGTGCTGACCACTTTTATTGCCGCATGGGGATGGATTTTTTCTCGTGAAGCTGTACAAGGCATGCCAATATTTGCTTTTTTAGGTAGTCGTTTCTTATTGGCGGCGATCATTCTAGCCCCTTTTTGTTGGGGGAAACGCCATCATATTCGCTTGCAACAACTACCGAGTATTTTGATGACGGGGGGATGGATGGCCCTCAACCTCGTTTTATGGATTTATGCCGTTGCTACAACAGACTCGCTAGGTGAGGGCGCGTTTATCATGAGCCTAGCCATGCTGTTTGTGCCATTAGTGGGTTGGGTGCTTTTAAAAATACGGCCGACACGTTATTTTTGGCAAGCGTTACCTGTTGCAGTATTAGGCTTAGCGTGTTTAACCCTGTTTAAGGGGCAAGTTCAGTTTAAGAGTAGTCAACTTTGGTTTTTAGCTGCCGCAATCGTTCAAGCCATTTATTTCTGCTATACCAGCGTCTATGCGCGTAGTGTTCCTGTTTTACCTTTAACGGCTATTCAGTTGGCTTGTACGGGCGTGGTTGGTTTGACGTTATCTCTTTTATTAGAGGAGTGGCCAACCACGTTAGCGCCATCGATATTGATGTGGTTTATTGCCAGTGTGGTGATAGCAACCAGCTTACGTTTTATTTTGCAGTTGATTGGGCAAAAAAATACCACTGCCGCGAACGCTGCCATTATTATGATTTTAGAACCGGTGATGACCGTGTTTGTTGCTGCCATTTGGTATCATGAACGGATGCCAATGATCCAAATAATAGGTTGTATTCTTATTTTAAGTGCTCTCTTTTATTATCGATGGCGCTCTTTTCGTGCATTATCAAAATAAGACTTTTACTAAAAATAGTCCTTATAATAGAGATTTTTTAAATTAAAGCAGCTATTATTATTTACATGAGAAAGGTATGGGTAATTAATCTAAATATGACTCTCTTATTTAAATTTTTTAGATTAATAGTAATGCAAACTAAATTTATAATAGGC
The DNA here is from genome assembly GCF_028477805.1 of Providencia sp. PROV268. Lineage (NCBI taxonomy): Bacteria > Pseudomonadati > Pseudomonadota > Gammaproteobacteria > Enterobacterales > Morganellaceae > Providencia > Providencia sp. PROV268. The sequence goes on from NZ_JAMPLW010000001.1 coordinate 102,726, forward strand.
TAAAGATGAAAAAGATCGCATTAATTTTGGGTATGGCAGGCATTATGACATTATTAGCAGCATGCTCGGACGATAAAGCCGAAATCGCTGAATCTAAAAAAGTTTTTGTGAGTGATTGTGTGAAAGCGTCTGGGAGTCCAGCCGGTGAAACCGCAGATGCTATTAGCGCAATTTGTGCCTGTGCATATGACAAAACAATCGAAAAATACGGTTTGAAAGAATATAAACGTATTGAAGGTGAATTAGCGAAATCAGCAACAGCAGAAGCTGATTTTCAAAAATCAATGGTTGAATTTGTTAATCAGTGTACAAAAGCTGAGCGTTAATTAAGATATATCACAGCGGTAAGTGTCTTGTTACCGCTGTGACTATTATTATGCGCTAAATAACTTTTTATATTGATAAGGCGCACTGCGTAAATATTGTGGTGCAACACTGATATTTTGCCCTAGTTGTGCTGCCGCATGCCAAGGCCAACGAGGGTTAAAAAGTATCCCTCGACCGATTGATACAAAATCCGCTTGCCCAGTAGCGATTATCGCTTCGGCTTGATTAGGCTCAGTAATAAGGCCGACGGCAATCACCGGCATCATTGTATGCTCATGAATAGCTTGAGCGAGTGGCACTTGGTAATTGGGGCTAATAGGGATCTGCTGCTCAGACGATAACCCCCCTGACGAGACGTGTATATAATCACAGCCTAGTTCTTCGAGTTGTTCAGTAAGTTCAATGGATTCAGGAACCCCCCATCCACCACTAACCCAGTCGGTTGCAGAAATTCGAACGCCAACAGTAATATTGGGATTAACTGCATCTCTAACCGCACGAAATACATCGATTAATAGACGACTGCGGTTTTTAAAATTGCCCCCATATTCATCTTGGCGCTGGTTCGCGATTGGCGATAAAAATTGATGCAATAAATAACCGTGGGCTGCATGGATTTCAATAACATCAAATCCCGCATATTCTGCACGTTTAGCCGCATCGACAAATTGTTGTTGGATGTCGTGGATCTCTTGTTTGCTCAGTTCTCTTGGCGGGTGTGAATGACCAAAAGGCAAGTTTGACGCAGAGACCGTTTCCCAGCCATTTTGTTCTTGTTTAGAGAGGCTCTGACCACCCAGCCAAGGGAGATCTGTTGAGGCTTTTCTACCTGCATGAGCGATTTGAATACCTAAGCGTGCATCAGCAAATTGCTTGATATCTGCTAACATGTTTTTTAGGGCGGTTGCCTGTTCATCATTCCAGATACCGAGATCTTTATAGGTGATACGCCCAGCGGGGGTGACTGCGCTAGCTTCGACAATAACTAACGACGCCCCTGAAAGCGCGAGATTCATATAGTGTGAATGATGCCAAGCGGTTGGCATGCCGTCGATGGCGGAATATTGGCACATCGGTGGAACAATGATCCTGTTTTTTAGGGAAATTTGCCCCAAAGCTGCGGGGGAAAATAGGAAGCTCATCTGTCTTGTTCCTTAGTGATCATGATTAATTTATCCATGATACAAGTAAGTTCAGTATCATTTTGTGCTGTTCATGTGGTTTTTTACAGTTAAAGCTCAATTCTATTAGTCACAGAATAATGCAAGTAGATAAGTATAAATTTGAGAACTATGTGAAAAAGTATAATTTTCTGTCTGTTTCTCCTCATTGTGAAAATAAAACACTAAAAAAAAATAGAAAACATAAACTAGTTTGATAATTAAAAATAATTACCCTCTTATAATCGCCAGCTTAGCAATTAAGTAAATAAAAAACAATTAATATTGGTATTAATTTTAATTAATGGTTTTAATGGTGCTAATAGCGTTTTGCTCTAAATTTTTATCTTAAACGCTGATTTTTATGGCTAATTTTTAGGTTGTTATTCAGCAAAAAAATGATTTGGCTCTTGCGAAAATTAATTTTGATTTATATAAGTTCAGGGAGATAGATGTGTATTTACCGTATATTCAAAATGCATATCGCAACATTGAAAATATACAATGGAATAAATTAATACTCGTTTAAGTGTATTTAATTTTCACCTTAAAAATATAATTCTAATAAGGAACTCAATGTGTTAACAATTATCGGTATATTGATCATTCTTTCCATCGTCACCTTGCTTATGATGGGAAAAGTTAGCCCTATCATTGCAATGTCTTGTATTCCTTTTATTGGTGCCCTGATTGCAGGGTATTCAATCCCTGAAATTTCAGCTTTTTTTGAAAGCGGTATTAATAAAGTCTCTAAAGTGGCGGCGATGTTCCTGTTCGCTATTTTATTCTTTAGTTTGATGAAAGATTTGCATATTTTTGATCCTCTTATCCGTTTGATGGTCAAAATGACGCGAGGCAATGTGATCATTGTGTGTGTGATGACCACACTAATTGCGGGTGTCGTGCATTTAGATGGCTCTGGTGCCGCGACATTCCTGATTATTATTCCAGCACTGCTGCCTTTATATCGCCAGCTCGGCATGAGCCCTTATTTAATGTTGTTATTGATGTGCGCCAGTATGGGGATTATGAACATGGTGCCATGGGGTGGCCCATTAGGCCGTGCTTCTGCGGTGACAGGCATTGATGCCGCAACGTTATGGCAAAGCTTGATCCCTGTGCAGATCATCGGTATGGCTGGTGCTGTGGTATTCGCAGTAATTATGGGTTTACGTGAGAAACGCCGTATTGCCGCTGCTGCACTTAAAGGCACAAGTCCGTATCTGATGGACTCTTTATTACCTGCTAATGAGCAAATAGCGGATGTGAATGAACAAATAAACAAGCCACAAAAGCCATGGATTAACGGTGGGTTAATTGTCGCTTCTATTATTTGTCTGGCATTTGGACTGTTATCGGCGCCTTATGTGTTTATGATTGCGTTATCAATCGCCTTGCTGGTTAACTTTCCTAATCCGAAAGATCAAATGAAGGTTCTCTCTGAACATGCCCCACAAGCGTTAGGCATGGTCGCGATTATTCTCGCTGCGGGTGCTTTCCTCGGTATTTTGTCGGATGGGGGAATGCTAAAATCGATCGCTGAAGATTTAACGGCAATATTACCAACAGAATGGGTCTCTAAAATCCATATCTTTGTTGGCATCCTCGGCGTACCGATGGATATTTTCACCAGTACCGATGCGTATTACTTTGCTCTGCTACCTATTATTCAGCAAATCGCTGAAACGGCTGGTGTAGACCCCTCTTCGGTCGTATATGCAATGGCAATTGGTAATAACGCCGGAACATTTGTTAGCCCATTCTCACCAGCTGCATGGTTGGCAATGGGGCTTGCTGGAATTGATATGGGGCGCCATCTGCGCTATTCATTCGGTTGGATTTGGCTGTTTAGCTTCTTCACCTTAGCGGTAGGTGCTGTACTCGGCTTATATTAAGCCACAGGTTAGCCTTTTAATGCATCGGTGTGCCCCTTAAGATAAGGGGCACATTGTCATTTTTAACGTTTAAAATTGAGGGAAAAGGGCTAAACAGCGCGACACAGTAAAAGTGAAAGTGGGCTGATACGCGATGAAAGCCACTCCATTACCGTCATAGATTCAGATTAAATTGATAGCCTTTTACTTGACAGTTAGGCTAGAATCGGCCTGTTTTTAAATGAATTTGTTACTTTTGAATAAGTAACCCCCCATAACGAGGCCGTTCCGCGGAAGAGATATGTAATACCAACTCTTGATTTCTCACACAACACAGAGGCAAATCTTGCTAAAGGATTTGTTGTTTTTCCTATTTCTGTAGAGAAAGCATGATGAATATGCAATCAAGAAAGTATGGTAGAACGTATCACTATCCGTTCTCACCTGGCACCACCAGTGATGATCGTATCAATAGCGATTGGTGGTCGCACATCCAGAATATTGAACAACTGGTACATACCGAAAAACTCGATGGTGAAAATAATTGCTTAAGCCAATATGGGGTTTTTGCTCGCTCGCATGCTGCGCCAACACAGTCAGCATGGAGCCAACAGATCCGCCAGCGCTGGCAGTTAATTAAAAACGATTTAGGGGATATCGAACTGTTTGGCGAAAACCTCTATGCGATACACTCTATTGAATATCAACATATTGAAGATTACTTCTATGTTTTTGCCGTGCGACAAGGTGACTATTGGCTTAGCTGGGAAGAGGTGAAGTTTTATGCCGCTCTATTTGATTTTCCAACAGTGCCGGAGCTAACCCTCAAGATTGATAGGCAACTTGGGCCACAGGCTTATGCGGCTCAGCTTAGTGAGGCCGCTTCACAAGATAGCCTTTTTGGGGCTTGTGATACGTTTACTCAGCAACCTTGTAGTATGGAAGGCATTGTGACTCGCGATAGCCGCCGTTTTTTGGTCGCTGATTTTATGCAGCATGTCTTTAAATATGTGCGAAAAAACCATGTTAAAACCGATATTCATTGGAAAAGACATTGGCAGCGAGCGAAGTTAGCGTTCGAACGCCAAAAGGGGGAAGTATGAGTTGGCAATTGACTGAACAACGCGCATGGTCACAGCTAGAGGCGCAATTTGATTTTGTGCGTGATATGCGAGGCGTACCGCAAGATGCGCTGCATCATGCCGAAGGTGATGTGGCAACACATACACAAATGGTTTTAGCGGCACTCGAAGCATTACCTGAATACCAACAACTCCCTGTTTTACAGCAAAATATCGTTTGGGCAGCAGCACTGCTGCATGATGTTGAAAAGCGTACGACAACACGAGAAGATGAAAACGGGCGTATTATCTCCCCTGGTCATGCGAAAAAAGGTGAATTATCTGCTCGACGCATTCTTTATCGAGAGGTTGAAACCCCGTTTGCGATACGTGAACAAATCGCCGCTTTAGTTCGCTATCATGGCTTACCTTTATGGTTGATGGAAAAAGTCGATCCTGAGCGGGCGCTATTTGCTGCTTCTTTACGTGTTGATATGTCACTGCTGTGTTTATTAGCAAAGGCGGACGTATTGGGGCGCATATGCCAAGATCAGTCGGAACTCTTGTCTCGCATTGAAATATTTGAGCTATTTTGTCGCGAACAGGGGTGTTGGATGCAACCAAAAGCTTTTGCTTCGGCGGCTGGGCGTTTCCACTATTTTCATCACCAGCGTGGCACTACGGATTACGAGCCTTTTGAGGAGCAAGGAAGCGAAGTGGTTATGCTGTGTGGCTTGCCGGGAATGGGAAAAGATCACTTTATTGCTCAGCATTATCCGCAATGGGAAGTGGTCTGCCTTGATGAAATTCGTCGCGCGCATAAAATCGATCCTGCCGATAAAAATGCGCAAGGTTGGGTCGCTCAACAAGCGAAGGAGCAGGCGAAAGTCTTGTTACGTGCAAAAAAGGACTTTATTTGGAATGCAACTTCACTAAGTGCGTCATTAAGAGCCAGTATGATCGGTTTGTTTGCCCGCTATCAGGCGAAAATCCACCTTATTTATTTGGAAGTTCCCTACAAGCAGTGGCAACAACAAAATCGTCAACGTGACTACGCCGTGCCAGAAAAGGTAATGGAGCGTATGGCAAGTAAATTAGAATTTCCAACACCCGATGAGGCTCATCAAGTTTCTTATGTGATCCAAGGGGAATTTCAGTCACACTAGTTAGAGAAAGGTGACGCCTATAATAGATAGGCGTCATGTGTCAGAGAGATAACCGATTAAGGAACATACACATCCCCGGAAAATAGCTTTCGCGCCGTTCGAATAATGGAAGCTTGTAACCCTTCTGGGAAGTCGCCTTGCTGATTGAGCGAAACATCAAAATGACCACTGAGGTGTTCAATCGAGATATGTTGCATATCGGCATTTTTTGTTAAATAACGCTTGATGACGCTATTTTCTAAGATGGTGCCTGTCGCTATTGCAATGGCGCCTGTAACAGCTAATGCACCGTGACACTTATGAGGCATAAAATAGCGAACGTTAACCGTTCCACCATGAATTGCAGGGGAAACCAGAACAGGCTTGGGGATCACTTTTTGGCTGACATCACCTAATCCCATCGCAAGGCCAGCTTGGCGGCGAATGCTCTCTAGGCGCTGCATAAACGCCTTATCCGCTTCAAGTTGAGCCGCGCTCTCATAACCCGTTTTGTTTAATTGAGGGGCGTCAATGAGCACAACTGGCATCGCCATATCGATACAACTGACTTCGACGCCATCGAAAGTATCAATGGCATGGCCCGTGGGGAGTAGTTTTCCAGTTTTTGTACCACACGCATTTAAAAATGTGAGGGCGATAGGGGCAGCATGACCAGGAACGCTTGCAATGGTGGTATCACCTTCATAAACAATATGACCATTTGGTGTTTGTACTGTGGCGTTGACGAAAGTATTCGTATTGATATTACGAATTCGGATTGTTGTTTCATCACCTGTTATAGGCATTAACCCTTTTTCGATGGCGTAAGCGCCAACGGCACAGAGAATATTGCCACAATTAGGCGCAGTATCAACAATACGTTCCGTCACTGAAACTTGAGCAAATAAATAATCAATGTCGGCATCAGGGTGGGGGGAGCGGCTAATGATTGCCACTTTACTGGTTTGAGGGCTACCACCACCAATACCATCAATTTGCAGTGCGTGGCCCGATCCCATAATAGCTAATATGAGTTCATCGCGCTCTTGGATATTCTTTGGTAGGTCATCTGCTAATAAAAATACGCCTTTAGATGTGCCGCCACGCATCAACATACAAGGTATTTTTTTCATGTATTTTCCTATTTAGAGTATTGCTCATTTATTATTTATGCTGTTGATGGCATGAAATAAAAACAATCGCTGCCGGTAGCACAGCAAAATAATAGGAAGAGGGCATTTTATATTTAAATGGGATCTCATAAGCTCAGATCCCATTGTTAATTTAATTTGTATTCAGATTATTATTTTCTAAATTAAACCGGAGCTGATTAATATTTCCCACCAGCCTAAACCAATTGTCATATGTACCAGTAAACTTAAGAATGCAACGATACCACCTATAATCCACCAAGAACGAATATCGTTGTAGCCAGCACCGAAGACGATTGGTGCTGCCGCGCCTCCGTAGTGGGTTAAGCTGCCACCGTAAGCATTCGAGAAGAGTAGACCGAGGGCTAGCAGCATTGGTGGTGCACCCGCAACCATACCGACAGTTGCAAACACAGGCACCATTGCAGCGACATAAGCACCGCCAGACGCGAAGAGGTAACGTATCGCAACACTGATAAACATAATCACAAAGAAGGCGAGCATGGTTTGATCACCGAATGAGAGGTGTTGACCCATAACATTGGCTAACCATTCGAAAAAGCCAGCTTTTGTCAGTACACCAGACATCCCGATGATACCGCCGTACCAAATCAAGGTATTCCAGCCACCTTTATTTTTTAGCACATCATCCCAAGTCACAACGCCCAGAATTAATGTCAAAGCCATAACACAAATCGCAACAGTGGAAGCACTGACACCAATTTTATCGGCAAAGATCCAACCCGCTAAAGCTAATAGGAACACAATACTCAGCAGCTTTTCTCTTACCGTCATGGGGCCAAGCTCTTCTAAACCTTTTGCGGCGATCTCTTTGTTGTTGACCTTTTTTAACTCAGGTGGATAAAGCTTATAGATAATGAATGGCGTTAAAATGAGCATGATAAGACCCGGAACTGCGGCTGCAAGCGCCCAGCCTCCCCAACTCAAACTAATCCCCATAATATCGCTCATCATCGCCAGTGCTAACGCATTCGGAGCCATAGCTGTTAGGAACATATAGCTGGTGGTTTTTGTCACCATATAAACGTTCACTAAAAGGTAGTGACCTGCTTTTCGAGGGCTTTTTTCGGGATCTGAACCCAGAGCCACAGCCACACTGTTAATGATAGGGAAAACAATCCCACCAGCACGCGCGGTATTGGAGGGGGTTGCAGGCGCGATAATTAAGTCAAGGATGGCAGTCACATAGCCAAGACCTAATGTCGTACTACCTAATTTACCAATTAAAACATAGGAAAGTCGTTTACCTAACCCAGTGATCACGAAAGCAGCACTGAGAGTAAACGCTGCAAAGACTAACCATGTTGTACCCGAAGCATAACCACTTAAGACCTCGCTCACTTTGACATCTTTAGTGCCAGTCACACCGATGATCGTCGCACTTGCAGCAATGGTGGCTAACAATATTACAGGTTCAGAATAAGGTTTTAGTACCAGCCCGACGATAGCGGCTAAGTAGAGACCAAATAGTAACCAAGCAATATGGGGTAGCCCCTCCGGCGTGGGAATAAGCGATATGATTATGGGAATCGCTATTAGAATAAATAGCTTCCATATTTTATCTTTTTGCATAGGCCAGTTTCCTTAATATTAATACTAAACTTAATTAATATTAAATTTTATGAACTTTAATATTATGAATTTGTTTAATGACAAATTTGGCATGCAGAGATTCGTTGAAGAGTGTCAATCTCTTCTTCAATACCAAATAAGTTATAAATTCGTTAAACTAATAATCAATATTTAATTAACATATCTTTATTAAAATGATTTTTAATTTTCCTATGTTGATTTAAATTTATTTTTTATTAATGAGTAAAATGGATCCTGTCTTTTGAATAAGGTAACCGAGATAAAAACCACGTTAAAATAAGTAAATCAGCACTTCCTCCAGGACTTAAATTTTTTGCGATACATTGATTATCGAATGATTTAATTTTTTCTAAATCAGCAGAGGTTGTTAATCCACCTTGGTCGAGTAAAGTTTGCGCTTGTGTTTTTAACCATGCTAACCCTTCCAATCCACCACGATTGGCAACATTGGTATCATCATTGTTCGCCATTAATAGGATTAACGTTTCAAGTAATGCGAGTTCTTGTGGTTTACCTTCAACAAGTTGTTTTAAATAGTAGGGGAGCGATAAATTGACGACTAATTGATAACCACTTTCAGCTTCACCGCGCGCGCCTGTCAAACCGAAAGATTGATATAACCGCTGGCCTGCTGTAGGACGGCTCGTTTTATGTTTTAGTTCCGCGGTAATGCCTCGGCACATTTGTGATACCCCATTACTGATACTCATGGCTGAAACGGGTTCATGCAGTGCTAATTGGCGACCAATAACGGTTAGTAGTAATCCAAGAGAAAATATTGATCCTTTATGGGTATTAACCCCTTTGGTGGATTGGAACATCGACTTTTCACAAGCTATACCAATAGGGCGAATAAGCGTCAAAACTTGCTCGATGGGGTACTGCTTATATTTGGCGCCTGCCAGTAAAAAGTCAGGAAAATGTTGTGCAATAGCATGAGCACTAAGATGAAAATCGGTCAGCGCCATGTCTTTATGAGCGCCAGTATTGAATTTATCAACTAACCCTGGTTTGGGGGTTAAATTGACTTCTGCCATCATGGCTTGCCAGCCGAGTTGGCTGTAGTAGTGCACGATCTCTTGTGTGAGTTGCTCTGTTTGCTCAATCGTGATTGGACGCATTGGCTAGCACCTCTATCTGATGAATAATTTCACTTAATGAATGAGCACGCTCTCGCGCACAGATCTTAGCTTCTTTTTCGCAGATTAAGCAGCGTCTAGGAGGAAGTTGCAGCTCAGAGCGCGAATATTGCCGTCCTTGTGCATCAAAGACATCAAAATCCCACAGACGACCGACCGCTGATAACTCTTCTGCCTCAATTAAGGCAGTTTTAACCTCAATGGCATCGGCATCGACTGCCACGAAACATTCAGGGCCTGTTGGTAAAGCGAAAGATTGTTGTGCTAAAAGTACCCACTGCCTGCATTGAGCCACCTGTTTAAGCGCATTTAATCCCTGATTAAAGATTTGCCTGACAAGATGATTATCTTTAACAGGTCCAGGAAAAACGACAGTAAATGAAATCAGGGTTACCTGATGGAGACCAATCCATTGTTGTTGCCGAGCCTGACGAACATCACGGCTTGCCAACAATTCAGATAAAGAAATTTCAGGTTGCTCTATCGTATCAGGCAGTGGGTAAAACATGGTGTTACTCCTTAACCTGATGCACGACATCAATTACAGAGCCATCGCGATAACGAACTACTGCCACGACTTTGTCTGTAAATTCAATCGGATTAGGTTTACCCGTTAACAGTTCAGCACGTTCGCGTAACCAATCAATGGAGACCGTTTTTATGCCCTGACTTTCCAATTGCTGTTTTAGCTCAGGACGGGCAGGGTTGACGGCAATACCATGGTCAGTGACGAGAATATCGACGCTAGAGCCGGGGGTAACACAAGTGATCACTTCATCGACTAAAGTCGGAATGCGACCACGTACTAAAGGTGCAACAATGATTGACAGTTTTGATGCAACCGCGGTATCACTGTGACCGCCAGATGCACCGCGGATCACGCCATCTGAGCCAGTTAACACGTTGACATTAAAGCGTGTATCTATTTCGAGGGCGCTGAGTACAACAACGTCAAGCATATCAACAGAGGCCCCTTTTGAGTCAAAGCAAGCGTATTGATTGGCGCTGATTTCGATGTGATTCGGGTTGCGGGCGAGTGACATTGCCGCAGCGCGGTCAAAACTCTGCACATCAATTAACTTGCGAATAAAGCCTTTTTCATGCAGATCAACAATCGTGGATGTGATACCCCCTAATGCAAAACCTGCACAGATGTTATGGCGACGCATTTTGTCTTCAAGGAAACGAGTGACGGCAAGTGAAGCACCGCCAGTCCCCGTTTGTAGTGAAAAACCTTCTTTAAAATAGCCTGATTTTTCGATGACGTCTGCGGCTGTTCGCGCAATCAGTAATTCACGCGGATTAGAGGTCATACGAGTTGCATCGGCACCGATTTTGTCGGCATCCCCCACACGCGCTACTTTGACGATATAATCGACTTCATCTTGTTTGATGCTAGCAGGGTTATGTGGATAAGGGAGTAACTCTTCGGTTAGCATCACGACTTTATTTGCCGTTTCGGCATCAATTTTTGCATAACCTAATGAACCGCAACAAGCTTCACCGGTATAGCCATTGGCATTACCGTATTCATCACAAGATGGAACACCAATAAAAGCCACATCGATATTCAGTTCGCCGCTATGGATCAGGTTAGCTCGCCCACCATGCGAGTGAATCTGTACTGGTTCAGCTAATTCACCACGGGAAATGGCTTCTGCTAATGGCCCACGAATACCGGATGTGTAAATTTTGCGGATAACACCATGGCGAATATGTTCTACTAATGGGGAATGGCAAGCACTCAACGAGCTAGAAGCCAGAGTGAGATTACGGAATCCCATCTCTGCAATCACTTGCATGACAAGGTTGATGGTCAAATCACCGCCACGAAAAGCATGGTGGAATGAAATGGTCATGCCATCTTTTAAACCTGAACGGCGGATGGCGACTTGCAAATCATCACACAGTTTGCGATTGCGGGGTTTTTGAACTTGTTGTTGTACTTTGCCAATATCTTTAAATTGACGAGGGGCATCGTCAGTTATATGGTCAAAATAGGCTGATACGCGTGCCTGGCGCTGTGTTATCGTTGTCATTTTCAATGCCTCACTCTTCTCGAATACCTGATAATGCCGCTCGTGAAAGCACTAAGCGTGCTCGGTCAATGACAGGGCCATCAACCATTTTTCCGTTCAGTGAAACCACACCACGGCCTTCTTGTTCCGCGGCATTGGCGGCATCAACAACGCGTTGGGCGTGATCCACTTCTTTTTGTGTCGGCGCATAAAGGTTATGAAGGAGTTCGATTTGACGAGGATTAATTAAGGATTTGCCATCAAAACCAAGTTGCTTAATGTGTGCGGCTTCTTTTAAGAAACCTTCTTCATTATTGGCGTCAGAGTATACGGTATCAAATGCTTGAATACCGGCTGAGCGTGCAGCTTGTAAAATGGCGCACCGAGCATAGAGGAGTTCAATACCGTCTGGAGACCGCTCGGTACGCAAATTGCGGACATAGTCCTCGGCACCTAATGCGATGCCAATAAGTCGGGGTGATGAGTGAGCAATGTTGACTGCCTGTGTGATCCCCATCGGTGATTCAATAGCAGCAAGCAAACCGGTGCTACCAGGTTCGCGACCACAGCTTTTCTCAATACGTAAAATTTCATTTTCGATATCAATAACATCTTGTGCTGTATCTGTTTTGGGTAAACGCACAATATCAGCACCACCGCGAACAACGGCTTCTAAGTCTGCGACGCCGAAAGCGGAATCCAGTGCATTGACACGAACAATGGTTTCAACATCCTGATATAAAGGGTGTTGTAGCGCATGATAGACCAAACGACGAGCCGTATCTTTTTCGCGCAAGGCGACGGAGTCTTCAAGGTCGAACATCAACGCATCGGCTTTGTAAATAAATGAGTTACTCAGCATTGCGGCATTAGAGCCGGGGACAAACAGCATGCTTCTACGCGTCCGAGTTTTTCTTTCCGGTGTCATTATTTGTCCTCCCAAGGCAATGCAGTGATATCACATGCTCTTGCAAGCAAGGCTTCTAGGCGCGCTCTAAGAACACATTCAAGGGCACCCTTATCATCAATAATGATTTGAGCGCCTTCAATTTCATGTTGTTCAATCAATTCAAGGACAATTTTTTCAATCGCATCACCAAACTGTTTCTCAACACTACTGCTGATTTGTATTGAAACTTCCTGCGTGTCTTCTAAGGGTTCTATTCGTACCATGACATCGCTTGATTCAAGCGTGCCTGCAACGGCTGCGTGGAGTATTTTCATAGTTCACCTGTGACTAATTCAGAATTTTCGATACGGTGAGGGGCCGATGTTGAACGGGAAGCTAACATATCCTCTAAATAGCGATAGGTTGCCTCGGGAACAATCGGCTTGATCGCCGCAAGATCTTTTTTAGCAAGCAGTCTACGAACTTGTGAGGCGGATACCGCCGTGCCGTCATAGACCATTCGCGGAAATTCAACCAGCTCAATAGGTGGATAACTAAGCGTGCGAGTTTCGAGCCAATAGCGCATGTCTTCGTTATATTGATTAGTGACTTTGCAAAAAGGCTCAGTGCCCACAAAACGGTGTGTGATCCCCAGTGCTGGTGCAATATATTGACGGAAAATTTTGATATCGATTTCGGTATAACAATTATCAACAACGGCTTTGTCCTTGATGAAATAGCAGGGAAAAGTCGCTCTTGAGATGATGTATTCAGAGCCTTTGTGGATAGTGAGATTTTCAATTCCTTTGGTGCCAGCTTCAATCAGTGCTAAGCGAACGCTATAAGGGAACCGTGAGGTATCTTCTTTGACGACAAATAAATGTAGCCAATCACAAGACTGAGCGGCTTTTTCGATTAAATAGCGGTGACCCAGAGTGAATGGATTGGCATTCATCACGATAGCACCTATTTTTTTGCCTTCTTTACGGTAGTTTTTTAAGTTTTTAATATAGCGTTTTAAGTAACAACAACTATTTTCCATTAATACCATGATATTTGGCACAGTAGCCAAAGTATGGAATCCACATTGTTGAAATAAACTTTCGTTTTGAGTTTTAGTATAAATGAAGAGATGGGTTGTATTATTTTCGTAGGCAAGGTTAACTAATTCAGTGGCTAATTTTAATGCAAGACCTTCACCACGAACATGATCACTGATAGCCACACATTTAATAACATTTTTAGCGAGGCCACCACATGCAATTAATTTATCATTGCGCGTAATTGTAATAAAAACGTCAATGCTTGAATCAATGTCGAGGTCGTTCTCTTTTAAAAACTGAGCAATTTCAGCTAGTTTCCTGTTCTCATGACGTTTTACTTGGTGAAACGTTATGTTTTCGAACATATTAGTATCCTGCATCTCATATAGAGATGTTTTTAAGTTGTTACTAATGTTAAAGTTAATTAAATAAAACTCTTAATATTAATTTAATAAATAACTCATTAGCTTTTTATTTAATTATCCTTTTCGATATTAATATTAATGCTTATAGCATTATTATATTTGACCTGTTTCATGTTTCTAAAAGGAGTTTGTATTTGTTTAATGGTTTTTATGCACTTTATTATGGGATATGTTTTTTATTGCTTGGTTTTAATGGATTTAATTATTAATATGGTGTTTATTTGTTTGCTAAATCGAGTCTAGTGTGTGTTATTGGCTTGCTTTTCGTGTAACAATATTTTTACTTTTCAGTAGGTAACATAGGGTATCTCATGGCAAAAGAGCATCAACGTTCTCTATTTAGAAAAAATAAATCGATATCCTTTTCAGTGCGGGTGTTCTTTTTGCTATTACTCGTTTCTGTCGTATTGACTTTTAGCCTAGGCAAGTATTTCACCGACACGGCAGAAAACCGTTTAATGGCCAATATTCGCTCTCTTGCCATGAGTCAGGCGAAGCTAATTGCATCGATGGAAGGTATCGTCCAATCCGTCAAAACCAAAGACATTCAAAGCCTCAAAGTGATTGCAGATCAACTAAATCAAGATTCAGATTATGATTATGTGGTGATAGGGGATGAAAATTCGATGCGCTTATATCACCCAAACCAAGAAAAGGTTGGCTTTAAAATGCAGTGGAATAAACCCGGTGCATTGGAACGAGGTGAAAGCTATTTTATTGACGGAGAAGGGTCTATAGGGAATGCTGTACGCGCAAAAACGCCGATATTTGATGAAAATAATAAGGTGATTGGGGTGGTGTCTATCGGGTACCTCACCAATAAAATTGAAACTTCCCGTAGTGAATTATTTGTACAAACGGGTGCCACCTTTTTTGGGGTTTTGGTCATCTTGCTTTTTTTGTCATGGGCCTTTACTCGGTTGATCCAACGGCAAATGCTGGGGATGGAGCCTGAGCAGATCGCGCAAATGGTGGTTATGCAAAAAGGGATCTTTGAAGCCGTTTTCGAAGGGGTGATTGCCGTTGATTGTGAAGGGCGCATCATTAATATCAATCACAACGCACGCAAAATGCTCTCCCTAAGTGAACCATCTAACCATTTGGTTGGGCGCGCTATCAGTGAGTTAGTGACGCCGGCAACATTTTTTATTAATGATATCTCTACCACACAACATGATGTCATTTGTTCCTTCAATGGGTTAAATGTGATTGCAAACCGCATTGCATTACACGATGAAAATCACTTAATTGGTGCGGTCATTAGCTTTCGTAGCCAAAATGATATTGAATCTCTCAATTCCCAATTGACACAAGTACGTCAATACGTTGAGAATTTGCGCTCTTTGCGTCATGAACACCTTAATTGGATGTCAACGCTGAGCGGCCTTCTACAAATGAAGGAATATGATCAAGCACTAGCGATGATCAAAGGGGAATCTGAGTCACAACAGCAGTTGATTGATTCATTACGCAAGCAATTTGCAGATAAGCAAGTCGCTGGGTTACTGTTTGGTAAATATCACCGTGCCAGAGAGCTTGGGGTGCAATTGGTATTTATAGAAGGGTGCCAATTGAGTTCGTTACCGCCGTTACTTAGCAGTACAGAATTTTGTGCCATTTTGGGGAATCTTCTGGATAATGCGTTTGAAGCAAGCTTGAAAAATAATGAGGGTAATAAGCAGGTTGAGTTGTACCTTTCTGATGAAGGGAGCGAGTTTGTGATCGAAGTCGCGGATCAGGGCTGTGGTTTCCCTGCTGAAATGAAAGAAAGGTGGTTTGAAAGAGGTATGACAACAAAAACGGAGTCAGTCGATGGGCACGGCATTGGCTTGTATCTTGTGGCTTCGTATGTCAAAAGGTGTGATGGTGTGGTTATAATTGAAGATAATCAACCACATGGTACTCTATTCTCAATTTTTATTCCGAAAGTGAAGATGCAAAATGATTAAGATAAAAATCCTCATTGTGGAAGATGAACTCTTATTAGCAGAAATGCACGGTGAGTATATAAAATCCTATCCCGCTTGCGATAAAGTTTGGGTTGCAGGTGATTTGGCTCAGGCCAGAAAAATGATTGAATATATGAAGCCTGATCTCATCTTACTCGATAACTATTTGCCTGACGGTAAAGGCATTGATCTGGTTCATGAATTGATCCAAGAAAGAAACAATGCCGATATCGTATTTACCACGGCGGCGAGCGATATGGAAACTGTCTCAGAAGCTATCCGCTTAGGTGTGTTCGATTATTTGGTGAAGCCTATTGCTTATGAGCGCTTAGGGCAAACACTCGATCGCTATATTCAACGTAAATCAGTGTTACAGGCAGGGAGCAAAACGAATCAAAGCCAAATCGACGATATGTTTAATACTTATGCACGGGGGGAGGCCAAAGAGGAACTACCAACAGGGATTGATGCGTTGACACTCGAAAAAGTGCTCTCACTTTTTGCACAACCCGATGCGGAATATACCGCCGAGACAATTGCAGAAACAATTAAACTGAGCCGTACAACGGCACGCCGTTATTTAGAGTACTGCTTAGCTCAACATAAAATCGAAGCGGAAATTGAGTACGGCAAAGTAGGGCGGCCTCAACGAATCTACCGTGCCGTTCAAAAATAGCGGGTAATAACATCATGAAGTCTGCATAAACAAACAGCAAACCGTTTTTATGCAGACAAGCAGGATTATTTTTTAAGGTTATTTTCGAGGATCAACACTTTCTTTTCTGCTCTTTCATTTCCCTGAGAGGCGGCGAGCTTATACCAGTAAAGTGCTTTTCTATCATCCTGTTTGACGCCCATACCGTATTGGTAGCATGCTCCCGTGGCATATTGTGCGTCATTATTACCGTGTTGGGCTGCGCGAATAAACCAGTGACAGGCTTTTGCTTGGTCAGCAGGCATACCATCACCCCTCGCATAAATTAATGCTAAATTAAATTGAGCAGAAATTTCACCTTGTTCGGAGGCCAGTGTTAGCCATTTAATCGCGGATTTCACCTCTTTTTTCACCCCCTGACCATGCAAATAGAGCATACCTAAGCTATTTTGTGCGGGTGAAAAGCCCAGTTGAGCTGAGCGTGAAAAGTATTGATAGGCTTGCTGATAATCGGCTTTATCATACATGCCAGTGGCGGCTTGATAACCCAATAAATAAAGAGCTTGGGGATTATTTTGCTTTGCCAGCGATTGGTAGATTTGTTGTGCTTTTTGGGGGTCTTCAGTAACGGCAATGCCTTTTTCATACCAGTAAGCTAGCATTAATTCTGCGGGTTGAAAATGTTGTGCTGCCGCCTTAACCAACCAAGCTTCGGCTTGTTGTTTATTTTTAGGCAATAATTTATCAACGCCGCTCAGAGTATATTCAGCCATATTTAATTGGCCTAGAGGGTCGCCTGCTTCAGCCGCTTTTTTCATCCAAAACAGCATTTGTTCTGGGCTCTTATCGACACCATTGCCTTGTTGATACAGCAACGCAAGGTTAATTTGCGCTTTTGTAAACCCTTGCTGAGCCGACAAACGATACCACTTAGCGGCCTCCGTTAACTGTTTTTCGGATTGAAGCAGCATAGCAAGGTTAAACTGAGCTTCGGCTTGTCCGTCCTGCGCACTTTTGAGCAACAGTTGTTTGTCTTGAGGGGGAGACAAAGGTGCTGCATAACTGTTAAGCGCAAAGGCACTACAAATAACGAACAGTGACAACAAAAATTTTTTCACTGAAGATCCTTTTATTAACGTATCTACCATAAGGTTAACTCGCTGTTTTCCCTAGCGCAATAAACAATCTCTTTCAGGTGGTTATCGCAAAATAGCTATTTGTGCTGCAAAAGGAATTTCTGGTGATAAAAAAATAAAAAATTATGAACCTTTTGTATGAGCTGGTGGTCTTAGTAATAAGTATATTCTGTTTGCTTGCGTAAACATTCATATATTTACCCTCAACATTCATTTCTTTACATGAAGTAATGCAATAATGCAGCTATGAAATGGTAGTTTTACTCGAAGTAACTAAGATCCTTAAGTAGAATGCATTATGCCCAGCCGATTTGCTGGGCTTTTTTTTATCTAACTTCCTTCAAATCCCACCTGATTAGTTCTGTGAATAGATAGATGGAGTGTGGTTCCATACGACTCCCATCGCGTGATTAAATATCAAACAACTCATCCCAAATAGAGTATCCAATAATAGATTTTTTAGTCGGACGGCACTGTCATATAACAATCTACCGAGGGAAAGATATAAGGTTATTAATTGAAATGAGCTTAAGGTAAATTTAATTATCTTAGTTTTAAAATTAGCACAAAATGTTTAACATTTACGTATCAATTGGTTAATTAATATCCAGCATTAACTGTGTAAATTAGCTATAAAAGTGACCTTATTCACGATATCGAACTATTTATGGGGTAATTAGTACTAGCTAAATCTTTATTTTTGGTGCATAAATAGCGTATATTGCTTAATTGATTTTCGCATTTCTAGCGGTATTTATCACTATCAATGTTGAATAAATAATCAAATCTGCTTTAACTCATTGAATTTTATGTTTGTGCTTCATAAGCATCCTATTACACACAGTGATGTCGAATTTGAAGGTTAATGTATCGGCGGGAAGTTAGTGAATTTAACGCGTTTAACCGGACAACTTTGGATTTTTAAACTGGAATTCTTGAGACAATAACAATGCTGAGGGTATAAACAGTACCCCATTTAGCTTTTTTTGCTTATGTACAGGTTGTCATAGAGGTAACTAGTGTCCACAACTAATAACAAAGAGGAAGTCAGTCTTAACGCGTTTAAGCAACCTCGCTCGTTCTATCTCATCTTTTCTATTGAACTTTGGGAACGTTTTGGTTATTACGGTCTCCAAGGGATCCTCCCTCTCTACCTAAGCCAAGTGCTGGGCATGTCAGAAACAGAGTCAATTACTTTGTTTTCTGCTTTTGCTGCATTAGTTTATGGCTTTGTTGCTATTGGGGGATGGTTAGGCGATAAAATTCTCGGCACAAAACGCGTTATCGTTCTCGGTACGTTAGTGTTAATTGCTGGTTATGCTTTCGTCGCATATTCAGGGCACGATGTCTCCATGGTGTATATCGGGCTAGCAACGATTGCTGTTGGTAATGGTTTATTTAAGGCTAACCCATCATCGTTACTATCCACTTGTTATGAAAAAGATGACCCGCGTTTGGATGGTGCATTCACCATGTACTATATGTCCGTTAACATCGGCTCTCTTTTCTCGATGTTAGCAACGCCTTGGTTGGCAAAACATTATGGTTGGGATATTGCCTTTTCCCTCAGTGTTGTCGGCCTCGTTATCACATTGATTAACTTCTTTATGTGTAAGAAATGGGTTGCCGATCATGGTTCTAAACCTGACTTTGCTCCAATAGTGATTTCTAAATTGCTAGTGACTATTGTAGGGGTTGTGGCTCTGATCGTGATTTCTACATGGTTACTGCACAATTTGGAGATCGCTCGTGCAGCATTGGGTATCATTTCGCTAGGGATTATTGTTATCTTTATTAAAGAAACCTTAGCGCTAAATGGCTCTGCACGTCGTCGCATGATTGTTGCACTTATTCTGATGTTAGAAGCTATCGTCTTCTTTGTTCTGTACAGTCAGATGCCAACCTCGCTTAACTTCTTTGCGTTACACAACGTTGAGCATGAAATATTTGGAATATTCTCTGTTGAACCAGCACAATATCAAGCATTAAACCCATTCTGGATTATTATTGGTAGCCCAATTCTGGCGGCAATCTACAATAAAATGGGCGATCACTTACCGATGCCACACAAGTTTGCTATCGGTATGTTGCTATGCTCGGCAGCCTTCTTGGTGTTGCCATTAGGTGCGAAATTTGCCAACGAGGCGGGGATAGTGTCTGCTGGCTGGCTCATAATTTGTTACGGTTTCCAAAGTATTGGTGAACTGATGATCTCAGGTCTCGGCCTCGCGATGGTAGCGCAATTGGTTCCTCAGCGTTTGATGGGCTTTATCATGGGAGCATGGTTCTTAACTAACTCTGCTGCTGCATTTATTGCCGGTTACGTAGCATCCTTGGCCGCTGTACCAGAAGGGAAGGTGACAAGTTCACTTGAATCACTATCCGTTTACAGTGATGTCTTCTTGAAAATTGGTATTGTAACGGGTGTGATTGCGATTTTGATGGTGATTACTGCTCCAATGTTGAACCGTATGACATTGGCACAAGATAAATAACGCAGTTTAACCTATATAAAAGGCCATAGACGGTGAGCTGTCTATGGCCTTTTTACTATGTCACCATCCTTTTTACTATGATGGGGTCAGGAATATGTTGTTGTAATACCATGCAAGGGAACAACCGCATATTGGGGCAATTAGTTTTTCACTTTATGCACAATATCAACGTATTTTGATTTATCATCCGGTGTTGGATAAATACGATAAGTATATTCTTCCGGCGTCACGGTGATGTTTTCAACTACGCGGGTAAATAGCACTTCACCTTTATCATTTTTCGCGGTAATTGAGCGGCTTTTACCATCGTCACTAAATGACCAGTCACCCTGCATTTTTGGCTTACCTTCTGGCGTCATCATTTTAAATGTGCCATCTGGAAAGTATTCGGCAAGTCCAAAGAAATTGGCAACTTGTTCATTGGCGGGGTCAACTTGCTTGTTATCTTGATCAAGCGCTTCTGTGGTTACCCAGACTTTACCTACCATGATATCCTCATAGCTATTGAGTTTTTTCGCGACAGACGCTGAAAACGTAGTGCTAGCGTTAGCATTTGAGTTAGCTTGAGCTGTAAAAGCAGACAGGGTTGACAGAGCGACGGCTGTGGCGATAAAAAGTTTCAATTTCATAAATACTCCATTATTAGATCATGATACAGATGATTAAAAAATATCCTTCTATAACCTAGAAGAATAATGTCAAAATGTGAAGGTGAAAATTATTGCCAATTATGTCGTCGAACTAAGTAGATTTACAAAGGCGCTTTGAAAAAGAACTGGTAGGTTTAATACCAGTTCGATCAGATGAGATTAATGGAAATGTCGGTTATTAATAATCTTTAACGAACGGTTATGACCATTAATTAGCAGCGTATTCGAGGTGTAACTGTGGGAATGATGCGCGATGCCATCCATTAACACTGTGGGGGTAATGGCTGTTGCTGCAAACATGACATCATTACTACTCACCATTGAGTCTAATGTGAGAATTTCCCCAATATTCACGCCCATTTGGCGGCAGCGCGCTGCCTCTTGTTCAGCTAAGAGTCTATTTTGTGCATTATCTCCTTTAGCTTGAGTACGAGAGACTAAACGAGCTTGCATATCACCACCTAAAGCACGTGCAATGGCGGCACTAATAATACCTTCAGGTGCACCGCCAATACCATACATCATATCAATAGGATGCTCAGGTAAGATAGCTAATAAGGAAGCTAAAACATCGCCATCAGGGATTGCAATGACATTCGCACCAAAATTGCGAATTGTTTGCATGATATGTTGATGGCGTGGCTTATCAAGCATAGCAATTGATAAATGAGCTATTGGTTTATTCAGTGCTGAGGAGAGGTTTTCAAGATTTTTTTCTAATGGATTATTGAGATGTACTGTACCTTTGGCTTCGTAACCGACAACCAATTTTTCCATATACATATCTGGAGCCTGTAACAGGGTACCCGTTGGCGCTGCGGCTAAAACCGCAATGGCATTGTGCTCATTACAGGCGACCATACGAGTACCATCAATAGGATCAACAGCGATATCTAATTTCTGTTTCGCTGAGGGATTACCCACTTGCTCCCCAATATATAGCATGGGCGCATCGTCAATTTCACCTTCACCGATCACGACTTGACCGTGAAAATCTAATTCATTTAGGCGGTTACGCATGGCTTCAACGGCGGCTTTATCTGCTGCGTTTTTATCTTGTTTACCTACCCAATTATGCGCGGCTAATGCCGCAACCTCTGTAACGGAAGCGATTGCATAAGCTAATTCATCGCTAATTTTCATTATTTATTCCCTGAATGCGAAAAGAAATCATATATAGATATGATACTTTTTTTGTGATCTCTATGGCAAATAATCGGTGAACAAAATCAGGAAGGAAAAGCAGGCTAATGCTAGCCTGCTGAGTAGGTTAGAGCATTTCGACGATAGTAATACCGCCAATAATTGAGATGAGGGAGGCTAATGTACTGAGTAAAACTGTGCCAGCGGAGGTGTCCGTGTAAGCCTTATTACTGATAGCCAGTGCCGGTACCGCCGTTGCTGTTGGTAAAATACCGATAATAAAGGCTGATTTTAACATATCGCCCTGTAGCCCCAATGCAATACCCGTTCCTAGTATTAATGCGGCTTGCAAAAAGTTTTTCACAAAGACGTTGAACACAATCTCAACACTGATTTTCAGCTTAATACCTGAAAGTAATAAGCCAAGGAAAAACAGCGCGACACCACCAGCGGTTTTACCTAATTCGTTGACCGAATTTTGCAAAATTTCAGGTAATTTAACGCCAAATATGGCTAATAGCGCCCCTAATATAGGTAAGAAAACTAATGGCTGTGCAATCGCTTTGCCGATCGATTTAAAAATACCATTATTCTGTTGTCTGCCACTAATAAGCAACAGGGTAAAAGGAATAATAATAATGGTATAAATTAAATTTCCCAACACCATCGCAATAAGACCGGACGACCCGACCGTTGCTAATAAAACAGGTGGTCCACAGTAAGCCATATCAGGGAAGGAAACCGATAAGGCTTGCATTGCTGCATCTTTCTTATTATGACGAAAGAATAACTTACCAACCACGAAGCCAATAATATAAGAAGCGATTAAACCAACCGCCAACGCTAATAGATAATCAATATTTAGCAGTACGGAAGGTGGCGCTTGTGCAGCGGCAAGAAATAAAGCAAAAGGTAGCGCAATTTTAACCACAAAGTCTGCAAACGCTTGTGAATACTCACGTTTTATAAAACCATATTTCCCGGATAGCCACCCGACCGCTAAACCGAGGATGATTGGTCCAAGTGCAGCCATTATTATATGTAACAGCATAATGTCCTCATAATATGAAATAAAAATATTTCCAGCATATTTAAGCTGCGATTGATGGAATCGATTAATCCTAATTTGAGTATCGAAATAAAACTATTTATATGCAATCTAAATTATTTTGTATATACTTCTTTTATTGATACTCTTTCTTACATTATTAATGCGTATTTATTTTTTAATAATGTAAACATATAAATAACATAAATTTATAAAGAAAGGCGAAAAAAAGATGAGTTTTTATTAAATAACATCAATGAAAACAAAAAAAAGAGTTACAGAGAATCAAGAGAGATAAAAAATAGTCAATAAGCATATTACATTAGCAAAAAAGGCTATTTTATGGTTCCTCTTAATAAGAGTAATAGCGTGTTGGCTTGTAGGACAAACTCTTTTTGAGTTACCGTTTTTAGGCATAACCTAGCGAGCACTTTAATTTGTAATAATTTATTACAGCAGCTTGGCAATAGCTAGAATGCTATCTACACTAGGCGAAGAGAGGAATACGCTTTTTTTGCAAATTTTTTAATCGTAGGTTTAAAGATGAGGGAAAGCTATTTGTGGATGGCTTGATACTGATAGGGTTAATAATTGCTATTTTAGCAGCTGTTTCACCTATACTTGCGATTATCGCAATAGTTTTTGTCCAGCGAGTGAAATACCAATTATTCCAGCAAAATCAACGTATTCTATCATTAGAGCAAACGCTAAAGCGCTATCAAGATAGGGAGATTAATCAGCAAACGGAGCTGAGCCCTCCAGAAACGATTGTTGCCTCTGAAAAACCACAACAATATCAAAGCGCCTCGGAAGAGCTCTCTCATTATTCTAATGAGTTGGAGCCTTTGCCTACGGCTCCACCCGTCTTAAACTCCCAAGTAACAGAAGAAGTACCTCAACGGCAATTCCAACCAACAGTGGATGTTAATCGTGTTGCTCAATCTTCAAACAACGTTGGTCATCCTTCAAACAATAAAGTGAGTGGCCAAAATAATGAGGTAGTCCCTCTATTTAGTCACTTTTTTAGTTGGATTTGGAAAGGGAACCCACTAGCAAAAATTGGTATTCTTTTGCTGTTTTTTGGTATCGCTTATTTACTGAAATTCAGTATTCAAAACAACATGCTATCACCACAAGTACGCCTGATAGCGAGTGCAGTAGCTTGTTTAGCTTTACTTGGTGTGGGGTGGTATTTA
This sequence comes from Providencia sp. PROV268, assembly GCF_028477805.1. Lineage (NCBI taxonomy): Bacteria > Pseudomonadati > Pseudomonadota > Gammaproteobacteria > Enterobacterales > Morganellaceae > Providencia > Providencia sp. PROV268. Next base: position 126,844 of record NZ_JAMPLW010000001.1, read on the forward strand.
CGCCATAAAAAGTCTTTATTTGCCTTGATCTTACAAGGTGGCTCAATAGGCTGTTTTTACATTACCGTTTTTGCCGCTTTTAAACTGTATACAATGCTACCTTATAGTATGGCATTCGTTGCAATGATCTTGATTTGTGCAGCCAGTATTTTGCTTGCATTGTTACAACGAGCGATCAGTTTGGCTGTTTTAGCCTCGTTAGGCGGGTATTTAGCGCCTATTTTGCTATCTACTGGTGGCGGAAATCATATTCTGCTCTTTTCCTACTATTTAATGTTATCAATCGCCATTTTAGTGATTAGTGTATGGCAAGCATGGCGCCCACTTAATTTAGTTGGCATGTTCATGACCTATGCAGTCGCACTATTATGGGGAGTACAGTATTATCAAATTGACTATTATGTTTCTAGCCAACTGTTTCTGATTGCTAACTTAATTGTGTTTAATGTGTTAACACAATTATTTGCATTACGTTACCCACACGAGAAGCAATTAGTTGTCGACTATACATTACTGCTTGTTCCACCTTTTATTAGTATGGCAATGCAGTGTGCAATTTCTTGGCAAATCAGCTTTGCGCCAGCATTTTCGGCACTATTACTCGGTTTACTTTATTTACTCGCTGGGTTAAGGATCCATAAACGCTATGCTGTGGTGGGGAAAAATTTAGCATTAGGCAATATTATCATTGGTATTGGGTTCGTTACGTTGGCAATACCACTGGCGCTCACCTATGAATGGACATCAATTCTTTGGTCTGTCGAAGGGTTATTATTACTGTACTATGGCTTCTCTCAGCAAAATAAAAAACTAATCGTAATTGGGCCATGGCTTATTTCAGTGAGTGCCTTGATCTTATTAGCTGGTTTTTCCTTCAATATATGGAGCCGTACAAGTACTTATTTGGTGCCTGTCTTATTGGCGGCTTGTTTCAGTGCCGGTGCGATATTTCACGTAAAACGTGGCACATCAGAAAATTACAAAGTGCTTAGCTATGCTTTCTTAATTCTTGGCTTGATGATTTGGATTGTATGGCTCCCTGTTATCACCGACATATTATCTTGGAGCGGTGAGTCTGAAAGCTTCATCATCATGGCATTAGTCATTATTTCCGCTTGGCTATGGCGCATGTTAGCCATTAAGACTGATTGGGTGCCTTTATTGTTATGCCAATCGTTTATTTGGCTAATTGGCTATTACTATCTGGCCTTGGATTTTATTAATGACCAAAACCCAATGGGGAGAGGAGATGGCTCTCTGATTTGGCCAGTGATGTTAGGTAGTTCGATTTTATTTGTGATACATGCTCAGAAAGCGCGTAATATTTGGCTGCAACGTATATTACACGGTGCAACGTTTTGGCTGATCTTGGCGTTTATTGCGACACAAGTGAATTGGTTTGTCGCCATTTTACCTTGGGGAATGAATGAGCTTGGTTACTTTATCTATGTGATGGCGATAACCCTAACAATTTTAGTGATGTATTGGTTGCAAAGCCAAAAAATGCCGCCAATGAAACGCAACGGTATAATTTATTGGTATAGTTTTTTACCTGTTATTGTTGTTTTAATCGGCCTCTCATTTATTGCTAATTTTGAAGATGGGAAACTGACATTCTGGAATTATGTTCCACTGATCAACCCATTGGATGAAGCCGGTTTATTTAGCATTGCTTCGTTATTATTAATGCGTCGTGGGCTAATACAAAAATTAAAGAAAATTAGGGAATTTGACCTTTGGATCATTAGGGGACTAGGCTTTTCGGCTATCGTTCTGAGTGGGGTATGGTTTAATGGCATAATCATCAGGATCATCTCCGATTTTGCTGAAATTAATTGGAATGTCGATGCGCTCTTTAATTCTCGATTAGTCCAAACTGTCCTCTCTATTAGTTGGTCACTAGTCGCTTTAGGCTTTATGATTTTTGCCAGCATTAAACAAAACCGTATGAGCTGGTTCTTGGGGGCAGGAATATTTGCTTGTGTTATTGCTAAATTATTCTTAGTCGATATTTATGGGCAGGATGGCTTATCTCGTGCAATAAGCTTTATTGTTGTCGCGGTGTTGATTTTAGTGGTGGGGTATTTTTCACCACTGCCACCAAAAACAGCCCAACATAAAGGAACTAATGAGGTTGAAGATGAAGCTAACTAAAAGCAAAGGGAAGTGGCTGACTTTCGTTTATCTTTCTTTTTCATTTTTATTGTCTAGCTTCGTGCATGCACAAGAGCAAAAAGCATTAACGCCCTATGACTTTTATCAGGGCATAGAATTGAAATATTCTAGCGATAATAGTTCGTTTGCTTGGCTTGAGCTTCCTTCTGAAGCCTATATCAACTCTGCATATCCTCAAACATTACAAGATGTCAGAGTGTTTAATGGAACAGGTCAGGAGGTTCCATCGGCTTTATTTTATGATACAGAAGAGAGGCGTAAAATCTCACAAGTTAGCTTTGCTTTGCAGCGACTAATTATTCGTGCAGACCAAGTCAATTCGAAAGAAGAAACTCACGACGATCAACAATATCTTTTGATTGAAACGCAACCAAGTAAGCTAACACGCATAGAATTGCCCGCAATGCAGCAAGCCAAAGATGCGGTATATCAATCTTATCTATTAACGCGACAAAATAATAATCAAGAAGATTTTCCGATTCAGACACTTTCTTTGCAGTGGATGAATAATCAACAAGATTGGCAAGGGAAAGTGTTTATTTATGCTAGCGATAATAAACAGGATTGGGTGAATATTTCTGCTTATCAGCCTGTCATGAGTTTGAATTCAAACTCTGGGGGGATTTATAGCAATACAATTAAGTTATTAGAAGGGCATTACGTTGCGCTAAGAGCCCCTTATTTGATGGTCATTATTGTGGCAGCTAAAGAGACGAAGATCCCTGATTTAACAATGGCGCAAGGGACCTCTATGGTTGTTCATTCAACAAGGCGGCAAGAGACCTGCCACTTTATTACCAATAATGAAGGGGTGTCACTAAACCAATTAATATATCGTTTACCCTCGCCACAGCCTTTAAGTGCGATTGTGATCCAATTGCGGCAAGCAAACCGCGTGTTGCCTTTACACATTGAATATACCTCTACTTCTGGAGAAGAATGGCTACCACTAACAAATATAGTGGCCTATAACCAAATACAAAATGGCCAAGAAATCCGCAATCCGGAGTTGGTATTAAATGATTTAATGGTTAAAAAACTCAGAATTACTGCATTAAAAGGCAGCTGGGATGATAAACCACCATATATTGAAGGGAAACGCGATGCCGTTAATTTAATGTTCAACGTACAAGGAGCATCGCCTTATCTATTAGTTTGGGGGAGCCAGCTTGCCGGTATTGATAATATCAGCTACCAAGAGTTACTTGGTCAACCACTAACAATCGATGAATTAATGCATCGTTATCCTAAATTGTATGTGCCAGAAGAGATTATTGAGCTGGGTGGTGAAGAGCAATTAACATCAAATGACTTTGTGATAAATGAGTTTGACTGGATGACTATCACGTTATGGGTGCTACTTGGGGTAGGGATCATCGTATTGCTGTATTTCTGCTGGTATCTATTAAAAGAAGTGAATGCAAAGTCATCAGAATAAATTAACTTCCTTTCGAAAATCCTTATCGCTAATAGGGGGAAAACGTTCTCCCTATTGTGATAAGCGACCGTACAGCGCCTTTATAGAAAAGGCATATTTTGCTATTAAAAAATTTACAAAATTCCCCAAATGATTACTTGTCGGTACTATTTTTTGACATGGTATTGCGCTAAAACGAAGGTTGAGCAGGAGGGAATTTCAATGAGAACACGTTTTTTTTCAAAGTTATTTATTGCTATCGCATTGCTAACCAGCGCGTCATTATTTGCTGAGGCGGCAGAAACGGTCACTTCATACGAGCAGGTTAATGTGAAAATAGAACATCCATTGAAACAAAATAAGATGCAAGATCTTGGTGATATAGAATCAATGCGTGAGCAAGCCGAGGTAAGGCGTGTAGAGCTGACTGAAACAACAACAGATCGCCGCTTTAATGGTCGCCAATTCCGAATTGGTGACAAGCAATGATCACCTTGTATTTTTATCGTGTCTCATCTTATAGTGAGCACTAAACTAACGTGAATCATCAAAAGGAAATACCATGTATCAAGGGCAATGCCTCTGCGGCGCTGTAAAAATTAGTACCCATCAGCCTATCGATAAAATAAGTGTTTGTCATTGCGGTATGTGTCAACGTTGGAATGGTGGTCCAGGCTTTAGTGTTGATTGCCATGATGATGTCGTTATTGAAGGGGAAGAGGCGGTGACGCGTTTTGCCTCATCACAATGGGGTGAACGCGCATTTTGCCAACGGTGCGGAACGCATCTATTTTATCATCTGCATTCACCGTCTTCTTACTATGTTTCTGCGGCTTTATTTGAAGAAAGTCAGCATGCAGAGATGGCCATGCAAATATTTGTTGAGAGTAAACCTAAGTACTACAACTTTATTGAAAAAACACCCATGCTGACAGAACAAGATATTATGAAGCTAATGGCTAAATAAAAGGTTTGAGAGCCAGCCGTTGCTGGCTTAGTTAAATTTAATCTATTTTATTTTGCTTCCATAATGTTAATACCCTAAATATGAATTACAATAACCTAAAAGACTTATAACCTTTTATAGAAGGCGATTTAATTCTGTGCATTTGATGCGGGGAAGTGCACGCAAGCTTACCATATCAATATGCATCACTATCTAGGGAATATAACGAATGAATAGTATGAGAAATATGCGGCACGCCAGTAATATTGCGTGGGTTTTGCAATGGGTATTAAATATTGGCTTGATCGCATTAGCGATTGTACTGGTTTTCTTTTTAGCAAAAGAAACGTACACCATGGCCTCCTTAATGTTTAGTGGGCAAAAGGAAGCAACAGCATATGAACTATTAGAAGGAATTGTGATTTACTTCCTCTATTTCGAGTTTATTGCACTGATTACTAAGTATTTTTTGTCTGGTTACCATTTTCCATTAAGGTATTTTATCTATATCGGCATTACGGCTGTAATACGTTTAATTATTGTTGATCACAGCGATCCACTGACAACACTACTTCATTCTGCTGCAATTTTAGTCTTAGTGGTTGCCCTTTATATCGCCAATACCGAAAAACTAAAACGAGAGTAGAATATTTCAAAAAAAATTAATGGTAAAAAAGGAATGTTATTCATTCCTTTTTCTTATCTTTTGATTAATAAAAAATAATCGTTAATTTGCGAAATCTGAGAAGTTATCCCTAACAAAAGCATATTCCTGCTGAGTTTAAATAATTAAGATAATTTATAATGATAAATTATCTTAATGCAAGTCATCACAACTGGTTTATCCTGTTAAATAATCGAAAGAAAGTATTTTACTTTTCATAAATCGTTATTTAGTGTGTAAAAGTTTATTACTCTAATAACTTAAGTACTTGCAAATATGACAACAAATACACTCCCTAAAAAAAAGGGCTTCTTAAACCGTGTTGAACGTATCGGTAACGTGATGCCTGACGTTACAATGCTGTTTATTTATGCCTTGATAATCTGTTGGTTTTTATCTTATTTACTTTCATTTGTAGATTTTAATTATTACCATCCAGTGTCGAAAGAAAAAATCACTGTCATTAATATGTTTAACTATGAGGAAATCATATTATTCATCACAGCGGCAGTGAAAAATTTTATTAATTTCCCTCCTCTTGGAATAACAATAGTTGCAACATTGGGGATAGGGATTGCTGAAAGCAGCGGTTTTATCAATACTGCGCTGAAAAAAATGCTCTCGTTTATCACTCCGAAAATGTTGACGCCAACGGTAGTGTTCGTGGGGATTGTTTCCCATATTGCTTCTGACTCTGCTTACGTTATTTTGATGCCTGTCGCTGCAATGATGTTTTACGCGAGTGGTCGCCATCCATTAGCGGGTATTGCGGCTGCATTCGCAGGATTAGCGGGCGGATTTACTGCAAGTTATACGCCTTCTATCATCGATCCTATTATGCAAAGCTTCACACAAGATGCTGCGCAAATGATGGCTCCTGGCTATAGTGTTAACGTACTGTGTAATTACTTCTTTAGCCTTGGTGGCACATTTGGTGTTATTTTTACTTGCTGGTTTATTACCGAAAAAATTGTTGAGCCATGGTTAAATAAAAACTGCCCAATTACCACCAAAGATGTGGATACCGATGCCGATCAGGACCTCGGTAAGATCACGCCATTAGAAAATAGAGCGTTTCGCGTATCGGGTCTTGTCGTGCTGGCTTTGGCAGCGGGTCTGTTTGCCTTATTATGGCCGGAAAACTCATTATTACGTGGCCCAGATGGCAGCTTGACTAGCCCGAAAGCGCCTATCATGCAAATCGTTGTGCCACTGCTGTTTATTTTCTTTGCGTTGCCCGGCATCGTGTACGGCTATATGACTAAATCTTTCACCTCTACGAAAGATGTGGTGAAAGCGATGGAAAATATTACTAAATCACTGATCCCCTTTATTGTCTTCGCTTTCTTTGCCGCGCAATTCTTATATTCGTTCCAACATTCGAATCTAGGTACATTATTAGCGTTATCTGGTGCGGAATTACTGCGTACCCTTGATATGCCTTCAGGATTGACTGTTTTTGGTGTCATTCTACTGACTGCAATATTAAATATTATGATCACCTCAGCCACGTCTAAGTGGGCGATCATGGCTCCTGTACTTGTGCCAATGTTGATGGCGGTCGGCATCTCTCCGGAACTTACCCAAGCGGCCTTCCGAGTCAGTGATTCGGCAATGAACGTCAGTACCCCCATGTTCCCATTCTATCCGTTGATCCTGATGTATTGTCAGAAATATTACAAAAATGCAGGAATTGGTACTCTTTGCTCCATGATGATACCGTTTACGGTGGGTCTGTTGATCACATTGACCGCAACGCTATACCTCTTCTGGGCATTCGATATTCCAATTGGATTTGACAGTGGTTATACATGGCAGCCAACACCATAAGTCAGTTGTTGGATTGAGTAAAAGGAACAAGAAAAATGAATAAATTAGGTAAACAGCTCGAACAACGTTTTTTTCGCTATCTTGCAATCGAAAGTCAAAGTGATGCAGCGGCAACGGTTGTGCCGAGTACAGAAGGGCAACGTGATTTAGCGAAATTGCTGGCAAAAGAGCTAGAAAGTTATGGCCTAAAAGAGATTTATATCGATGAACATGCAATTCTTTATGCTGTACGTCCGGGCAATAAACCTTCAGCACCTAAAATCGGTTTTGTCACCCATTTAGATACGGTCGATGTTGGTCTATCGCCAGTTATTAAGCCTCAAACACTTAAATATGAAGGCAAAGATCTGTGTTTGAATGCCCAAGAAGATATTTGGTTTAAAGCGTCAGAGCACCCAGAAGCGGCCCCTTATATCGGTGAAGAGATTATCTTTAGTGACGGAACGAGCGTACTCGGTGCGGACAACAAGGCCGCGGTTACCGTGGTTATGGAGTTAATGGATAAGCTGCAACAGGCAGATTTTGATTGCGGTGATATCTATATTGCCTTTGTTCCTGATGAAGAAATAGGGTTACGTGGCTCAAAAATCATGGACCTATCTCGCTTCAAAGTAGATTTTGCCTACACCATTGACTGTTGTGACCTCGGGGAAGTGGTGTATGAAACCTTTAATGCAGCGTCAATTGAGGTGACAATTAAAGGGGTTACGGCTCATCCTATGTCGGCAAAAAATGTACTATTGAATCCTATTCGTGTCGCACATGATTTTATCGGCTGTTTTGACCGTTTTGATACTCCTGAACATACCGAGCAGCGCGAAGGTTATTTCTATGTGACTGATTTAATAGCAAATCCCGATAATGCAAAAATCAAAATGGCGATCCGCGATTTTGACCGAAACAGCTATGAAGCTCGTAAACGTTATATCGGTGAAGCGATTGAATTGATCCGAACGCGCCATCCGAGAGCAAAAATTGATTTTAAAATCGAAGATGTGTACAGCAATATCAGTGATTCGCTCGGTGATGACCGTACGGCTATCGACTTAATTTTTGAAGCATTAAAAATTCAAAATGTTGAGCCTAAAGTGATCCCTATGCGAGGGGGCACAGATGGTTCTGCACTCTCTGCTAGAGGAATTTTAACGCCGAATTACTTTACAGGCGCATTAAATTTCCACTCGCGATTTGAATTCTTGCCTCTCAGCTCGTTTGAGAAAAGCTATTTGGTATCAGAGAGTATCTGCCGTTTAGTCGGTCAGAAATAACCAATTAGTTTCTATTTATAATAATGTCATAGCCATGTATTTGCATGGCTATTTTATTTTAAAAGGATATCGCTTTTTTGACGTTATTTTTAGCATGTATTGATTCGTAGAATAATAAAGCAATCAGTTAATCACGAAACGAAAAGACTATATTTTATTTTGTAAAATTGCTATTTATGGAGGTTTATATGGGTGAGTCGTCATAAAATATAGAGAGAAAGATGATTAATATTATAATTATTGATAATAATAATATATTAATTCGTGGGCTTGAGGCTATTTTTAGCCGACACAAACGATGTCATATTGTGGCTTCATTTCCTTTAATCGAACAAGCCATCTCATGGAATCGGCAACAAAAAGCCAGCATTATCTTAATTAATAACGATAACTGCCAATTTGAATCATTAAAGGCGCTACAAACGCTAAGACGAACACAGCCTGATGTTGGTATTATTATTTATAATATTCACGCTCATTATTCATTCTTACTCAAAGCGCTCGATCTTGGGATCCAAGGTATACTAAGTGCCAAAATTGAAGTAAATGAATTCTTAGAAGCTATACAGGTGGTCAATGCGCGCAGCAAAATTATCTCACCAGACATTGCGCAATCTATTGCTTTAAAACGTATTAATCAGCATGAACAGACCGATCTCTATGAGTTATTGTCAACGCGTGAGTTAGAAATCATGTTGCTTATCACCCAAGGGATCCCCACAAAACAGATAGCACAGGTGCTAAATTTAAGCCCTAAAACAGTAAATACCTATCGATATCGAATGTTTGGTAAACTTAATATCCGTAGTGATGTAGAATTAACCCATATTGCCATTAGCTATGGGTTAATTGTAGCCAAACAGGGTTTATTAGGGTGTCAGAACAGTTTGAACCAAAAGCTTTCTTAAAGACAGTGACCAACCAACCCGGCGTCTATCGAATGTATGATGCTGGGGGAACGGTTATTTATGTCGGTAAAGCAAAAGATTTAAAAAAACGACTTTCCAGTTATTTCCGTACTAACGTCAGCAGCCGAAAAACTGAACAGTTAGTGAAAAATATCGCCTCCATTGACGTCACGGTTACACACACAGAAACAGAGGCGCTATTACTCGAACACAACTATATCAAGCTTTATCAGCCTCGCTATAACGTCTTACTGCGTGATGACAAATCCTATCCTTATATCTTTCTGAGTAAAGAAACGCATCCAAGATTATCGATGCACCGTGGTGCTAAGCATGCGAAAGGTGAATATTTTGGGCCATTTCCTAACTCTTATGCAGTAAGGGAAACATTGGCTTTGATGCAAAAGCTATTTCCTATCCGACAATGTGAAGATAGCGTCTACAAAAATCGTTCAAGGCCGTGCCTACAATACCAAATCGGGCGTTGTTTAGGCCCTTGTGTTAAGGGATTAGTGAGCGATGAAGAGTATGAACAACAAGTTAATTACGTTCGTTTATTTTTAACAGGTAAAGACCAGCAAGTATTAACTGGCTTGATTGAACGGATGGAAAAGGCCAGTCAAGCGTTACGTTTTGAAGAAGCGGCACGGTTTCGTGATCAAATTCAAGCGGTGAGGGCGGTAACAGAGCAACAATTTGTTTCTGGTGATAGCGATGACCTTGATGTGATTGGTGTAGCATTCGAGGCAGGGCTTGCTTGTATTCATGTGTTGTTTATACGGCAGGGGAAAGTGTTAGGAAGCCGGAGTTATTATCCTAAAATACCGGCTGACACATTACTTGAAGAAGTGGTGCAAACTTTTCTTGGGCAGTTCTATTTACAAGGAAGTGAAAATCGAACATTGCCCGGAGAGATCCTGTTAGATTTTGCGTTACCTGAGAAAACATTGCTGGCTGACTCACTATCGCATATCGCTGGGCGTAAAATTCAAATTCAAACTCAACCTCGTGGTGCAAGGGCGCGTTATCTGAAACTGGCACGGACGAATGCATCAACCGCGTTATTAACCAAGCTTGCACAGCAGTCCACAATCCATCAACGGATGTCATCATTAGCGAAAACAGTTGGGTTGGATTCAATCGCTCGAATGGAGTGCTTTGATATTTCCCATACGATGGGGGAACAAACCGTCGCATCTTGTGTTGTTTTCGATAAAAATGGTCCAGTGAAGTCGGAGTATCGGCGCTATAACATTACGGGGATCACCCCAGGTGATGATTATGCTGCGATGCATCAGGTTCTTACTCGCCGCTATGGCAAGCATATTGATGAGAGTAAAGTACCTGACATTATTTTTATTGATGGGGGGAAAGGGCAATTAGGCCAAGCAAAAGATGTGTTTAATTCTCTGGATGTGGATTGGGATAAAAATCGACCATTGTTAATTGGGGTTGCAAAAGGGAGTGACCGTAAAGCAGGGTTAGAGACGCTATTCTTTAAGCCAGAAGGGGAAGGGGTTGCGTTGCCGCCTGATTCACCTGCACTGCATGTGATCCAACATATACGAGACGAATCACATAATCATGCGATTACAGGCCACCGCCAGCGTAGAGCAAAGGTTAAAAATACCAGCGCGCTCGAATCTATTGAAGGTGTAGGACCCAAACGTCGTCAAATGCTACTAAAATATATGGGGGGCTTACAGCCGCTGAAAAATGCAAGTATAGAAGAGATAGCAAAAGTGCCCTCGATCTCATACGCGTTGGCAGAAAAGATTTATAATGCATTGAAACAGTAGGTGTCTTAAGGCACCATACTTATTAAATCCAATTTGGTCAAAAAGTTACTGAGCATGATGAAATTAAATATTCCTACGTGGTTGACCCTGTTCCGAGTCATTCTGATACCGTTTTTTGTGCTGGCTTTTTATTTACCAGTCAGTTGGGGGCCTTTTGTTTGCGCATTAATTTTCGTTATTGCGGCAGTAACAGATTGGTTTGATGGCTATTTAGCAAGGTTATGGAAGCAAACAACCAAGTTTGGGGCATTCCTAGATCCTGTTGCCGATAAGGTGATGGTGGCAACAGCATTAGTGCTTGTTACGGAAAGTTTTGATGTTTGGTATGTCACTTTACCCGCCGCGACGATGATCGCTCGTGAAATTATTATTTCTTCGTTAAGAGAATGGATGGCTGAGATAGGCAAAAGAAGTAGTGTTGCCGTGTCATGGATTGGTAAATTTAAGACAACAGCCCAAATGATCTCTTTAGTTGGGTTATTGTGGCGTCCAAATTTGCTTATTGAGAATCTTGCTATCGCATTATTGTATGTTGCAGCTATCTTAACGTTCTGGTCAATGTATCAATATTTGAAGGCAGCATGGTCAGATTTGAGCGAAGCTTGATCGAAATGATTGAAAAAACAGCGAACGAACGGTTTTGAGTGATTTTTTTAAATATTTGTGTTGACTCAAAATGTGAAATCAGTAGAATGCAACGCATCGAACGGCAACGAGGTTTACGAAAAAAAATAAGTAAATCAGCCAGTTTGAAAAGCGAAAGCTGAAAGGCGGGAATAGCTCAGTTGGTAGAGCACGACCTTGCCAAGGTCGGGGTCGCGAGTTCGAGTCTCGTTTCCCGCTCCAAATCTCAGTAAGAGATTGAGAAGAAGGCGCGTTAGCAAAGCGGTTATGCACCGGATTGCAAATCCGTGTAGCTCGGTTCGACTCCGGGACGCGCCTCCAAAATTCAGCCCAGGTGGTGAAATCGGTAGACACAAGGGATTTAAAATCCCTCGGCCTTTAGGCTGTGCGGGTTCAAGTCCCGCCCTGGGCACCAAATAAAAACTCAGTTGAATATCAACGAGTTAGGGAAAGAAAGAAGCCACCTTTTAGGTGGCTTTTTTTGTGACTGAAATCACCTTTCGCTATTATTTCGCTATTAACTTTCGCTACTAACTCCCCCCATTCACTAACGCTTTTGCCCTCCGACCGTTGGAACGATTACTACTTTTCGATCATATCGTGCAGTCTGTGATGGTGTTTTATGGCCAGAAATATTTTGTTTCTCACTCAGCGTTCCTTCCAGATCAGATATTCCTTTGGCCTTCAAATCATGAAACGTAAAATTAAAATCTAAATAAGGAAATTTTTTTACAGCTTCTTCTTTAGCTTTTTGCCAACGACTATTAAAGCCATCTCGCGTATATTTTGAACCTTTCGATTGATGAATGACATAAATACTACTAATTCCTGAGCTAAGTGGTAATGTTCTACTTAAATCAATGGCTGCTTTTAATCTTTCCGTCCACGCTTTAATTTGTTTCTTACCCGTCTTCCCTTGTTTAATAAATATTCCATCATCAGATAATTGTGAATAAGTGAGCGTTAAAACGTCTGCTTGCCGCGCACTACATAAATAAGCGATCTCCATAGCGACTTTGACTATATCCGGTGCAACAGAATAGAGCGCATTATATTCATCGTCTGTAATGTACCTATCGCGCGCAATTTCTTTAAACTGCCTAACACCCTTGCATGGATTACCTTTCACCATGCCGCGTTCATATGCCCAGCTGAACACGCGAGATAAAAAAGCTTTTTCTCTATTCGCTTGGGTTTGGCTATTAACACCGCGTTTGTCCATATATTTTCTAACATGCTCAGGCTTGATATTATCAGGTAGCATTTTTCCAAAAACAGGTAATAGCTTTTTTGAATACTTTCTATAGTCTTTCTGCGATGTCACGGAAAGATTGGTAAAGTCAGCTGAGAAAAAGAATTTATCAATTAAAGCATTCAATGTTTCTTCGTTTTTTTGATCATTAATAAACTTTTCATAAGCAAACCACACTTCAGCCTGTGTGAATGTTAAGTCACACAATCGAACAGTTCTTCCTCCTGGTACTTGGAATTCAAATGCAGATTTACCTCTTCGTACTCGAGGAGGCATCCAATTATCCTCAGCGTTTTTTCTTCTTCTAACTCGCACCATGATCACATCGCCCCGAAGTCAGGTTCTTCTTGTGCATGTACTTGAGCGCGTTGTTTAAGAGGGTTGTTAAAATGACCCCACGTGGTTTTCGGGTAGCCGTCAGGGCGCTTAACAAAGAAGATCCCCGAACGAGTTAAAACTTCGCACTGTTTTGATGGAAATTGATAGCCGGTTAATTCAATCATTTCCTCATGAGTGATAATGTCATGATCGCTTTTCATTTTGGTCTTGCCTCATCATCAATAAAATAAGCAAATCGGCTGTATCACAAGCGCGTTTTATATCTGCTTCAGTTAATTGCTTGTTTTTAACGCTTGCTGCTAATCTGCCTAATTTAATATCGAAATCCGTTAATAACTGCTCTTCGGGCTTCCAAGGTTGTAATTGCATGGTGTTAACTCGTTTGGTCGTTGAGAAAACACCATGCTAGTAATAAATAAAAAATAAAACTGATTATGCTTAATCAATTATTCGCTCGAATAATCGCATCAACGGGATAACATTCAGCAACCTTACCTTCACTAACTAATAGTTCTCTATCTACTAAACAGTTGATCTCATCAGGATAGATATAGCCATAAGGTTCAAACTGGCAATTCATGGCGCTGCAGACCATCAGAAATAAACCAAACATTATTGCTTACTCCTCTGTTGCTCTGCCTGAGTAGGTTGAATTTCAATTTTGATATACGCAGGAAAGTCATAAGAAACTTTGCAGCGCCTGTCCGTTGAAATAAAACCGTACGATCCATCGGGTAGGGTGATTTTTACTTCCTGGTCTTTTTGATGTTCGTGTCTTAGCATTGGTCTTGCCTCTTGGTTTCTCTACTTCTAATTGCCATTTTTATTCTTGCCAATTGTAAAACAGTCTGTTTATGTTCATGTGTTGCACCAGACAAATGTCGATTAATAACAGCGTGCTCTTTTGTAGAAATAATCATCAAATTATTGATGTCACAATTCTGCTTATCATCATCAATAAATTTAATGATGAATCCCTTTTCTAATTTCCCGTTGTATTTTTCCCAAACTAGTCGATGCTTTAATTCCCATTTATTTGGCTCTGCTATTTTAACTTTAACATAACCGTCTGTTGTTAATGTTTCAGCACCAACTGGTTGGTAATTGTACGGTTTATTTCCTTTTTTAAATGAACCGCTATTTGCTGAAATTAAACCCTTCTTATTTTTGTTAAATGGAATACAACCTTTTTTAAAATTTCCGGATCTTCCTGTTCTCAGTTTTAAACGTTGACGTAACCCATTAATGTCTACTGTTGAACGTGTAGTTGAAAACTGTTCATTAAAAGCTTTTGTCAATTCACCTATCGGTAACAAATAGTTTTTGCGCATAAAGTCATGCATTTCTTTTGTATAAACAAATCGAACCCGAGTCATTCTTTTACATCCTTTTTCACTAGATAGGTTGGTGTATTTTGAATTCGTCCTTCATCAGCCATTTTTATTGCTGTGAGTGCCAATTTCCCATTCTCAACAATTGATGAGGCAATTTCTGATACTGCTTTTGCTCGATTGATTTCTTCTTTTAATTGTTCGCCTTTGAGGTCTTCATCTGATAAACGTTCTAATTGTGCAAATAAATGATTGTGCAAATCTTCTATATTATTCTTCATAATCAATACTCCGTGACATGTCACGCTAGTGTAAAATAGTTGAGTTTGTTGGAGCGTTTAACTGTAGTAATAATGCTTTTTGTACCTGCGATAGCATTTGACGCTCTTGCTTTGTGACATCTTCCGTTGACGCTGTGGACCATTCGATACTGGATTTATTACTGTCTTCGTCGTGGTTGATGATGATTTCTAATTTCATGGCCATAATATTATTTCCTATAACGCGCCCATTTCTGAGCGCTAAAAGCTATTAACGAACTTGCAAAGTACGCTCACCGATTTCTAAGTGTGCACCAGCCACTTTTTTACCTTTTTCAATCGCTTCTTTAATGGCTTTTTTGTCTGGCGTAGTTACCACTTGAACTTGGATTAGATCATCAGGAAGCAACTCTTCGTTATCAATGACAACAGAAGTTGATCCTTTACGCGCAGTAAATGTATTTTTAAGGGTTTTGAGTTTATCTAAACCCGATGCGAGTAAGCATGCTAAAGCATATTTTTTTAAGTTTTTAGCCTGATTTTCGAATGATTTTTTACGCTCAGACAAACGCTTAGATTCTTCATCTAATGTTTTTGCTTGCCCTTAAATATTGCGAACATGAACCATAATTGCATCTAGCTTATCGCCTAACTCGCCCTCAATGCCTTCTAACGTATCAGCGATTTCTTCAGGGGAAAAATCGCCAGTCTCAACTAGTTGTTGTAGCTTTTCATAGCTTGCAGCGAGTGCAATAGCAGTAGTTTTGGTCATTAGATTGCCTCTTCTTTCTGTTTAAATAGGTCTATACACTCTTTTTCAATTTCATTTAATCGACGTAACCTACCTGATAAATATTTTGCGTACTCTTTGTCACCGCGATCTTGTGCTAACTTAATGTGTGTTGATATTTCACGAGTAAGGGTAGATGCAATACCGCGCAATTCATTTTGTGTAACAGCACTGCGCATGGTTTCAGTATGCTTAGTAAATTTCTCATCCAGCTCTTTACGAACGCGAGTCACATCTTCTGCGCTATCTGTTGCGGCTTTGATTTCGTACTCGAGCTTATTACTTGCTACATATTCAGGGTTATCATGCATGCCCAAAAAGACATCAGCTGAGAAACCAAGCATGGATAATCCTTTTTTTATGGCATCTGTTAATGATTTTTTATAAACCTCAATATCAGTCACTAAGCCATTATTAGATTTGTATCTAAATTTGGTTGCGCCGTAGCTAATTATTTCTCCACGAACCTCACCTTCAATGATGTACCAAAGTAGAATTTTTATAGAATGGTGTTGCTCGCAAAATAATGATCCATCCGCATCGCGTAAATAACGGGCTCCAATATATTTATTTTTCTCATCGTAAATAGGTTCAGAAAGTGGCATACCGTCGATAAATTCACTTTCAAGCACTTCATAATTCCAACCTGTACCTAATGGTCCAAATATTTCAGTTGCACGCATTACCATGTAAGTGCCGTTTATGCTTGTTCCTGTATAACCTACACCGGTTAGTGGCTTTGTGAATCTAGGATCAGTGCGCTGTACTTGCTGCCATATATACATGTTGGCTTGTTGTTCTGCTGATTGTTGCTTGAGAGACTCTTCTAGTATCGTTGCTCGTTGTTCGAAATCGTCATGCTGTACTGCTGATTGAGTTGTTTTAATTACGACCGCCTCAGGCTCTTTTGTTTGTTCAGTGGCAGTTTCGGTAGCTGTGCTTTCTTCGACTTTAGCTGGCTCCTTTTTCTTGCGGGTGCGCCTTGGTTTTTCTTCAATAACAGGGGGTTTTTCTTCAACAACAGAGGGTTTTTCTTCAACTGTCGTTGATGATTGTTCATCATTAGCCGGTTGCTGAATTAAATTATCAACTGAAAAACGGCCGTTACCGAGTGCTGTTACTTTGGGTTGGTTGGTACCAAGTTTTGAATCAATAAACGCTTTACGTGCATTTGCATCACTTAGTAATTCAGTTCGTTCGCGAGCTTCTGTGATGAGTGAAAAAATTTTCTCGCGAGGAATGTCGAGAATGTCGGGATAGATACGCAAACTCATTGACCAGCGTTTCCATGCGTTGTCATCGTTGCTGATCAGTTCTTTAGCTCTGCGAACATCAGAACATTTCACGTCATCGATATCAACATTACTTAACAGTGCGAGCGCGATTTCAGTATCAAGCATCGCGTAATCGCGTTTTATCACCTGTTCTTCATGTGCCGTTTCAACTTCTGATTTAGGCTCTTCAATTAACCAATTGTTACCTAACCCGATCGCATCAATGACGGAAATATCATCATCAGCAAACTCAAAAACAGCATTAGCAATTTCATATGTTTGCTCTGCATCCATCGAATCTAGCTGTTTTATTTTTCCTAAACCTTCTGCGATATTGCGAATTTTATGTTGCTCTTTGCTTTCGTTAACAAAGCTTACCGCTTTACTGACATCAGAACGGGTGAATTGCGTTTTATTGAATAACAAAATAGCAGCGATACGAATAACGACATTTATTTTGTTAAAATCTTCATATTGAACAGGTACCCATTTTTCACCATCGAATTCATTTTCAAGTGCAAACTTCTCGTCGAACTTATCGAGGGCAGGGCGAGGGGAACCGACACTATCTTCACAGACAATCGGCTCATCAGTATTAAAATTATCCATAGCTTCTGGATAAGCTTCAGACAGCTTGATCATTGCAGCAGCAGAAGCTAATTTTGCATTTGTAGAATTCAATGCAATTGTTAAAGGTACAGCACCGTTCGTCCGAGCGTCGATAGTCGGCTCGAATACACAGATAAAAGTTTTCATTGGTCTTGCCTCTTAGTAAGGTATTTCTTCGTCGATTTTTGAAATTGGTTTGCCTTCTACACAGAGCAGCATTTGGATCTGATCTTCCAGCAAACTGGATTTCACATGCGCATCAGCAAGTATTTTATTTTGCTCTGAACGTAATGCCTCAATTTCAGCATTTACCAGCTGCTCAGTTGTAAGCTCTTGGAATGGGATCTCAACGTTGCATTCAGATACAACAAAGCCTAAGTCAGAATCGATATCGTATTTGAATGTAGAAGGGCGGTATCGATATGAACCGTCAAATTGCTTCTGTGCATGAATGTATAGTGTGACATTTAGGGGGGTTTTAGGTTGTGCTTTCATAGCAACTCCTTTAAAATATAGTCTGATCAGTGATTCTTATCATTGGTCTTGCCTCTTAAGCGGATTGGTCTCCGCTAAGAACTTCCGGTTAGCTTTGGTCGGCGACCCGGGTAAAAGAGCCCACCTCGGTGGGTTTTTTTACGTCTATAATTTGTTGCCCGTCTTTCCGAGCTGTCAGGTCTGGTCTTGCCTCGATCGTGGTCGATGGTCTTGCCTAGCTTTGGTCTAAAAGTTTTCCCTGGTACTGCTAAAAAATTGCCGTTATATCGTGGTAATCATGGTCAGTCGCGATGAGGGTGACGGTTCTCCTCCGACATAACAGCAATAAATCTGGTTTGAACACTTACCTAAACACTTGCTGTGTTGTTTGCTTGCTGATAAATCTACAAGTTTAAATTGAATATTGCAAGTGATAATTACAAAATATTCTTGTAGATGTTGGCGTGAAAAATTACAAGAAAGCTAAGTTCTTGTAATTTATATTGAATGGATTGTGTTTATTTTAAGCGTAACGCTTGTAAGTTCTAGATTGGCTAAGAAGCACTTTTCCTGAGATGAAAAATTGTTCTTCATCTTCTTTCGTTATTTCCCAATCACGATATTTAGCATTATCAGAAATAACAACTAGTTGATTTTTAATCATTTGCAACCGTTTGATATGAAGTGTCTGCCCAAATACAAACACATAAATGCCATCACCATCAAAATGATTTATATGAATATCTATAAATATTTGGTCACCAGGGCATATAGTGTCATTCATGCTATCGCCAGTAACAGTGATCATTTTTATGTTTGAACTAGGCCTATTTCCAAATAAACGTAGAGCTTCATCGGAAGTATACTCAATAGATCTAATGGTTTCGGTAAACTCCCCTTTAGTAATAATTCCTGGACCTGCACTAGCTTCAATATCAAGTAATTCAACGAAATATGAATCTTCTCGCCGAGAAATTACAGTTGGTTTATCTACTGATTCAGCTGAAATACTATCCATAAGAAACCAATGCTCAGGGTAACCAGTAACAGAAGATAATGCGGACAGATTCGCTCCTCTAGGTGCAGTTTTTCCACTCACCCAGAACTGAACAGATTGAGGGCTAACACCAATCCTTCGAGCTAACTCTGATTGAGACCAGCCTCTTTCATCTAATATTTGATTGATTCGTGTTGCTGACACGACATTCTGATTTTTTTTCATAACCTGATACTACAAGGATTCCTTGTAAAACTCACTTCAAGAAAAACTTGAAATAAGATTATGTTTGATTGTAAGATAAACTTGTAATCACTAAAGGAGGCTACAAATGACACCACTTGTAAAAAATAAAATTATTCATCTGGCTAATCAATCTGAGATTGCCAGACGATTAGGAACTAAACCTCAAACAGTCAATCTTTGGTTTAAGAATGGCGTTCCCGCGCAGAAAGTTTTAAGCCTGTGTGAATGTTTAGAATGGCGCATTACACCTCACGAAGTGGCGCCTGATATTTACCCGAATACAAACGATGGCCTCCCAAGTGAACATCTAGTATTACAAGTTTCAAATTAAAAAACTGATTAAGGCAAATCAATTTTTGCGACAGGAGACGCGAGTAGATGAATTTTGATATCGATATTGTTCGTTCCGAGGTTGAGAGCTGGGCCTCAGAACAAGGACAAGAACACGTAGCGATTGAAATCAGTCGTGCGTACTTACAGATCATCAGAGACAAATCACAAAGCAGGTTACATGTGATTGAAGACGAACAGGGCAGGGCAGATTGGAAAGCCATCAACAACAACCGGCAACAAATTTTCAGATGGTTACGAGGAGATTCTGCGGCATCGATGCGAAAGATAGCTGAGTTAATGCCGGCGATACAAATCGCGTTACCGGCTTCGAGGTTAGCTCGAGTACGTGGCGACACGAAAAATTATTTAACGTCAGTGGCGATACAACTTTTTGCTGATGCGATCAGTGAAATTTTATTAGAGGGGCGTGACATGTCACATCGAATAAATAATGCCATTAACGCACTTAATGCAATATCACGCCCGACAAGCATGCATTAATTCAAGAGGCAAGACCAATGCTAAGAACAATTGAGAAAATCACATATCGCAATGGTTTTTTGTTGAACGGAAAACCGGCTGATAGAGAGAAAGTCGAAGATGTTTTCGAAGGTAGACGAGCAGCTGCTCTGAGCGTTTGGGAGCAGTACGAACAACAGAAAAAAAAGCTGCTTTCAAAGAAACTCACGCCGGAACAATACCAGAACGCCTGCCGTGATATAGCCAAAGCACTGGGGGTGTGAAGTGAATAACGCACTGATGACAGAGACAGTCAGCCAAATAGGGCGCATGAACATAACGGGTAATGTGATCCCCGCGAACTGGTGGCATCACATCAAAATGCCAAGTGGCAAGCCTGATAATATTGGGATCATATTGCTTTCAGAAATTATTTACTGGTACCGGCCAGCGGAAATTCGGGATGAGTTTACTGGCGAACTTCAAGGGTGGCGCAAGCGGTTTCAAAGCGATAAGTTGCAACGTAGCTATCAATCATTTGCGGATCAATTTGGTTTTACAAAACGGGAAGTCACCGAAGCGATAAAACGGTTGAAAGCAAAAGGTGTTATTACACTAGAGTTTCGTACCATTAATACAGTAAGTGGGCCATGTAACAATGTGATGTTTATTGAGCCGGTTGTTGAGTCCATTCATGAGATAACTAACTCTATCTCATTGATTAATAATCAAACAGAATTAGGGCATGTTTCTGTGATAGGTCTCACTTCTAAACGTGATAGGGGGTACGTTGAAACGGAACAGCCCCCACATACAGAAGTGATAGCCCCCACTTCTAAACGTGAGACAAATACAGAGATTACTACAGAGACTACTACAGAGATTATTGATGGTACGTCAGGTGAACCTGACGACAACAAACCATCATCAAAAATTAAATTGAATTATGGAAAAATTATCGATTCATATCACGATATTTTACCTGATATGCCTGCTATCAAAGTTTTGACTGATGAACGCAAGCGCAAAATAAAAAACTTCTGGATTAAATTTAAATTCAATCAAGAGCGCTGGGAGAACTATTTGACCTATGTTTCTAGCAATTGCTGCTGGATGTTGGAAGAGAGAGAAAATGGTCGTGGTGGCTTATGGCGCCGTAAAAATTTGGATTATTTGATTACTGAGCGCTGTTATGTTGCGGTCAAGGAGGAACGTGCTAATGACAAATAATTACTTTGTGCCACCAAACAGCACGGAAGCCGAACAAGCGGTGTTAGGTGGTTTGATGATGAGCACGGATGAAGACAAGCGTCAGTATGTTATTTCGCAGATCAAACCGGAATCGTTTTATCAGTGGTCTCACAATCGAATTTTCGCTGAAATTGTTAAATTGATTAAATCTAATTACCCAACGGACGTGATCACTGTAAGTGATGCCCTAACCGAAGCCGGTGATTTGGATAAAGTTGGCGGATTTGCCTATGTAGCGGAGCTTTGTAAGTTACCTACAGCAGCTAACATTGTGAATTATGCACGTATTGTCAGAGACAAAGCCATTCAGCGTTACGCAATCAATAATCTCAATACCTGTGTTGAAATGATGCTGGCTAATGATGGCTTAGAAGTCAGTAATAAACTTGCCAATGTTCAGCAAGTGATTTCAAGTGTGGTTGAGCATGCTAAAACAGGCAAAAGCAAAGGATTACGACCTGCTCGTGATGTCGTCGGTGATTGGGTGTGCGAGGTTGAAAGACGCTTTGATGATCCGAAAAATGCGGCTGGTTTTACTTTAGGTATCGAATCACTTGATGATTTAATGGCTCCCAAACAAGCGCTAAGAGGATCTCTAATTGTCGTGGGTGCTAGACCTAAAATGGGAAAAACCGCGTTCTACAACCGTGTAGCGACTCATTTTGCTTTAAATCACCGGTTACCCACGTTGTTATTCAGCCTTGAAATGACTGACCGTGGGATCATTGAGCGCATGATAGCCCAAGAAGGCGGAGTTTCAGCAGATATATTTTATACTGGCGCACATGATGATATGGAAATGGCGCGTGCATTAGCAAGAGCTGAAGAGATCGCTGAGTCGAATATGTATATCGATAGCACTCCTGGTGTTGATTTGCACCATATTATTGCTGAGTGTCGAAAGGTAAAAAGGGTTAAAGGGAAAGTTGGGCTTATTGCTGTGGATTATCTAACATTAATCAAAGCTGCCCCAGCAGAACGCCGCGATATTGCCTACGGTGACATTACAACGGGTTTAAAAAACTTAGCTAAGGAAATGGATTGTGTGGTCCTGTTACTTACCCAGCTTAACCGTAAGCTGGAAGAACGAGCAGACAAACGACCGACACCCGCTGATAGCAGAGATACAGGGCAAATAGAGCAAGATTGTGATGTGTGGATAGGTTTATATCGTGATGCGGTTTATAACACTAATGCGGATAAATCGTTGATGGAGATAATTTTACGATTAAACCGTGATGGTAAAACGGGTACCGCCTACGCTCAATTGGTTAACTCGTATATCAAAAATATCAGCCAACGAGATGCTGAACAATTAGCATTTAAAGGGCGAGAAAATAACCGAAGTTACTCTCAAAAAGGAACACAAAACACAAACGCATTTTAAGCAGTTAACAA
This sequence comes from Providencia sp. PROV268, assembly GCF_028477805.1. Classification (NCBI taxonomy): domain Bacteria; kingdom Pseudomonadati; phylum Pseudomonadota; class Gammaproteobacteria; order Enterobacterales; family Morganellaceae; genus Providencia; species Providencia sp. PROV268. Next base: position 149,488 of record NZ_JAMPLW010000001.1, read on the forward strand.
GGCTTGACCAAGCCATTGACCAATAAATTAGAGGCAGACCAAATGATAATCAAAGACCCCATCACACACGAATCACTCGTGCGTGATAACAGACCTATTTTCCCTGATGATGGTTGTGACTATTCGCAATGTCACATCGACCGCCTTAACGCAGCTGCAAGAGCAAGAACCAAGGCACCTTATCAACCGGTACTGAAACCACAAAAGAGGTAGGTATGTCAGGGCAATCAAGTTACTTGCCTGATGGACTTCCTCACAATCGTGCTTTATGGCCAGAAAAGTATCGCGAACTGGAGCAGCTTGATTTATTGGCTAGCCGGCTAATACGACAGCTTAAAAATCGCAAAATCTACAGAGAGCGAGTACTGGTTGAAATTGAAAAAGCACCAGAGGTACATCGGGAATTTTTTAGAGATAGACTCAATTATTGGCGTGAGGTGATGAAGGTATGAGTATGCAGCAAATCAAGCATCCGGTGAGTCGGTATCATGGCGGTAAGTTTCGTTTAGCTAAATGGATAATAAGTTACTTTCCTGAACATCGTTGCTATGTAGAGCCATTCGGCGGTGTAGCCAGTGTACTCATGCTGAAGGAACGTAGTTATGCAGAAGTATATAACGACCTTGATGGTGAAGTTGTGAATCTATTTAGAGTGTTACGTGACCCTAATTTAAACACTCAATTGCAAGAGGCTTGTGTATTAACGCCTTATTCTCGTGATGAGTTTATTTTAGCAAAAGAGTTTATTACTGATCCACTGGAACGTGCGAGGCGTATGGTCGTTCGCGCATGCATGGGCTTTGGCTCAGCTGCCGGTTTAAATGGTAATTCAGGTTTTCAATCTGACAGTAAACGTGAGTATTCAATCTATTCTCATTTGTGGGCTAAATATCCTGAAAACTTATCTGCTTTTTGTCAGCGCTTGCAAGGGGTAATTATTGAAAATAGGCCAGCGTTAGATTTGATTAAAAAGCACGATTCTACAGATACGTTATTTTATTTGGATCCGCCTTATGTTCCATCGACAAGAGTTGCTGGTAATCGTTATTATAATTTTGAAATGACGAACGAACAGCATAGTGAATTACTTCAAGTAATTAAATCGGTTTCTGGAAAAGTGGCTATTAGCGGCTATAACTGCGATTTATACAACAACGAATTATCTGGCTGGCGAAAGGTTACTAAAGATGCCCGAATTTCTGCAGGTCGTGGTACTAGAATTCGAACTGAATGTTTGTGGATGAATTATTGAGTAGAGAGGCAAGACCAATGAAAATGACCGCATCCGAACGTAAGGCTAAGCAACGTGAAAGACAAAAGCAGCAAGGCTTAGTCAAAGTTGAATTATTACTTGATGAACAAGAAATGGGGATGCTCCAAAGAAACTGTGCATTACGTAGACCAGGAAGGGATCCGTATGATATCGCTGAATATCTCTCAATGTTGATTAGAATTGATGACCGTTCAGTTATATCTTTGGTTACAGAACTAAATAAACAGCGTTGTAAAAAATGTAATGAACAACTACCGGTGGATAAATGTTGCCTTAGTGGTAGCGATGAGTGCTGGAATACGTTAGGGTGGCATGAATTGAAATTGAATATAGAATAGTGATTCCAATTTAATATAGGAGCATCATATGACAGTAGTAGACTTTTTTACTATTTTGGGTAGTTTTGCATCTGCAGGGGCAATAATTGTTTCGCTTATTGTTTACAATTGTCAAGTAAGGAAAGAAAAAACAAATAAAAATGCACAAGATATTAATGAGCGGAAAGCATTGTTTACTTTAATTGGTAACAATGTTTCGGAGACTAGGAGTATTCTTGAACAAGTTAAAAGGTTTTCAGACTACTCACAAAAACATGGAAAATTGCCAGCCTCATTACAGCAGGATTCTAGTGGAATAAATTGTGTGTCAACTTCTTTAGGCGGTTTTGATTTTTATACAGCAAAAGCGGTAAATGTTAATTTTGTTGAATTCATTTTGGATATATGCAGGATTGACAATAAATTAGCTTTAGAGTTACTCGATATTAGTAAAAGAAAAGATGAATACAATTTCGAAGTACTTCAAAGACCATTGTCATTCGTAGACGATAAAGGAACTACGAAGAACCTTGAGGATAGCATTCGCATGGTTACATCAAGTGCGGAGTATTTTTACGAAAAGCTAATAGAGATAGAGGGGATTCTATCTCTAAAGTAAACTTTAGCCCATTTTACGAAAAACGGTTTATTTATTAGAATTAGTTCTATTGGTCTGAATACCCCAAACCTAAACAATTTCTGTGTCTACTGAGAGAAACTATGGCGCAGCATAGCTAGGCCATAATACCTAATGAGTACTAGTCTAGTATTGGAGGATAATGAATGTAGTATCAGTCCTGCATTGTTCGGACTGATACTAGCTAATCTATTTTTGGTTAAAAGCAGTAGGCTTATTTCATAGAAAATGCAATATTTTTCTGCTTAAATGTTAAATAAGAGTGGGCGTATGGGCTTAGGTGTCCATATTTTTCAATAAAAGCAAAAAAGTAATAGTCTTTTTCACTTCCCAATGCATGAATGTTTCTCAGCTTATTTTGCAGCTCATCAGATAGATTTAATTTAAAACTGCCATTAATACATATAGATGGTCTGTAAATATACTTATTTATCCATTTAAGGTTAGTGGTATACTTCAATCCTTGTGGTCTATTGGATTTTTTATAATTATCAATGAATTCATATAAAATCCCCTCTTGCAAAATTTTTGAATCTATGTGATAAAGTAGTCGCCCACTGATATTACTATTCATATTTTTCAGAAACTTGCTCATGAAATGTGATTCAATCAAAATAAAACAATGATTTAGCATGGTGAAATAATAAAACTCACCGCTTATAAAATCTTTGCGACCATATTTTTTTGGAAATATTAATGAGTAAGCATCCACCATGTATATAGGAACTGATACTATTTTATAATTTTGGGGTTGAGTGCCTAAAAGTAAATAATTTTTTAGCTCATCGACTAAACTATCACTTAAACTTAGTCTATCATAGCATGTCCAATTAAAGGTGGCACGCCAGAACATACTAGAAGCAAAATAGAATAAATAATTGTCATCTAAGTCTGTAATATCATGAAATATAGAGAGATTGCTTGTCATTGAACATCTTTTTAAATATGCAAGTAACAAGTCTGAAATGTTTGTTTGTTTGTTTTTTCTCCATTTTTTCGCAACATAATTTTCACCGTTCTTGGTGAAAAGTTCTTCACAAATATGACATAGCAAATAAGACTTTATTTCTTTAAACAATGGCTTAGCATTATTACGATAAGTTATTATCTTTTCATGACCCTCAAGTAACATAGGTGCTAATTCTCTGTATACAAATTTGGGGAAGAAATGACTATTTTGGATTTTTTCAGCATTATTGCCACATAAAGCACATTTAGTATTTTCTTTCTGCGTCACAAGCTAGTTCCTTTAGGTGATTAACTATTAGATAATCATATGAAATTTAACTTTGAGAGCAAAGCGGAACACCTTTAAAAGTATATTTTTTTTGCTATAATCCTATTGTTGGTCTGAACACCCAATCCTAACTACTTGCTGTGTCTACTGAGAGAAAAAGTATGGCACAGCATAGCTTTATTAAAATGTCTAACGACACTCTTGTACCGGCTAATCCCGCTGCGAGAGATTTCCTGCATTCAAAAATCAAGTGTGGTGATGTGCTTTCGGCTGATTTCAAGAAAGCTCGCAACCCACGTTTTCACCGTAAATACTTCGCTTTACTCAATCTAGGGTATGAATACTGGGAACCCACCGGCGGTACCATTTCGCCTGAAGAAAAAGGACTCGTTCGCGGTTACGTTAAATTCCTCTCTTACTACACCGATAACGACGACGCCCTTCAATCCGCTGCAGATATTTATCTCGAGGAGATAGCACAGAAACGTGCTCACAATATTTCAGCAACCAAATCCTTTGATGCTTTCCGCTATTGGGTAGTAGAGCAATCTGGCCGTTATGAAACGTTCGAAATGCCTGACGGCAGCCTGAGGCGTGTCGCCAAATCAATCAGTTTTGCCAAAATGGATGATCTAGCTTTTGGTGAACTCTACAAAGCCACACTCGATGTGCTTTGGAACTTCATTCTATTCCGTAAATTTCCCACCCAACAAGCTGCTGAAAATGCGGCGGCCCAGTTATTAGATTTTACCTAGAGGCAAGACCAATGACCAAAAAATCAAAGACCAAAGAAGAGAAACAGTGGTTATCAGATGTAGCAGAACTCGGCTGTATTTGTTGTAGAAACATGGGGTATGGGGCAACTCCTGCGGAAATCCATCATACACGAACAGGGCAGGGAATAGCGCAGCGTGCTAGTCATAAAGATGTATTGCCGTTATGCCCGCCTCATCACCGCGCTAGCTATGACACCGGCTTTCATGCGGCCCCAAAAACATGGCAGCAAATTCACGGTACCGAAGCGGAATTGCTTGAGCAAACCAAAAGAGAAGTCATGGAGCTGCGCGCATGTCGTATCTGATAGCCATTAAAAAATATTGTTGATGTGTAATAGGTGGTGAACCAATGAAACTCGAAAATACACTTAAAAACTTTCACCCTAAGTCACCTACATTCGGTAATGTAGCAGGTTGCACGTCCCCTGACCGAATAACAGGCACAGATATTATGGCGGCTATGGGGATGACCGAATCACAAGCTAAGTTTGGTATGACGGCTTTTCTGGCTAAAAATGATGTTAGCAAAGAGGATAAGTTTTCAACAGTAGAGGCATTAACTCAATATGCTAAAAAAATAACACCAAAGCTGGTGGCTAAAGCTGCAGGAAAGAAACTGGGTCACTGTTTGATTATTCTGGCCAGAATGGCATTTGAGGATTACGCGCGGTCAGCGGGTTCGGTTTATCAGTGTTCAGCATGTAGCGGGAAAGGGTTGATCTACAAAATGAAAGATGTTGTCAAACATCCCGGTATCACGACTCTTGAAGGCGAAACGATTATTGATCCAAACATCAGAGAGGAGCTAGTTGGTGAGCTATGTCAGGACTGTAATGGAAAAGGTCAGCTAACTAATCGTTGTCGCTGTAAAGGGCGGGGTAAGGTATTAGATGAAGAACAGACCGAATTACAAGGTGCGCCTGTTTTTAAACTGTGTGACCGCTGCGCTGGGCGAGGGTATAAACGTGTACCGTCGTCTATAGCGTATAATGCGATAAAACATTTAGTGCCAGATCTTAATGAGAGAACGTGGCGTCGAAATTGGAAGCCATTCTATGAGAAATTAAGGAGTAAGTGTTTTATTGAAGAAAGCATTGCTGAGCAGGCATTTAGCAAGGTAATAAAATAGATAGCGCACTTATGAAAGTACGCTATTAAAGGGGATTATTTTTTATTATTTAAAAAGTTAGATATTGACGGCTGGGAGGTGTTGGCGAAAGCGGCTGTGACTTCTTGCGTGTTGTTGACCATCATTTCATTGATTGCTTGATCTGGGGTGCTACCTTCGTTCAAAAATGTAACGGTTGTTGTGTGTTGCTTTTGCTCAACCAATAACCCATTACCAGCAACTATTGCGCTAGTCCCTGTATTTTTATACAAGGTACCTGTATGAAATGTTGCGTCAACAATTCCCATTTGTGACAATGTGTTATGCATTTGATTTGCTTGTTGAACGGCTTGCCCCAAATTAACAGATGTTTGATTTAATTCTGAGAAGGGGATCAATCCATTCTCAGCGTCTTTGTCATTAGACATATGCAAAATCCTTGAATTTTTTGATTAAAGTTGGGATTACTAATCTACCTAATTCATTTATTGAACGGTAATTGTAATGCGGCACTTGTAAGATATATGTGGCACTGGTGATTATATATTTTGTAGCTTAAGTTAAATTGTAATTAACTAATTAGTATTTGCATTTTGTCCGAAACTGGCTTATTATCTTCTAATAATGGACATTCTATACCTAGTCGCATTAAACCAATTTAAGACCTCGCAATGCGGGGTTTTTCGCACTATAGAGGTTTATATATGTTTGATGATTTTGAGGGGTTTGATGAGTTCGAGTGGGTTTAATTTATTGATATTGTTAAGTGGCTTATTGCTGAATTAAGCATATCTATATGATTAAAGTTAGTAATTAGATGAATTAAAGAAAAAAGCCATTCAGTATCAAATGGCTTAAATATCGAAAGTTGATTATTTATTGTTAATTATTAATTATCGTCATATACATCATTGTCTGGTATAATGTTGTTTGACATATCAAAGCCAATCAGGCCGCTATCATCTAACGAAATTCCAGCCCTTAGATACTTAGGGCCTAATAAATTATTAGGGTTTGAAAAAGATGGCGATCCATAGCAATATGAGAGCAGTGTTTGGTAGAACATCATGTCAAGTTTTGAGTGTAGATTTAAATTAACCACCTCTGTCCCTCCGCTAGCTCTTTCTAGCATTAACCTAAAAGGAATATCCTCCCCCGCAAAGTCATTATATATACTAGAAAACCCTTTAACATTGAAAACTATATAACGGCGCCTTTCCATAAAAACCTCGCTTAAATTTTATTAATAGACTAAGTTTTTGAAATTCAATTTAACTGTAGTTAATTAAAGCAACAAAAGCTAATTAATATTAAAATATTTAATGGAATGTGTTTTTTGTATTTAAGTGAGTATCTTTGATTGATTGATTGATTGGTTGATTCAAAATTAACACAGTCAGATCTAGCGAGAGAGATGGGAGTTAAAAAGCAGGAAATCACCCGGCTTTTTAATCTTCAACACTCAACTAAAATTGACACTATTAATCAAGCTATTATTGCAATGGGGCATAGACTAACCCTTTCATTATTATAGTGCAAAACATCTAACCAAGAGGTCGCCTAGTGCGGCCTTTTTTCGTATACAGCCCCCGCAAATCACTATTAACACGTTTAATTACTGCAATGACGTTGCGGTTGGCTACCTATTAACTAAATCATGGAACACTCCATCGGGGGTGGATATGCGTATGCCACATAGAGATCCAAATAACTATAGCTGGTTCCGCGAGGTGCTTATCTTATTGATGACCATGCTCGGCGTGGCTGCCAGCTATGCATATAAGGTTTTAAACGGAGAGAGGTTCAGCTGGCGGACTTTTATCTTACAAGCAATTGTTGCGGTATTTGCTGGCGCAATTGTATTTCTTGCATCTAGTTACTATCAATGGGTTCCTGAAATAGCTGGCGGAGCAGCTGGCTTTGCTGGCTGGTCTGGTGCTGAGCTCATTAAAACAATCGAAAAGCGTTTTTTAAGGAAGGTATCAGGTGAGTAAATTTAAATTCAGTAAACGCAGTGAAGAGAACTTAAGAGGTGTTCATCCGGACTTAGTTAAAGTGACCCGTCGAGCGATCGAGTTAACCAATATTGATTTTATGGTTATCGAAGGTAAGCGAACTGAAGCTCGCCAACGACAATTAGTGAAAAATGGCGCTAGCCAGACTATGAATAGTCGCCACTTAACTGGACACGCTGTTGACTGCGCACCGTTGGTTAATCGTGAAATTCCGTGGAACGATTGGTCTAAGTTCAAGTTAGTTGCTGATGCAATGTTGCAAGCTGCCAAAGAGCTTAATGTCGATCTGGAGTGGGGCGGAAACTGGAAAAGCTTTAAAGATGGTCCTCATTTCCAATTAACACATAAATCATATCCGGCTTAATGCTTACAGAGGTCATTATGAAATTCGATAAGTCATTTTGGCTATTTATCATGGTAGTGATATTAGGCTGGTGGGTTGTTACTGTTCACGATAGCAACAAGCTACTGAAAAAAGAAAATTCAGAGCTTATTGATAGTATTCAAAACTACGAAAAGCGCATTAACTCCCTTCACGAACTCGACACTAAACATACCCAAGAGCTAACAAATGCAAAAGCTGAAATTGATAAGTTGCGTATTGCTGCTGAGCGCAATCCTGAGCGGGTGTACATCAAAGCCAGTTGTAAAAAAGCCGAGGGCACTACCGCCACCGGCTTGGATGATGCAATCACCGCCAGACCTACTGACACCGCTATCCGAAATTATTGGTTACTCAGAGAGCGAATTGCAGAGTCAGAGCAAATGATTAAAGGACTTCAGGAATATGTGAAAAATCAATGTATTTCTGCTAATTAGTTATGTTGTGCATTTAGAAAGACTTTCAGGTATTGAAAACAATGGTTGGTAGACTGAAGCAACATATAACCATGTTATAACCACAGCCCCTACAATAATGGCTATATACACAAAGATTAATTTTAAAGAAAGTTTTTCATGTTTTATAGGTTTTAGAGGAAAGTAATTAGTAAACACATCATTGATAAAGAGAAAAAACAATATGCCAATAAAAAAGGCGCTTACGTGATAGAAAGCTCCCTGAAACTCAGGGAATCTGCATGATGCCTTTATAGCTATAAGGAAGATTAAACCATTTACCACAGTATATGCGGCTAAGTTTGAAGCTACACTACTAACTCTCTTGCTAATAGATGGTAATTCATCAGTATGCTTGTTTAATGCTTCAATGCATTTATGCAATCGTTCGAATATGTCAGTAAGTTTCATTCATGATTCCTTAAGGTAAATAAAATTGATTTAATATAACTCATTACAAAGCCTACTTTCGAGTGGGTTTTTTAATAGGTTAAAGGAGATAAACACGATGGCTAAACCGGATTGGGGGACGCTACAGCAACAGTTCCTCACCGAACATGCTAAATCAGGAATATCCCCTAAAGAGTGGTGTGAAGACCAGGGACTCAATTACGCAACAGCAAGGCGATATATAAAAAGGCCAGCTGCGCAATCTGCGCAAAAAACTGCGCACAAGAAATTGCACACTGCGCACGAAAAAGAATGCGCAAAAGAGCCAGTGCGCAAAAGTGATATATCAACTGCGCAAAGTAGAGGACAAGATAATGCGCACGATGATGAAAACACGTTTAACCTGCGCAACTACGGGCTTAGTGACCTACAGGCTAAATTCGTTAATGAGTATCTTGTCGATTTGAACCGCACGGCTGCATACAAGAGAGCTGGTGGTAAATGCGAGGGTAATTCTGCATATGTAAGTGCGAGTAGGATGTTTAGAAATGTTAAGGTCAATCGGGCAATAACTGATGCTTTAGCAGAACGAGAACGTCGAACCGAGATAACCCAAGATGCCGTATTAAAAATGTGGTGGGATATTGCGACTGCAGACGTTAACGAACTAACTGAATATCGCCGGCTGTGTTGTCGTCATTGCTGGGGCTTTGGTTTTAATTATCAGTGGCGTGATGCGGTCGAATATGATGATGCTGTGAAAAAAGCCATGGCAGCGAGTAAAGCGCCTCCGCAAGATGTGGGTGGCTACGGTTACGATGACACATTAGACCCTAATCCCGATTGCCCTCGATGCAATGGTGCTGGTATTGGCCGTGCTCATTTTCACGATACACGTGATTTAACCGGCGCAGCTCGTCGTTTATTTGCCGGTGTGAAAGAGGGTAAGTTTGGTGTCGAGGTGATCACTCGTAATCAAGATGATGCGCTTAAGATGGTTGCACAACATTTAGGGATGGTGAAAACCAGAACTGAATTAACTGGTAAAGATGGCGAACCTATCAAAACGGAAGTTGCAAACATGACTTCACAAGAAGCCGCAGACGCTTATAAAAAGCTAATGGGTTAATTGGTAAAAATAACCGTTTAAGCCCAAAAATAGGCTATGCAAAATCACACCTATTTTATGCATGCTTTATTCACTCTAATTTTCACTAATCCAAGTAGATAACTATGATAAATACCCCTCAAATTTAAGAAATTAACTATGCCTATCCCATTTCCATTTGATTTTAAAAATCCTGACTATACGCAGGTGTTTGAATGGCGAATGGAACGATTAACACGTATTCGCCAAAACCCCGAAGCTATACCTGTGCTCAATGCTTATTACAAGGATAACCCTGCTCAGTTTATTATCGATTGGGGAATGACTTACGACCCGCGAAACCCTGAGCGTGGTTTACCTTCTTATATTCCATTTCTGCTATTTCCTCGACAAGAGGAGTGGGCCGAATGGTTTATGGAACGATGGAAAGCACAAGAACCAGGCGTTACGGAAAAAAAACGTGATATGGGAATGAGTTGGTTAACTGTAGGATTGGCTTGCACAGTATGTAATTTTAATCGTGGCATCAGCGTAGGTATTGGTAGCTGTAAAGAAGAGTACGTCGATAAAATTGGTGTGCCTAAATCGTTGCTAGAAAAAGCGCGTATTTTTATGACTTATCTACCGGCTGAATTTTGTTTCGGTTGGGATAGGGCTAAAGACGCACCTCACATGAGAATTAAATTCCCTTATACTTACTCAATCATATCAGATGAGTGTGGTGATAGTATTGTGTGGGGAGATCGTGCGAGTTTTTATATTGTCGATGAAACCGCTTTTCTTGAGCGACCCACTTTAGTAGATGCTTCACTCTCTGCGACAACCAACTCCCGACAAGATATTTCAACCCCTAAATAGTAGCAGAGAAAAGCTGGCGGAATGGAACAATAAATAATAAATTGCATTTAAGCATCAAGTCACGTTGTTGATTCCGGTGCTTACTTTCCATGATTAATTAAGGAACTAAGGTTGATGAAAAGCCGTTATCAGATTCAATTTTCACTATCGAGATTGGAAGTAGAGAAAATACAAAAGCTAATACAACAGCCTGTTGTTATAGATAAAGAAAAAATGCCATACAGGTTATTCACTAAGCTATGGAATATATTTTCAATGATATCGATTGCATTAGGGGGCGTATTATTAATAATTGGATATGAGGCTTATTCAGTTTTGGATGAATTTTCTGTTCTTAAAGACTTAGGTTTTTTTTCCTTTTGTGGCTTGATTATCTCATTGATATGTCTGTATATAACATTTCGCATAGAGCAGCGTTACATAGAAAAAAACGAGAAAAAAGAACAAAGTAATCCTGACAGACTAGTTAAGATTAAAATTAATAGGAAATATATAGACAGTATTATGAAAGGTACTCTAATAAGGGTATTTTGGCAAAATATAGAAGAATGCTATATCAAGGAAGAATACATGTTTATTTTTGCTTTTGATGGTGAAGGAGCCGTTATCCCAGCGAGTGCTCTAGCAGATGGTGAATTTCAAGAGTTATATCAGTTTGTTAGGGAGCAGATGGCTAGCCATAAATCCAAATAAAAAGACCGTCAAAGCATAAGCCAAGGTAATATGAGCCTGTTTAGAAATTTGTGTATTTGCCTGATTTTGATATGTTCAATCTAACATCAAAAGCAGGTTGTTTTATGGACGAAAAACATTATAGGCTCTGGCTAACGAATTGGTCGAAAATCTCAAAACCCTTGAAGATCTCAACCAGTTCGATCGCCTGCTGAAAAAACCAGTGTTGAAGCAGCGCTCAATGCTGAAATGACTTACTACATCGGCTATGATAAAAACCAGTCTAGAGTAAGCGTCAGTGCCCGCAACAGCTATTCGACAAAGACAGTTTCTACTGGCGACGGTGCGCACTTTCCGCGATTGTAACGGCTCCTTCGAACCGCAATTGGTGGAAAATAGATCGGTATGGCGCCGATGTTTCGCCGGAGATGGCCTCAAAGGTCACTGATGCTGCGATGGAATAGGTTGTTAAATGGCAGAATTGGTCAATTGATACTGTCTATCCCATTGTTTACCTTGACTGTATTTTCCTAAAAGCACAGCAGAACAGCCTCGTCATTAACAAATTCGCATTTCTAGCTCTGGGTATCAATATCGAAGGCCAGAAAGAGCTATTAAATATGTGGCAGACCGAAAATGAAGGCGCAAAGTTCTGGCTTAATATGCTGACAGAGCTGAAAAAACGTGGTCTGAATGATATCCCCATTGCGCGTTGACGGGCGGAAAGGTCCCCATGCCGTGTATCCGCAGGCACGTATCCAGTTGTGTATCACACATACTCAAGAGTTCTCCTTCTATTCCTTGATATCAGGAAAGAATAGGGCAAATAGTGGTACATCAAAGTTGTTCAAAATAGATAAAGGCTTTCATGAGATCACTTTCACTTTCTGGCTTATTCAAATCTACGCCTGTCGCTTTCATTGTGATTTTAAATAGCTCTTCCCGTGTTATACCAAGTCTAGCAGAAACATGATTAGCGCAGCTTCTAACATGGGATGCTCTTTGATTTAAAGGTAATTCAGAGTTGAGGGCTTTTGACCTCGAACTATTGTGTGACATAAATTAACCCTAATAAATTCAACATGAGTTATTGTAACATTAGGAGACGCTGAAATTGGAAACTCGTACTGATGGACAAATTTAAAATAAATAATAGGCCAAAAATGAAAACTAACAAAAAGATAATGGAATTGGGTGAAAAGCTTAAAGATAGACTGCCACTAGAGCGAGTTATGTTCGCGGTCGAATATGTTAATTATTGTGAAAGTCCTTTAGCTTTAGAAACGTTACGTGATTATATCGAAGAATACGATGTAGTGATTACTCATGATGAATATAATTCCTTCATCGAAATAGCAGAAGAATTAAATATCCAGCTAGATACGAAAGACTTAATTGTGAGGTGAAAAAATTGAATAACCACAGTGCAAATAAGCACTCAGGATATACATCAATACGTTATCATAAAATTACCCTAGTGCTACATTAAGGTTTCAGGCGGTCAAATTACCGTTAGTAGATAAAACTCATTAATAGTTACACCTATCAGATGAAAACTATTTTTGGGTTAATAGATCAATATTTGACAAGGCGCTACTGTTGTTAATGAATAATTAGGTTAGCGTAAAACTCTAAACGAAGGTGGTAATCATGAATTTTCAGCATTTTCGAATAGCTAGGCCAGTGAGCAATTTAACAAAAAGTCGTGAAATGTATTGCGGTGGGCTAGGGCTAGAAATAATTGGCTCATTTTCAAATCATGATGGTTTTAGTGGGTGCATGTTAGGAAAAGTAGAGCTGGGTTGGCATATTGAATTTACGGAATGCCATGAGCACCCCGTATCACCATCCCCTACAAATGAGGATTTATTGGTGCTGTATATCCCAAATCGAGAAGAGTGGCTTGATGTTTGTTTGAAAATGGATAATGCAGGATTTAATAGAGTGAGATCATTTAATCCATATTGGGATATTGAGGGAGTGACATTCAGTGATTGTGATGGGTATAGAGTTGTTCTACAGAACGGAAAATGGGGCTAGTGTATTACACGGTTAAGATTATCTTTGGTTGGCGTTTCAGTATCTGCAATAAATTGATTATTGATGATACTTATGCAACATTCGTAATAAACCCTATCATAGTATAATAGAATGATAATCGTGCTCACAAGATAGCCAGAAAAATGTATGTAGGGAATAAAAAGGGGCATTCAATCTATCTTTTAAAATAATTAAAAATTAATTATATCAAATTGCTAGTCCCCGCGTTGGCAATAAAAATAACCTTTATTACTAAATGACTAGATGAATTTATTTTCGATGAAAATCATGCTTCATGATATTTTCAGATGCCCGTTCAGAATATAAATTTTACGTTAGGAAATTTTATGCATGATTTCTGATTATCTACGTCTGGCGCTGATATATCCTGCAAAATCCTTCCAGTAGAATGGTGATATTGTTCCGACTAAAAAGAAGATATCTTCCCAACGAATGATATGTACTTAACCTAGAAATAAGCAACGGTAAAAAAAGCAGTGGCATAGATAGCTAGAAAGTACCACTGAAAAACAAAGGCGCTTTCTTGAATGTTATGATGTTCATGATGCATTGCCAGCGGCGTTGCATTCATCTTATGGGATACGGGCTTAAAAGCCTACTTTTGCCATTGAGGCATGAATAATTTGCAAAAATCATCGACATGACAGAATAAATTAACTAGATTACGCATAGCGGGTTCCTCAGTGAAAAGTTATTTCTTGGTCGAAAGATCTGATCACAGAACCCGCTTTTAGTTCCTTTCTTTTTTGTTTTTCTTATCCCGAGTTCAGGTTAATTAATAATTCAATGAAGTAATCAAGAAAAAGATAATAAAAATCAGTAAAAAAATGGCAGATAGACCAACTAATACACGAAACATATTAAGCAGATCAATGGCAATGCTAGATTTGTTGTCATTTTTGTTGATTGGCTTGGAACTTATCCCTTTAAACGACAGCCAAATAATCAAGAGCAACACGGGACCTAGAATGAGTGTAGTAATACCTAAGACAATGGGGACTAAAGCCATAATGTATTCCTAATCTTGCGATGCAGGTTTCATAAGGAGAAATTATACAAAAATACGGTAACAAAAATAATTAATGGAATAAAAAATGAAGCAAAAAATGAGTAAAGGCACCCAGACATAGAAGTATCACCTTTATATTTATGATCCATATAAAGGGCTATGGCTGTGAATGAAATAAACGAAACAATGAATGCAGTAAAAAGAGCAGCTCCTAAGTCAGCCATAATAGATAAGTTCCTGTTCAATCGAAGTTGCCAGTATACATAAGTTAAATATTTATAGCCATCAGCTAATCGCTAGTGGTTTTTTCATTTATGGATACGTCATGTTAAATAAGAGGAGCGCGGCGCATTGTTGCTGCCTCATGTGTTATCTATATTCCTTATGTAGTGAGCGCATACTGAGAATCAAACACAATGAATACCACCGTTTGGGTTGTTTTTCTGGAGATCACAGTAACGTTTGCTGTGGATAGAAGAAATGACGTGACAGCGGGACAATCAAAAATCTATTTTTATGAGTGGGCTTTTTAATCAGCGAAGAAGATAAACACGATGGCTAAATCAGATTGGGGGACTTTAGCCGGTGCATCTTGCCAGTTATTTGTTGGGGGAAGGAGGGGAAGTTTGGCGTTGAGGCAATCACTCGCTATTAAGGTGATGCGCTTAAAATGGCCACACAACATTTAGGGATGGTGAAAACCCGAACTGAATTAACCAGCAAAGGCGGCGAACCTATCAAAACCGAAGTTGCAAACATGATTTCACAAGAAGTTGCCGACGCTTATAAAAAACTAATGGGTTAATTACTGGAAATAGCCGTTTGAGCGAAAAAATAGGTTATGCAAAATTACACCTATTTTACGTACTTTTTATTCACTGAGAATTTATGCATTTTTAAGGAGTAATCTAGATAAATGGTGCTTATCTGCAGAAACTAAATTGAACCTGTTTTCCGTAGGGGTAAGCACCATAATTTTAAATAAGAATGTGTTAGTCACATTTAAGGGGGCCGAATGCCCCTTAGGGGGTGTCGTTTAAAAGAAACAATAAAAGCATTGCCACGGCGTTATTAATCATATGCAAAATAATTGGTGCCATAAGCGAATTAGTCTGAATTCTGACATGGCAAAAAATAACGGACATCACAAAAATCATAATAAATGTGGCAGGTGAATTATATTGATGGTGTATCATTGCAAATAGTACAGAGGTGATAATAATCATCACATGCTTGCCATTTGGGCCGTAGCCCATTCCGGCATTCAGTAAAAAGCCTCTGAAAATAATTTCTTCAATAATTGGCGCTGCGAAAACGACTGACACGACCAGAATAAACTGATGCAATGGTGATAGGGCGAGCATCTCAAGTATCGATGTTTCATCTTCTCCGTAAAACATAGTTGCAACAGATAATATGACCATTGCTATTATTGGAAGCCTGAGATCTGAAAATCGTACTGTGCCGAAAGGCATTAGCCCGGTTCGTTTCTGGTAATATGCTCGAGAGAACAGGGAATAAGGTAAGATAAATAGAATCGTAAATAGTGGCCAAGCGGCTAAGGCATCGTTATAGGTGGTTATCCCAGGAAATGCCAGTAAGGCATACTGAATTAAGTACCAACCTACAAAAAAACTGACGCAGACCAAGCTGTGTAGAACTCTGTCCATAGATATCATTATTATCCACATTGTTTTGTTGTTTATAAACGTTGATTTTAATGTATTACCAATAAAAAACCAAAAAATATTGGTTTTGTTTCATTTGCCATTGTCGAAGCGCTTAAGTGGATTATATTAAATAGCCCCTAAATGTAAGGAATTGACTAAGCCAACTCCTTCCCATTTGATTTAAAAATACTGAGCTATTTCCTGCATGATGAGCATGTGACAAAGACAATCCAGCCCAATTTATCATTGATTGGGGGATGATTAACGACCCACGTAATCCTGAGCGTGGCTTACCCTCGTATATTCCATTTACTGCTCTTTCCTTGGCAGGAAGAATGGGCTAAACGGTTTATCAGTAACGCACTAACAAAATATCGTCGTCTGTAATGAGGCGGCGCTAATCTCCCAGAGCGAGAATGATACGTATGATAATGTAAAACAATGCTATTAGCTTAATAAAAGTTAACTTTCACTCTTATCTGGAGTAATAGCTATCATATATCTAGATATGGTGTATAGCTCGTAGGCTTACAATGATGTTGATGTGGGGCACGCACTGCAAAAGTAAATATACCTGCTCGTAATAAAAGTAAAATCGCAATACCAAGGCTAGCCACGAGCAAGAATCCACTCAGGATGAGTAAATTAAAAATGCATTTGACCTTGGTTTTGCTTGCCACGAAAAAAACATGGAAAATTAGCTAAGGTAAAGTGAGTGCTGAATATCTCAGAGAAATTTGTTGCAGGAATTACTTATCTGTCAGTTGATGACTTAAAAAGTATCAACAGCGTATTGATAGTGCTGCAAACTCTTAATGAGCCAATAGAAGTAGAAGTATTGAACTTCAATGATCTTAGTTTATCCCAATCAAGTTCAAGTCATGTGAACTATTACCAGCAAACAGATGATATGTTTGTTCTTGTTTCATCTTTAATTAAAAGCTGGATAAGAAACCACCCGGTTACTAATGCGAATAAATGAACCGCTATGATGGCGAGTTGTGTTTATCTACTGCTTAACGGTTATGAGTTAACTACCCCAAAGAATGAGGTCATAGAGATGGCTAATGGAATGGCGACCAAAGAATATTCGCTTATTGAGTTAGATGGTTGGTTAAGTTTCTGATTTAGGCCTTTTGACTTAAGACAATTGTGTGAGTAAACGGAGATAGCAGCCATCTCAATCATCAAGATAAAGATAGACTAGTTCACTGTGGCGATTTTCCTAGGCATAAAAAAGTCGAAGGTGTTATCACCTCAGCTATAGATAATACCATCATCGACCAACCTGCTCATTTCGCTAACAAAATTATTGGTTATTCAGATAGCACATGATTTTAAGGTCGCAGAATTATGTAAGACAGAAGTGTTTATTTGAATAGCAAATAAGTGATACTGATTAAAAAGGGAAGGTATCCAGTATTGAAAAGATATAAAGAATAATGTTAACAAGAGGTATATCACTAAAATATATACGATTATATCAAAAATCTTTCCCGTATGTTGATTGCGTTCAAATATAACAATATAAATCTTATTTAAGTTTTAATAGGATTTATATTAACTAGCCATACGGGAACAGCAATAGTTAAAATAACAAGTCAACAAAAAGCAACATCGCTACACATATGCAGATATAAAGAAAAGGGGGATGCCATCATCTTGAGCAAAGGAGGGTGCAACCGATACTGCATGCTCCTCTTTCTTTAATGACGCTAACTAACAATGTTCACCAAATAAATACATTGTGTGATGTTTTAATTGACTTGAGAGTCTTCTTGCTCAGCGAATGCTTGTAATTCCCTGATATATCTATGCCATTGCCTTCCCTTTATTTCTTGAGCGTATTCACGAATAGGGAGGGTTCGGTCATGAGTGATAGAGTGGTCGATTCGAGAAATTTCAAATATAACAACCATCTCTCCATTAACTAAGTAGGTATAAATATTTTCACCTTGTTCAATCATCTCATAAATACAAAATACTGATTTTAATTCGGTAGGATGAATCACTTGCCTTAAGTAAGGGACTATCACCTCATTTTGTTTTATCATAAATTTCTGCATATAGTCTTGAGTGGTGTGTTTATTCTTCATTTATAAGCCTTTTAGCAATTCAGGGTTTAAATAACTATATATTTATAACCCGTCATAGTGAATGATCCCTAGCAACTGGCTCTCCAATTTTTGAGGACAAAACAGAAAATTAGGTCTCTGTCAGCAGTAGGCGTTCATAATGATCTATGGTTCGTTTAGCTCTTGAATTATTTCTGAAGAAAAGAATAATATTGACTCATGACTGTGTTTGGATAGTCGTTCAAAATGTGGTCACTTCGTGACAAATCGTTTTTTGAAGGATTCAAAATATTCAGTAAGATAATTGCCTATCTGTACACTGTATTTAGTGAAATTTCCTGCCAATGATTCTGTCTGTAAAGTAATTTATCACGCTACCAAGTCAGCCTCTAAACAGTGGCGTATGTCAATTTGAAGCCGAAGGCAGGCGATGCATCGCTTTATTATTGAGCTTAGTGACAGCATAGATGATTATCTTAAATGCAAGGCAAATACACAAAGGTATTTTAGGTGCGGATATAAATTTATCCGTAAATGCTTCCCTCTCAGCAATCGCTTCCTTTAACAACATAAATATTTATCATGGAAATAGCGGTTTATTTAATAAGGAATAAAAATGTTTAATGTTGCTATTATTATTTTTGATGAATTTACTGATATCGATTACTTTTTGATGCGTGATATTTTTGGTCGCTGCCGTGAGGATTGGAATGTTAGCGTGTTGGGCACTAAACCCTTTCACACATCTACTCTTGGGCAAAAGGTCGAAACCGATGGTCACGTCTCACTTGCAAATCAAGCTGATGTCGTTTTATTCAGCAGCGGTCAGCAAGGTGTGCCAAATGCACTTGCCGATAAAAGTTTTATGCAGTCCTTTAAACTTAACAGTCAGCAACAAATCATTGGTTCTATTTGCGCAGGCTCCTTTATCTTACATAAGCTTGGATTATTGAATGACATTCAAGCAACGACACATCCCGATGCAAGAAATGCGTTTATTAATATGGGAGCAGACGTTGAAGATAAGCCTCTGGTTATTCGTGGTAATATCGGTACAGCAGGGGGGTGTTTATCCGCCTTATATTTAACGGGGTGGATAGCTGAAAAACTTTTTGATAGTGACAAACGTCGACAAATGCATCGTCAGATATTACCTGCAAACCAACACGAGTTATATGAACAAATTATTGTTAATGCAATTACAGAAGCCCAACACTAAATTACAATAAGTTTTATTGGTTTTTAAATGCGAAATGGATTGCGCAATAGTCTGAACCATCTGCTCAGCGGGTGGTTATGTTTTGTGCTATAGCATCGCTATTCTTATTAAATATGTCATTTTTTACCTTGAATATTGATGAAAAATCAAAAACAGAATTGTTCAGTTATAGATGAACAACGTCAGGGCTGATAGAAAAAAATGGTGCCGCGTGGTGAGTGTTTAATTATACATATTGCTCAATGAATGACCTTGATAAGGCTTATTTTAATATTATCGGGTGTATTACTGTTTTGATAGCATTATTATCAACCCCCTTTTATCACTGCGCATAGCTGATGATTAATATAACAATGTGCTACAGTGATTATTAGTATTTGAGTGATCCCTCAACTAACCAAAAACATCAAAATAAAGCCTCACCGAAGTGAGGCTTATGTATATGCGCTTTGCTAAAGAAACACTAAGGATCCTATACACGGTAAATGAATAAAGAATATTGCAGAAAGTACCAATATCAGGGTTAGCAATAAAAGGATTGAATGTCTAAAAAAGCTTACGGATTTTGGATTTTTCAGGAAAAATATTAATAAAAATGGGATGATAATTCCTAATATAGATACATAAGTTAGATACTTATCCAAATATTTAAACATAACTAACCCTATTTAAATTGGCTCTTTATATTGTCATTTCACGTACACAAATGGCCATTTATATCTGCCAGCTAGTAAGGCCGTCAGTGCCAATGACATTGTAGTGACAGCGGCTGCAAGGTAGCTTCCTTTAGAGCAGTGCGGCATAACGAGTTTTAAATTCCCAGTTATAGGCCACACCAGTCTTGCTCTTGCCATTATCCCAATTCACCGACCAAGTCATTAGGCCTTTAATCGACAAGTTTTTGGCATCAAGACGCGCAAAAGCATTATAGACAGCTTGTTTATCAATCACATAACCAGAGCCAGCAGCATCGTTGTTGGC
Source organism: Providencia sp. PROV268 (assembly GCF_028477805.1). Classification (NCBI taxonomy): domain Bacteria; kingdom Pseudomonadati; phylum Pseudomonadota; class Gammaproteobacteria; order Enterobacterales; family Morganellaceae; genus Providencia; species Providencia sp. PROV268. The sequence goes on from NZ_JAMPLW010000001.1 coordinate 169,731, forward strand.
AGGCAAACCGATAACAAATTTAGAGGGTGGAATTTTTGTATAACCGCGGGTACCAGTAACTAGACTTTCAGTCAGGTAATACAAAAAGTCTTCTTTCATTGCGTCACTATTTTGGGAGAGCCAAGCACCTTTACCGCTCGTGGTTTCATCAACCCAAATACCATCGCCACCCTGATTATAATATTGCGGAGCAATAAAATCATAATATCCTTCTAGGGCATTGATATAATCTAGATAAGCACCGTTGATGCGTAAATATGGGAATTCTGGCGCCATACTGATAATAAAGTTTTTCCCTTCGGCGGCGTAATGTTCTTTTACTTTTTTCAATGCGGCAGGTAAAACTGTTTTATTATTAGCTGAACTAATGGCGGTTTGCTCTAAATCGATATCTAAGCCATCAAAGCCGTAGGTTTCCACCAAACGGATAATTTCATTAGTTAGCTTGTCTTCGTCGCCAGTTTTCAATTGGATATGCGCATCGGCACCACCTAGGGAAATGAGTACTGCGCGGCCTTGGCTGTTTAATACTCCGACTTGACGGCGGAACTCGGCATCCGACAGATTGTATGGCTTGAAGGTTGGAATACCTTCGCCTTTCATAAAGGCCACGGCCACCACGTTATATTCTTCAGGAATGTCTGTCAGATTCATATTGGCACATTGCCCCTGCTGATAGCCATCACTGGCACCCGCGGCCCAATTGTGCCAAAAACCCATCATAATTTTTTTATTAGAGATATCCGGCATGGCGGCTGCGTCATCTACGACTTGTGTATTGATAATGTTATCTGAGCTCATAGTAACCTCGTTATTTTAGGTAAGATTAATTCCACACGCGCCAATATTGGTGGGCGTAAAGATATAATGCGTTTTTTTAACGAGGGTAAGGTGAAACCTTTTCCTGCCAATAATAAATTAAATTCAAGCTAACAGGAAAATGTAGGATGCTTTCAAAAAAGAATGTTTTGCTCTTAGATATATAATTTTTCAGATTAGTGGAGGCGTATTTATAGCAATGGCTATCTTCAAATGACTCACTAAAGAGTAAATAAATTATGACAGTAATTGTTACATATTATTTATAGCTATTATTCCAATTTATATTGATGATATTTATTGTCAGTATCATGCCGCGGTTTTCACTTATGAAGCGAGTGACGATTAGCTTTGTGAAATGGATAGATGAACCATAATCTGATAATGTTGACAAATTAGCAGGGGTTCGCAAGAGGCTAGAAACGACGTATCAAGTGAGCCGTGCAAGAAAATAAAATAGGTAATTCTGCTAGTATTATTGGTTACAGCGGAATAGCTAGTGTTTATTTTATAAATGATAATGATTGTTTATAAGTGGAATCTTATCTGCTTTGGTCTTTATTGTCTATTTTATGGGGGATGCCAAAGATATTACAACAAAATTCTAAAATTAGAAATTGGAGTGGTGAGTCGTGATAGAAAAATAGAGTATTTCGCTTTTAGTTAAAATGCTAGAATCATTCTACCTATGAAAATGCGATAGAGAATTAAAATGATTAGATTATTTCTATTTTTAATATTTGTGTTCCCTTCAATCACATACGCTGCAAGTTTTGATTGTGCTAAGGCTCAGAGTAATGTGGAAAAACTAATATGCAATACTCCTGAGCTATCTAAAGCAGATGATGAATTATATGTTGATTATCTGCAAGCAAAGTTAGTAACTGGAAACAGCGATGAATTTAAGAGGTTAGTTAAAAAGAATTGGGAATTGCGGGTTAAAAATTGCGATACAAAGTCGTGCTTGCTAGATTGGTATCATCGCTCAACGATTATTTATAGAAATATTGCTGCTAGCCAACCAGTAGATGAGCAAGATATATCTGAATTTAATTATTATTATAATTCGCCAGTAAAGTTAAGAGGCGTTATTAGATTAGAAAAACCAGATGGGTTCTTAACATTAAGAACAGATAATATAATTTCTGTCTCATCAAAAGAACCGGAAGATAGTGAGGGAGAGCCCACTGAATGGGGGATAGGTGCTTTGCATTTAGCACCAAGAAATTCAGATCAATTTAATCAGCTAAAAGAGATCCAAGGTAAAAAGGTAGATATCACTTGTGACCTATACCATGCAACCAATATTCATCACAAAACTCCGGTTCTTTGCAGTGTTGAACATTATGTTTTGGTTAAGTAATTGGCTGTATGGCATAAAACTGAAAACATAAAGTATCGTAGAAAAATGAAATAGGGCAACCTGCTATTCGTTTGTGATGAGTGACTGAAGGTACGATATTTTTATCTTTTTTTACCCTTTATTTTTTGCTCAAAAAATTTCCCTTTAAAAATAATAAGTTATATTCTGTCGTAGAAATGAAGGTATTTTGCATAAAATCGTTGTAATTTATTGTTGCGCTAAGATTTTTTCCTGATAATTTATAGTGTACTGCCGCATAGGCAGCTTAGAAAAATACGACCCCGAATAAAGCACACATGATCTGGTGTACTGCCGCATAGGCAGCTTAGAAAATTAATCTCCTTATCGATGCTATTGACGTACCGTGTACTGCCGTATAGGCAGCTTAGAAATTGGCGATATCGCACTCATGGATGATTTTCTGGTGTACTCCGGATGCAACTCCCGCTATCGCTGGCAACACCAGAGAAAATTGTAAAACCAAAACAAATAGTGAAAGTAAAACAAATTATGCGGGAACCATATATTTGACATAACCTAAAACAGCAAAGTTTATCGATTATATTCGTGAAGCATTACACCATCAACATGCAAAAAGGCATCTCTTAGTATTCCCAATGATTGAAACTCATTTAACTTATGATAATACGTCGACTCTACCTGTTCACGGGTAAGGCCTGTGAGGTAATCATTTTGTTGATTTGTTTCCCAATAAATCTCACCTTTTCCTTTTATGAAGTATCCTCTTAAAAATCCAGGCCATTTATCACGCATGTTAGATATCAACAGAGAGTGGCTATCAGGCTGTGTTGCTTGAAATTCATGAAAAAAATCACCTCTAAAGATAAAAATATTATTGCATTTAGTACATTGATAGATATCTCTTACATACTTGTATGCTACAGAAGCAAAATTATCTCTAGACTCCCCTTCTAGTTCATCAAGAAAATCATAGAAGTCTTGATCAGAGATGTAATAAGCCTTATAACTAAGATAATCTGTATTATCCCTAATTATATGACCGCAGCTACATTGAAACTTAGACATTTAATATTGACCTCATAATTCTGGATTTAGAATAAGATTATCGCCAATATTGATAATACATAATGTTAGATAAAAACATCATAAATATCTTAAAATTACCTAGAGTGATAAATATAACAGTATGTTAAATAAAAACACACTGAATTGACGTAAACACGGGCTTATAGGCTTACAAATCAAACTTGCTCATGGATATCTTATCAATTAATCTCTTTAGTAAATGGTCATTATTTTTTCCACACTGGGGATGGCTAATTTTTGAGGCGCTTAACCTATGATATTGGGTACGACTCATTGTATTTATTGCTTAGTCAAGTGAGATAATCTTTGATTAAAATACACTAGTATGAAAAGATTACCATTAATGTATTAGAGTAAGAGGAAATGCGTGTCAATGAAGGCAATATATTTATTACTGGGGTTGCTGTTTTCATCTTTTGCATTCTCAGCTGAAAACTCAGTGATGATCCTTGGCGATGATTATAGGCATACCTTAGTTAAGGAGCTAGAAGGGGCAACATTTGTAACTCATGGAAAGAATGACTCACTCATTCAGCAGGTTAAACAAGCATTTAATCAAGACAGTATTATTTTGGTTATTAACATGGCGGATGGACCAACTCAAAATCTTAGAGAATCCATCTTAATAGCAAGGCAATCAGGTCATAATTCTGTCCAAGTTTATTATCATGGTAAGCATTTACCAAAAGAGATGCTTAATGATGATGACTTTAAGAAGCTAATGACACTTGTTGTTAAGGAAGTTAACGAATTATTGGATCTGTATGAAATCCAAATAACAGGGGCTTATTATGATTGGGAAAGAGATTTTCCAGAAAAATTTCAGTTACAAAAAAATATTATGGCTAAATTTAGTCCAGAGCCTAACACGTTAATGACTGAAATACATAGTTATGCCTATGTGTTTACAAAGGAAGAAGCAAGTGATAATACTATCATCACTGATGGAACGGTATTGGCATTTGCTTGTCAGGATGTCATTGGTAATGCGACTGTTCGAAGCCAAGATCCCATAAAGAGAGGTGGGAATTATTCTCACATAGTATTGGAGTTAGAAAAGCCAACATTAATCCCTTTACACGCACGATGCTTAGGTACATTAAATAACACGTTAGCTATGGCTTTTATTACTTTATTAGAGAATGAGAAATAATTAAATATCATGATAGTTTTAAGGTATCCACTATCTCATTTTGTTTTAAATACCTGTTTATAGACAGATGTTTGAATGATGAATGGAGCTATTAACGAATACGTACTAAACTCCTGAATATATAATTGTATTCAATTTGTCAGGCTGCATGTTATGAAATATTTAGAGCGTTATCTGTATCACATCATCTATTGAATTTTATGATAAATATAACGGTATCATTATCAATTTAACTATTTAAATTTATCAATATATTAATGCGAAATAGAGTATATTGATTGAAATAAACACCACTTAAACAATTTAACGGAAAAATTCTTTTAGCGAAGAATCTTTAAACCCTATTTAAATCCTTTACAGAACAGTATGTTTATTCTGTTTTATATAGAGTGCATATCAATCTCAGGTGCCTCAGCTAGAAACTATCCGAAGGTATTAGCAATGGGGCATCATTTCATTTGGTTTGCGGCAATTGAAAAAGTTATTGATGCTTTAGATAAATGATCGCTGATAAAATTAGCAAACATGATATTTTCATAATTACATTAAAATCAGATAGTTAAAAAAATATAACTATTGAAAATGAATTGACAATTTTCCGAGTGATTTAAGCGCGGTAATTGCGACCTCTTTATTAGGATCAAAGCAAAGCTCTATTAATCGGTTTAAGGTTTCTTCATTTTGAATTGCGTATTTGTAATCACCAAGGATGGATATCGCAGTGAGTTTAACTTCATTATTAGTTCCTTGTGTGAGCTGGATTAGTGTATTTAATATGATTTTTTGTCGTGAATGATTCATTTATTCATACCTAGCTAGGATATGTTAAGAAAAATCTGATTATAATCAGCCAAAATAGACATCATATTGTTATTTCCCCTTATTGCATTGTTCCTAGATGACAACTTTAATAAAAAGTATATGAGAAATTTGCATTTTATAAACAATAGCAACTAAATTTACTACGGATAGGCATCGGTATAATCACCATCTAATGTTAAAATCAGGGCGAAGTAGGTTTTTTATACATCCTATTAGTAAGATACATGATAGGAAAACTTAATAGCTAGTTAAATTAACTGAGCTAAGAGGTATTTTCACTATTTGATTATAGAGTGCTAATAAGAGCCCAAAATATGGGCTCTTATCTATAAACGTCATTCATGTGTTATTCTCAACAAATTGAATGTTAATTACTTAAATTCACATCGATAACTTGATAAAAAGCATTTTGGGTATTATCAACATCCCATGTTGCAAGAATAACATGGTAACCTTCATGATCAGCGGGCACATCACATATAAAGTTGATATCCACTTCGATCAATGGCATTGCTCCATGATCATCTCTTTGACAAAATGGCGTTAACTCAAAAGCTGAACGAGTTAATGGTGCTGATTGGTCCCAGCCATTTTTTGTAATAAAAAACCGCCAATTATCGGTTGCATGAGCCATAGTTAGATACCAAGTGAAGGTATTGAGACCCGTTTTCATATCAATTTTATGCCAACGGGTAGGTGTTTGCACATCAAGAGGACTGAAACGTTCTATACCACCTCCGCTAGCTATTAATCCATCAGGAGGCCCAGATTCTGGAAAGCCTTTTTGAGTTTCAATGCTCTGAGGTTCATATTCAGGCCCTAATCCACAATCATTGTTTAATGGTGTTTTTGGCTCCTTAAGATAGTCGTTAAAGCTACATAGATAAGCGCGACTTTCTGGCATCCTTATATAGCCATGGGCGCTCGCGTAGAATGAAAATAACGTTAATACAGTGCCTAATATACTTGGATATATTAATGGTATGATTAGATTTTTCATAATCACCTCGGACATAAAGATAAAGAATATTTACTGATCGATTATTGAATGATGTGTCAGAGAACTCATTCATCGTTTCAGTAATAATATTTTTATCATACTGACTTGCAGCAAAATTGAATAATTTAGTTCTTTATTTATTAAATTTTGCGTCATCTTTGCTGATTAATCATCTAATTAGTTAAATCTAAGTATTATTTAATGAGATTTAAAGGTATGAGAAGTTGAAATAGGGTAGAGTGGTATTATCCTAATCCTCCAAAGGAAAAGAGGGTTAGAACCAATAGCATTATTCAATCAGCATTAGGGGCCTTCGCCGCCTGAATCAATCCCTCCCATTCCTGGTGTATAAGTTATGCAATCTGGTTTGCCTGTAACAGGATTTGGTTCAGGTGAGCACCAAGTAACAGTGTTAGTCGCGTAAGCCGATGAACAAAGAATTGAAATAATAAATAATAGTTTTTTCATGATTATTTCCTTCTATTTGATAATCATGACTACTTTATTTTAATTATGTAGGCGAAGTTCATATTCCATTACTTAATGTGATGGGTGTCTCTTAAATAATTTTTTATTTAAGTGATTGATTTAATGCTCTTAAAAATAAGAGATGATATTTTACTATATGGGTAATTTATAGGTTAAGGTTGTTATGGCGTAATCATTAAAATATTTTATTGATTATGGTGTAACTGATATTGTGTATAACGTGATGTGTTAGTATGGAGAGATAAAGGTATTTAAATGATTCAAATAATTAACAATAAATTAGGCGAACCTACTAAAAGGTTCGCCATTCAATCATTATTTAATACTGTCATTTAATAATTCATTGAAATAAATGATTTTTTGGTCAAAATCAATAGCTATATTTTGATCTTTACACTCATTATTAGATATTATTTTACAGGAAGATTGTATGTTTTTTTCATGGATGCCTAACCATTCAGCTAATAAATGAAATAAATTCAGTCCACTCCTTTGCGCTGATATTATCTCTCTCGTATTTGAATCTGAAGAAGTAATAAAAAGAGGCGTTTCAAAATTTTGACGATGTTTATCACCATGGATTAGATCTTGTTGATTATCAATAAAAGAAAGCCCATGATCTGAAAAATATAACATAGACCATGAGTTTTTAGACTTTGATAATATGTCATGTAATAGAGGTAACTGTAAATCAGTATTTTTTATACTTTGAACATAGCAAGATAAATCTTTGCTTTTATAAAATTTATCATACTTATTTGAGATCCTTTTACAAAATGGAGAGTGGCTACCAATTAAATGAACAACAATCAGTTTTTTCTTTGCAGGATTGTCGATGGACTCAATAAACTTGGGAATAATAGGGCCATCTTCTGTTAGTGGGTATACAAAGCTGTTTCTATATTTACTTTTAGTGTGAGCAGTCGCACATTTGCAAAATTAACCATGATGTTGCTAATAAGGGAAGTTGATACACCAGTATAGATTTATTATGTACTGAGTTATGATTATGGTGTCATTTTTGACGTAACTTAGGGGTAATAATATGTTAAAAGTAATTGCAGAAGATTTTATCCAGCTTGAGGCTATAAATATCGTACTCCCACTTTACCGTGAATTAGTTGAAGCGACTAAGCGTGAGCCTCTCTGTATTGCTTATGATTTATATGTTGACCAAAAAGATAGGGGGCATTTTATTTTTATCGAAGAGTGGCCTGATCAAGCAGCCTTAGATGCACATTGTAAGAGCGAACATTTTCAACGCCTTGTTCCCATGATTAATCAATATCAGCGAAAAGAGCCTTCTTTTATATTTATGGATGACGCTCTAGCTAAAATATAAACACTATAGAATTTCTTTTCGATAAAAATCATTTGGGTAACTCTATTTTAATGCCATTAGTGTATAGCTGATGGTTATTTTATTTTTAATGGTGATGCAGAAAGGGCTAGGGGATAATTGGTCAATAGGTATGTTTAACTTTACTTATTTGGTTAACCGGGATTTTATTTTTTCTAAAAGGTAAAAAGCGACTTTCAGCTTAACTAATGATTTTATAGGGCCATCAAACTATCTGTTAGGTGTGTGTGAAATATTTATTTTAATAGTATTTAATGTATAAAAGGTTGGGTTAATTTTTTCGTCTAATCAGCAAGTGATTTTCCTTGTTTTTTACCCTTTAAATTTTTAAAGTTTTTATATCCTTTTAAAACAATAGGTTATGTTACCTGATAAAAAAGAAGGTATTTAAGGGGAAATTGTTATAATTTACTGTTGCATAAAGTTTTTTTACTGATAATTTATAGTTCACTGCCGTATAGGCAGCTTAGAAAAGAATTGCTAATGACCTTCTTGAGGCTGCTATGTTCACTGCCGTATAGGCAGCTTAGAAAGATTGGCAGAATACGAAAGTAGGTAATACCGTGTTCACTGCCGTATAGGCAGCTTAGAAAAAGAACAACGCTCGTCCACTCTGACTGATTCCGTTCACTGCCGTATAGGCAGCTTAGAAACTAGCTGGAAAGAAGATATGATAGGGGATGGTGTTCACTGCCGTATAGGCAGCTTAGAAAATTGCTATAATTCGACCGAAATCATCTGGGTAGCTCACTGCCATATAGGCAGCTTAAAAATACGTTTTAATATAACTTAAAATTTCTACCTTATCCTTTCTAGCACACCCTCAATAAGATTTAGTGATTTTCACTTATCATGCAGAATAAAAGACTGCTATCCTTGATACGAAGTCAGAATAAGGCTTATGATATTTTGTACATGGAGGCTATTATAGGAATATTACCTATGGTGAGGAGGGGCGTTGATGTGTATTTTGAAAATACCAGCTCGGTGGAGGTATTTATATGAATAAGCTTTTTCGAATGTGCAACCTATTGCTATTAACTGCAAGCTTCTCAGTGGTTTCTTTATCTTCCTATGCAGATCCCAATCCCAATGGCGGTCATGGTCATAGGCAAGGAAAAGAGCATCAAAAAAATAAGCCTAACAAAGGTCATAATGGTAACGGAAAAGAAAAAGCAGATCATTTATCCTTAAATAAGAGTAATTCAATATCAGTATCATTAACTTACAATGAAGCAAGAGCACTCGCTTTAGACAGTGGTATTACAGGCTATCACGCGTTACCACCCGGTATTGCCAAAAACTTAGCTAGAGGGAAACCATTGCCGCCAGGGATAGCTAAAAAGGTTGTTCCGCCTTCTATGCTTGTACAATTACCTCATTATCCAGGCTATGAATGGAGTATTGTTGGTAATGACTTAGTACTTATTGCATTAAGTACAGCGGTAGTCACTTCGATTATTAATAATGTATTTGACTGATCTTAGTAATGTGTATTGAAGCCATTAAGTAATATATACCTGTTAAATTGAAAAAGACCGTTCATTTGATAAACGTTATCCCATTAGCCCTCAATTTTTTGAGGGCTATGCAATCAAAGGGATTATTATTTCGTTTTATTCTTTTCTAACCATTTTTGCATTTGCTCTATTTCTGGACCTTGGGCGTTAATAATCTCTTCTGCAAGCTTTCTCATTTCAGGGTCGGTGCCATATTTTAATTCAATTTTTGCCATATCAATTGCCCCTAGGTGATGAGCGATCATACCTTGCGCAAATGCAATATCTGCATTCTCTTCATTCATACCTTTGGCCATATCTGCATGCATTTTATCCATAGATTGGTTTAACTCTTTTTGCATTTCGTTGCTGGCAGGAGCTTGAGCATGCATAGAATGATTTGAATTAGCAAAAGAACTAAAGGAGGCGATGCTAATGGTTAAAATTGCAGCGATAGGAAGCATTTTTTTCATGATAAATACCTTATTAAAAGGGGATTAAGTTAGGTTGACGATAAAGCTTCCCCTAAGGTTAAGGTCAATGGGGTAATAACAGATTTAACTTATTTTACATATAAATTGATTTTTATACTTAACTCATTTAATTGAGAGAGACGCAGTGAGTCTAAAAATAGTGGTATGATAAAATGAAATAACGATTCTTTATAATAGTGATCTATATCAAAAATTTCGAATAAGCGCTTATCTGTTTTTTACCGGTTTATATAAATCGAATGGATAATTAGATGCGTGGTATTATTGGTTTTATGTATTGTTCGCCATGTAAATATACTCTTTAATTATTTTTAAATATGGGGTTTATGTGGTAATTGATTGATTTTAAGGTTGAAGTTTTTTTAGGCTTTATTGTTAAAGTATATCTTTTTATTTAAATTTCATAAAATAAATTATCAATGTTAATGATAATGATTTCTATTTGAGAGTCTATTCTAGGTTGTTATATACTCTGATTTAAACAGGTGTGGTGATGATTCAGGGGTTATTAATGGCTATGCAGAAATAGTCTCTTAATACGGGGGAGATTAAGAATAATTAGGTTGGGTTAATTCTATAAATATTAAAAATCCTTTTTATAGCTAATGGAGTGAAGCTGTTATATTTATTACGTTTTTAAAATTATTTATATTATTAAATAATGGTCTTCACAATAAATAGCAGGCAGGAAAATTTTTATAAAAATGAAAATTAACATAGATATTTTATTCTGTAAATTTGAATCCTTATTTGAGTGATAATCAACTCATTATTTTTACTGTTATTTACTGATGTTCAAAGTGTTGCTATGCCATCAAAAATAATATTGAAAGTTATTGCAAATAACAGTTACTGATAGGGGAGCGCATCTGCAATGTTGTATGTTTATTTGTTGAATTTTTATGCAGTCATTGTGCTTAAAAAAAGGAAATGGAGTGGGGGAAAGAATCAATGTATGAGGCTTTATGATGCAGATCACATAATAAATTCTTATGTTTTCATTGTGGTTATTATATGAAAGGTAATTGAAATTTATATAGGCAATATAATAGTCTTAATTTTTCTATTTTTCCATTCTATAGGCCTAAATTTATCCTAAGTTAGGATAATTGTTTAATCGTCTGTTTTTTAATGATATTTGTTATTTTTTTATTCGATTTTGCCATGATTATAGCGTAAAAAGAAGTAAAATACCTACAAATGGTAATGATAATAATAACTATTTGCAATTGGGTGGGGTTGATATATACTCCAAATCGATCATTTATTTTAATGAATCTGTTGTGAGTAGATAGTTATATTTAATATGCATTTATCATTTATATGGCAAGGAATATTATGAAAAACCTATCATTAACAGCATTAACAATTGTTTTATCGAGTGTCGCGTTTAGTACTAGTGGAGAGACGGTTTCAGGACAGAGCCAAGCGTATGATTCCAATGGAGTTGAGGTGAATGTTGGAAAAACACAGTTTGCACAAGGCACCCATAGTGGGGTTATTGGTGATCCTGGTGTTGGTTTGAAAACCATCGCTAACGGTACAAGAATTGGTTTTTCTGGTTTTAAATCATTAGCACCAGAGAATGAGCAAGGTGTCAATGTATTACCTGCATCAAGTGGTGGCCATGGAGGGGCGATGGGGGAGTTTCATTTTACACAAGTTGCTAATGCAGAAGTCTATTTTGGCGACTGGTCTAAAACGGGGAGTGTAGGTGACCAAACTCATACTGCTTTCTTCTCAGGTAAAGAAGCCACAGAGTCGGTACCAACCGCGGGGCAGGCGGAATATACCATTGCTGGTATCAATCAATTTGATGGTCCAGGTAAATTAAGCGGTGTATTTAATGCTGATTTTGGTTCGAAAAAATATACAGGCGCTCTAAATGGTCAATCTCTTAATATTACTATGAATGGTAACATTCAAGACAAAGGGCAATTTTCTGGTAGTGCAATAGCAAATGGTTCAATTCAGGGTAAAAGCTCAGGGCAGTTTTTTGGCAAAAATGCGGATGTTGTCGCGGGTATAACCACCTTTGATAGTGACCATACAAAAGACACTTCGTTTGGCGGTTCAAAAGTGCAATAACTTATATTGCGGGTGGAAAGGATTTCCACCTATTACGATTACTTTAATAGAACATTGGTTGAGATTTATGGGGTTATTTCGAGCGGGTATCCTATGGTTGTTACTTTATAGTAGTGTCGCCATCGGAGAGATAAGTGATATTGATAATTATCGCTTTTTATTAAAAGATAAAGCGGAATTTAGTCGAAAATCTCCCGTTATTGAAAATAATAAACCGTTTATTAAAGATGACATCAAAATTAATTTCGATGGTAAAGAATATCAGGTTAGTAATACGCTTAATGAGATGGGAATGGCTATTTATATTGCCTTAAATCGTGGGCAATACGATGACGTAGAACGTCTATTATCATATTACCAACAATTAAGTGGATATGACGTTTTACTTGTTGAGTTTGCTAAAGCACAAATGGCACGTGCAAATCATGATTATGCTCAGGCTATTTTTCACTACCAAACTATTTTAGCGCTAAAACCTGATTTTTTGCGTGTCGAGCTGGAATTAGCTCGAACTTATTTTGAAGATCAACAAAATAATGAGGCATCTTCACAGTTTAAACGGGTATTGGAAAAGTATCAGCAGCAGTTACCACAAAGTGTATTAGCTACAATTTCACAATTTACTACGGAATTAAGTAAACGAAATAGTTGGTCAGGAAGTTTTTCGGTAGGTTACGGTTACAACTCTAATATTAATCAAGTACCGGGGGATAAAAGACAGCGTTGCTACAGAAATGCAGTGCAGCAGTTTTGTTATGGTGCTGGATTGGCGGATAAAGGCACCAAATTCATCTATGATGGTGATATTAAACGTACCTTTTCACTTTACCAGCATCACAGTTTACTGTTTAAAGCATATACCTATGGCAATAAGTATGATGGTGCTGCCGAGTATAATGAAAATACCAGCCACATACGGGTTTATTATCAATATCAGGATGCAAAAAAATCATTCGCTATTGGTCCAATTAGTGAATTTAAATGGGTAGGAGAGCGGCAACACTATTATGGTGTTGGAGTGGGAATGGAAGCGGAGTATCGTTTTTTACCCCAATTTTCGCTGAGTACAGTGATTGATCACCAAAAAATAAACTATCGTTCACCTTATCAAAGCCAAGATGGTAATAAGAGTCAGGCTTATATCACAGGGATTTATGCTCTTAGCTCAGATGCGGTGATATTTGGTGGTGTAGATAGTGGGTATGTGAATAAGGTTTATGATAGTGACAGTTATAAACAATATGGCATAAGAGGAGGAATATTTAAGGACGTTAGTCAGTATTATCATCTATTGGGGATCGCCAGTTATAAGCAAACTCGATTTAATGCTCCGCAATATGCGTTGGGAAGTCAAAATCGAATGGATGATGAACAACTGTATTTGGCTAAGTTAAGTTTACCTAAATACAGTATTGCCACAATGACACCATCCATTTCTTATAGGTATAGAGTCAATAAAAGTAATATTGATGCACTGTATTCATATCAACAAAGTGAAATTGAAATTAGATTAGAAAAACGCTTTTAATATTTTAGGTGTTAACAATGAAAATAAAAAAAATCATCACAATGAATATTGTGACAGGGATTTCGCTTACCTTAATTTCCGGTTTAGTGTTAGCAAAAGAACAAGAAGACCTCGGTACTATTATTGTTAAAGATAACGCAGAAACAATTAAGGAACGCGATCAAAAAGGTTATGACGATCAGTATGATAAAAATGAATCCAATATTTACCTCGGAAAAGATCTTGTTGAACGTTATAAAGGAACTAACCCAGCAGATGTGCTCAATAGTGCGGTAGGGGTGTATAGTGGAGATGCACGTAATAGTGGTGCATTAGATCCCAATATTCGGGGGATACAAGGTCAAGGCCGAGTACCAGTCACTGTCGATGGCACAGAGCAAGCCCAAACAGTGTGGCGAGGATATAACGGAGCCAATAATCGTAATTATGTTGACCCAAATATGATCAGCAGTATAACGATTCAAAAAAGTGCATCCTTAAACCCTAATGTGAAAACATCGGTTGGTGGGGGCATTGCGATAAAGACACTTAATATTGATGATGTCGTTGCTCCAGATGAAACGTTTGGTTTTGATTTAAAATTGGAAACCAGCAGTAATTCAACAAAACCAAGAGTACCTAATTTAGATTATGGGCATGACTATCGAGATGACCCTGCGATTATGGATAATATAAAAAATGGCAACAAAGCAAGAATGCTGTTTAATGATCCAGGGCTGCTAGTTACGCCTAAATCTCGTGGAGACGCAAACTTTTTTAATTTTAAAGATAATGCAGTTAGGGTCGCGGTGGGAACTCGGCAATCACGTTTCGATATCATGGCGGCTTATAGTTATCGAGACCAAGGAAACTACTTTGCAGGTAAACGTGGAGCTAATCGCTATAAAGATGATGTGTTTAGTTATGACCCGAAGAACCCATCTAAACCGGTTGACCCCTATTTGCCTTTTGCTGCGAACGTGTTTGCACCAGGTAAAGAGGTAACTAATACCTCCAGTGAAATGGAGAGTTATTTAGTGAAAACGAATCTATTTTTATCTGACTCACAAAAGGTATCATTAGGATATACCCATACGACGAACCACTATGGGGAAATCATGCCATCAAGGATCAGTTTCATGGAGTTAGATGGAAAAGTGCCGCAATGGACACTCGCGAAATTTAATATTCAAGCTTTTCATGCCGACTATTATTTAAATCCTGAAGATAATCCATACGTAAATATGAAACTTGGTTACTGGATGACCAAAACAACGAGTGATACGAATACTTCAGGCGGTTTTCCTCGAGAGCCTAAAGAGCGTGATATGGGGTTTGAATATGGGTGGATGCCTCGCAACCCTAATATTGATGGTACGTTAGTACCGGGTGCATCCTTGAATTCAACGAACAAACGACAAGGCTTAAATTTATCTAACCAAATGGCATTAACAGATAGCCTTGATTTAACTTTAATGGGGAGTTTTAGCAAAGAAACGGTTGATACAGAGGATGATATTTTTGAATATTCAGGGAGTTCTACATCGACGATTTTCCGAGCTGTACCGAGAGAAGGGGAAAGGCAAGAGAATACATTCGCATTTAATTTTGAATGGCGGCCAACAGATTGGTTGAATGTGACGGCTGGTGCTCAACGAACGAGTTATTGGTCGAAAGATCATTTATTAGATAAACGACGCGATGCGAAAGATGTTAACTTTGCGAGACCTCATCAACTACTCTCCAAAAACTATGATATTTCACGCACAATTACACAAAATGAATATGACACATTGACTCGTTTTACCAATGCTGAAGGGCAAAAATTAGATGACGTCATGGATTCGCCTTATTATTTAGAAAGGTTTGTTGAGGAAGCGCTAAATTTACAAAAACATTCTCTCGATTATGCGGGATTCAGATCTGCAAATGGGCAAGGGGAGTTCCGCATAGATGAAAAAAATAAGGCTAAATGGCGACCCGATGGAAAAAATAAACTGACCCGAGAAACCAACCCTTTTTATAATGGTACGATTGATACAAAAGCACAGACTGTCGATCCATTTACAGGAAAAGTGGTTAATCAATATATTCCCAATCAATCTCGCTCTAGCGATGAACAGGAAGATATTCGCTATTTATCCGAAGAAGAACGATTCCGCCATCAGGGGAAAAAGAAAGCACATGCTTGGGCGCCTTCCTTTTCCGCTTCTGCCTATTTAACTGATAATGACCGAGTTTACGCGAGCTATACGGAAACGGTACGTATGCCTAGTATCTTTGAGGATACGGTAGGTTTTTCTGGCTCAAGGGGTTATGCGTCACTCACCGAGAAGTTTGAGCCTGAACGCGGTAAAACAGTGGAAGTGGGTTATGTGCGTAATTTACAAAGTCTACTGGGTGCGGAACGTTTTGCTGACGTGCGTATTAATTATTATCACACGGTCATTGAAAACGCGTTTGAACGGGATATCTATCTCAAGTTTACACAAGTAGATAAGCACAAAACATCAGGTATTGAGCTACAAGCTCGTTATGACAATGGTAATTATTTTGGGGATATTGGGCTTGATTACCGTTTGCAAAATGAGGTGTGTGATAGTGCCTCCATTGCTGCTTTAGATCCAACTAACAAGTTTAATATGTCTGAATGTGTTGATGCGGGCTTTCCTGGTGGGTTTTTACGCACACAATTACAACCTAAATACAGTATTAATGCCAATTTAGGGATGCGTTTTTTGGATGAGCGTTTAGAAATTGGTAGCCGCATGCGTTATCACAGCCGTGCTGAAAATAATGACGAAAAGAAAATGATGGATAAATATCCGGCCAACTACGCGCCTTTAAATAATAGCCCAATGCGCTGGGAGCCTGTATTTGTTGCCGATGCTTACGTCAGTTATGGCATTTCAGACAACGTCAAAATGGAATTGTTAGCGACAAATATTCTTGATGAATATTATGTGGATCCACTCACTCGAACCATGATGCCTGCTCCAGGTAGAACGTTACGATTGAATTTTACAAGCCATTTTTAAAGCAAAATGCCCTTCTTGTGGTACTAAGAAGGGCATCTTAAGATTCTCATGAAAAAGACGCGTTTTTTAACTGTTACTCTGTCTGTTTTGCTGCACGCTGTCATTATTATGGGCTTTATTCATCTGGCTCAAGAAGAAAAAAATCAACAGCATCAAGCGGTAATGGATGCGCCAGTGATGTCGATTGCGTTAACACACGCTATTGAAGAAACTGCGCCAACAGACTCAGATATGACACCCATGGTTGAGCCTGAAGCGGAGATTGTTCCGCCTGTTGTCGTAGAGACGGCACAGGTAGTGCTACCAAAAAAAGAGAAGAAAATTGAGCGACCTAAAAAAAAGGTCAAAGAGCCAAATAAGCGTTTAAGCGAGAAAAAAGAGGTTGAACAGCAAAAAGTATCTACCAATAAAATAACCAAGTCGGCAATAACACCACAGCAGTCACAACAAGGGGAAACGGCGGCATCTTCCCCTTCGATGGGGAAGGTGGGGCAACCTAAAAATGGGATGTCAAACCTAGCAGATACTCAGCAAATCAATGCATACAGGGAAAAATTACGCCAAGAAGTTGAAAGGCATAAACGCTATCCTCGGCGCGCCAAAAGTATGAAGAAACAAGGTGTTGCTCAAGTCCAATTTAGGTTAACGGAGACGGGAGAAATAACGTCAGCGCGTATTGTGAGTAGTTCAGGTAGTGAACTATTGGATAACGCTGCGCTCGCTGCTGTTGAAAAAAGCCAGTCAGTAGGGAAGCCACCTTCCGGCTTTGCTCACATAGTCACCTTTAAAATTGAATTTAAATAGCGATTGTGGGCGGCACACATCATTCAGTTGCCGTAGATATTTTTTCGCCAATAAAGTTAATCGTTGAAATCCCTTTTTCACAGGCTGTTTCTTTCAGTGTAGAAGGGGTTTTTTCTGCTGATTTTTTAAGGTTGTTTAGCTGCTTAACATATTTTTCTGAACCTGCAATTGTCGGGTTCTCTTCTAAATAACCTATCAGTGAATCTATTTGTTGATAGAAATAGTCGCATTGACTTTGATTGGGTTCAATTTTCTTGAAATTTTTTAGCCCTTCGGGAATTAAGTTTGCTGTATTATCTTTAACTAATTCAGCATATTGCCCATTTTTAATTTGTTCGACAGTTGAGTCAATTTTGCTTTTTAAGTTAAAAAACAGAGCTCCCACGACAATAATGGTGATCAGCAATACCACATTTACAAAAAGGCTAATTGGCAACAAATACTTTTTCATAGTAATCCCTTAGATATCAGGTTCGTTGTTGATATATGTATTTTTCCATCGAGCCTAATATAGCACTTAACTTGAATTACAGTAAAATAAAATATGCAAGTAACCTCTAATATTAAAACGGTGATTAAGTGTCTCTAGAACAAAAGTAATTTTTAAGGCAAACAGTATGGTGCTACAGCGTAGGATAAATAAACTACCTGTTTATAGGGTACAAAGGAGATTGCATAAAACGCATTGTTTATTTGCATAAAGGTCAATGTTCAGTGTTCCGCTAGCGAAGTATATTAGGTTTGATTCCTTAGGATATAAAGGAAAAATGCAGTAGCCAGTAAATTATTTCTGTTGGTGAGGAATTATTCAGGCTGATATTCTTTTGAGTTTGTTATTCGCCATATTAATCACGATGGTGAGAGTCTAAAATTTCAAACGAATATTATTCGCTTAATTTCCCATCCAGTTTGAATTTAGTTAATGCTTATTAATAATTTTATGATTGCGTTTTTAAAATCTGAACTCGCTATATGTTTTATTTTATTTTTATTAATTAGCATTTTAATTTATGGATAAAAATCTATCGACTGCTGGGTTTTTATCAATCATTTTATATTAATCAGTCTAAGGTTATTTTATGAATAAAGTATTATTTTCTATTATAGCAACATTCTTTTTTTGTTCTTCAGCGGTAGCACAATCACAGGCTCACGATAAGGTACGTACGCATGAAAATGCGCTGATTGCTTTAAGTTTTACAGAAAACAGTACCTCTCAAGCTAACCAAATTGCGATGGCTAGGCATGCTGAAAAAGCCAATATTGAAAAACCAACGATTAATGGCCTATCGAAAACGTTTTCAAATATGGATGCCCATGAAAAAGCCGCGACGGCATTAAGTTTCACAGAAAATAGCCAATCGTATGCTGTACAACGTGTATTAATCAACATATGGCAAGAAGCCAAACTAAATAAGCTTAATGAAATAGCGCATAGACACTCTATGCGCTATTAAGCATTTAGCAATGTGAATTAAAATAGTTTTTTCTGGGGAGGCCCTGAGAAATTCATTTTACCAATATTTTCCATAAGGACTTCTACAACGACAGGCTGTTTTAATTCGATGGCACGTTGTAACGTAGATTTAAAATCTTCTGCCTTATCAACGGTTAGTGCTTTAATTCCCATTGATTCTGCTAATCGCGTAAATGAAGGAGTGAGTAACTCATTATAATATTGCCGATCAGCGAAATATTTCTCTTGGATCCCGCGCATAACACCATATCCATGGTCATTCATAATAAGAAGCACAATCGGTAGTTGCTCTTGTGCCATGGTAGCAAGCTCCCCAATACCTAGCATTAAACCACCATCGCCAACTAAGCCAATAACGGGAGTCTGAGGATTCGCTTTAGCGCTACCGATAGCCATTGCTAAGCCTAATCCAATCGCACCAGCCAAAGAGTGAATATTGTGTAATGGCTGAGTCGCTTTTAGTAAGCGGCTTCCCCATAAGCTACCTGAAACGGTGATATCTCGCACAAATATACCGTGATCTGGCAGTACCTGCTCAACCGCATCGCTTAATTGGCTGTATGGTCCACATTGCGCTCTGAGTTGTGCTTCGGCTTGCTGAGTGGCTTCTTGGACTTGTTGTTGCCATTGTGGTGAAATTGTTCGCTTAGCTTGCTCGAGTTTGCTGGCTAATGCGTTCAGAATACTATGGCAATCGGCAGTAACCACCAAATCTGCACGATAGTTTCGATTAGCCGCTAGCGGATCGATATCAATTTGAATTAAAGGTTGTGGCAAGGGTAATGACCACGTTTTGGTTTCATTACTGCGTAAACGAGAGCCAGCGACGAGTGTGATATCGCAAGAACGCATCAATGTATCAATAGCATCTGCGTTATGGAAAGCGCGTAAGCTAAATGGATGTTCGTCAGATAAAATACCTCGCCCATGCGTACTACTGATCACGGCTACCCCCTGATCTGCCAATTTTTTAATCGCATCAGAGGCGTGTAGCGCACCACCACCAATCCATAATAAAGGGCGTTGTGCATGCTGTAATTTTTGCCAAATCGCATCGACTTGATCCGCCGTTGCTTCTGGTAAAGGTTGAACTGTCAGTGGTGCGCTGAGTAGCGATAAGGGAACTTGTGCGCTTTGTATATCAATCGGTATTTCGATAGAGACGGGGCCACAAGGAACGGTTTGTGCAACTTGAATGGCTTTATGTAAGACGGCAACCGCTTGTTCGGCGCTATGGACGCGAAATGCTTGCTTAGAGCTGGCTTTTAAAAAGCCAAGTTGATCGCGCGTTTCGTGAATAAAACCGGCATCCATATCCAGATACGCTTTTTCTACTTGCCCTGTAATATGGATAATTGGCGAGCAAGCATTCATGGCTTCAATCATTGAGCCCACGGCATTACCCGCGCCGGCTCCTGTGCTGGTTAAGGCGACGCCAAGTCCGGTGAAGCGACCATGTGCATCAGCCATGGTAACGGCACCCGCTTCCCCACGGCTAGGGGTGAAGTCAATCATGCCACGGCGACCAATTGCATCTGCAATCGGCAGGTTGTGGATTGAGATAACGCCATAGACGGTACTGACTTGGTATTGTTCTAATGTTCTGGCGATCGCCTCGCCAACCGTGATTGTCTCATACATAGTGTTCTCCTTTAGAATTCGATAACCAATAATTTGCAACGTGAAGATATTTACGGATGCATGGTCATTTATTCACACCAACGGTTTGGTTGTGGGTTTAGTGCCAGAAAAATACTTTTTTGCTGCATATAAGCTTTGAGGCTTTCAAGGCCTTTTTCTCTACCGAGTCCACTCTCTTTAAACCCACCAAAAGGTGTTGAAATGGAGAAAACTTTGTAGGTATTGATCCAAACAGTACCAACGTCTAAAGCATCTGCTAATTTAAAGGCGCGAGTGTAATCTTGCGTCCAGATCCCCGCAGCAAGGCCATAAATAGAATCATTGGCTTCTTCTATGAGTTGCGTTTCATTATCAAAAGGGATAACGACCAGTACAGGCCCGAAGATCTCTTCTTGGCAGACAGAAGCTTGGTTATTCAGCCCTTCAATAATGGTTGGTAAATAATAATTCCCTGCTTGTAAGTTAGGGTCTTGGGGGATAGCTCCGCCAAGGCGAATTGTGCTACCTTCAGCGATTGCTTGGTTGACGTAGCGAATAACACTTTCTCGGTGTTCGGGGGATATCAAAGGGCCGACATGAACCCGTTCTTGGCGAGGGTCTCCGATAATGAGTTGTTGAGTCAGTGCAGTGAGCTTTTCCATAAAAGGTTCATAAACAGCACGTGAGACGAACAGCCTAGAGCCTGCAATACAAGCTTGCCCCATTGAACTGAAAATACCATAACAAACGCCATGTGCCGCAAGGTTGAGATCCGCATCTTCTAAGACAATAGTAGGAGACTTGCCACCAAGCTCTAGTGACGTTGTGATCAGTTTTTCTGCCGCAATATGTGCGAGTTGTCGGCCTGTATTGGTGCCGCCAGTAAAGGATATTTTTTTCACTAAAGGATGGCGGACAAGTGCATCACCAACGATAGAGCCTTTACCGGGGAGTACGCTGAGTAAGCCACTCGGTAGACCCGCTTGCTCAAATAATTCCGCGAGTTTCAATGAGATAAGCGGGGTCGCCTCGGCGGGTTTTAATATCACAGCATTGCCCGCAGCTAGTGCAGGTGCAATTTTTTGCATATCGCTAGCAATCGGTGAATTCCATGGTGTAATAGCGGCAATAACACCTAGGGGTTGATATGTACTTAATGTCATCATATCGGGCTGGCGACGAGGAGGCAGCTCTCCGCCACTGACTTCGCATACGGCGGCAAAATAACGGGCTGTTGCCGCGGCACTCATGACTAGCCCACGAGCTTCTGCCCAAGGTTTACCATTGTCGAGAGTTTGTAAGCGGGTTAGCTCGTCTGCTTGCTCTTCGATTAGCATACTGACGTTGTGTAAAATAGTCGCGCGTTGATGTGGGGGCATATTGCGCCAACTTGGCGCTCGCCATGCACGCTCTGCCGCATGAACCGCTTCTTCAACATCACTTACACTGGCGCTGTTGAGCGTGGCGACAATGTGTTGGTCACCCGGAAAGCGAGAGCACATTTCATTACCGCGCCCTTGTTGCCATCGTCCACCGACAAATATATCGAGTTTTTTCATGGGAATTCTCCAGTCAGATAATGGCATCTTGATCTGCAATGCGACGGCAAATTTCGACGGCACTTAATGCAGATAGCAGGGATGTTTTAGGATTTGAAGGTAATGGGTTACCATTTAATTCGATACAAAAATGGCCAAAATCACCAGTAACCTCAATGCGATGACTATTTTGCTTGGTCGTCGGGTCGACCATAAGTTCGACTTTTGTTTTATCCATACCGATACCGTAGAGGGCAACCGTCGCCGCCACATTGGCATTTGCGGGGAATTTCAGTGCCGCCTCGCGTGCTGTTCCGTGGAAAAAAACCGTTGGCTCTGTAACCGTATCTAGGTCGATGTAATTTTCAGCCGGACCATTGCGCCAGCTGGCAGGACTTTTACGTGATTGGTAGGTCACTTGGCGGATTGCGGCTTCTTTTGCACAACGTAGTCCATCGAGACCAGCAACAGCCCCTGATAATGGGATAAAGATAGCGTGGTGTTGTTGAGCTTTTTGGCTTAGCGTTTGTGCTAATTGCGCATCCGCCAGTGCGCCGGTTGAAATCACGGCTAGCGTCCAGCCTTTTTCTAAAACCATGGGGGCATACTGTTTGACAGCATGTTGACTAGCACACTCCAAGACTAAGTCTGGTTTTTGTGAGGCGTGCGTCGGGCAGCTTAGTGGTATCACACGGTTTTGAAAGCGTTGTTTGATATCATTGTGGTGATGTTCGCGAGCCACTATCCAGCCTAGCTCAATCCCAGCAGGAAGCCGTTGGATCACTTCATTCGCCATAGCACCATATCCGATAAGCATCAGTGTTTTCATCATCGTTCCCTTAAATGTGGTGGCAAAAACCGCCGGAGACATCTAACGCTGCACCAGAGGTAAATGAAGCCATTGGTGAAGCTAAAAACACCAATGCTCTAGCAGGCTCTTCTGGTTTCCCTAAGCGTTGCATTGGAATGCCGCGTTTTTTGGCGATCTCACCAATCCAACTGTGCCAATCAAGACTTTTGTCGCTACGCGCCTCAAAGCGGCGACGCCATTGCTCTGACTCCACCATGCCGAGCAAGATAGAATTGACACGAATGCCTTTCGGCAGAAGGGTTTTCGATAGATTAAGCGTGAGATTGAGTAAAGCCGCGCGAGCGGCAGAGGTCGCTACCATATGAGGCTCTGGTTGTCTTGCTAATAGCGAGTTGACACAGGTAATTGACGCGATATCTGACTGTTCTAACAAGGGCATAAATGCATTAACGGGATTGATAACGCCAAACAATTTAAGTTGCGCTTCTTGTAACCAAGCTTCTTCAGGCGTATCAGCGTAGTGAGCCACATATCCTTGACCTGCATTATTAATCAGTAAATCGACTTGCCCAAAATGTGTTTGTACTTGCTGTGCAAATGCCTCAGTTTGCGTTTTATCCAGCACATCGCAACAGACAGCGAGCAACTTAGCGTGTGGATAGGCCGCCTGTAATGCGTGATGTGCCTCGGTCAGTTTATCTTGGTTT
The DNA here is from genome assembly GCF_028477805.1 of Providencia sp. PROV268. Classification (NCBI taxonomy): domain Bacteria; kingdom Pseudomonadati; phylum Pseudomonadota; class Gammaproteobacteria; order Enterobacterales; family Morganellaceae; genus Providencia; species Providencia sp. PROV268. The sequence continues at coordinate 193,388 of NZ_JAMPLW010000001.1, forward strand.
CGACCACAAAAGGCGACATGACATCCTTCGGCTAACAGGAGTCGGACTGTGGCTAGGCCAATTCCTGAACTTCCTCCAGTGACGACGGCGACACGATTTTCTAATTGTAAATTCATAGCGCTTTCCTTAATCAAACTTCTACTACGGCATAGGTCGCCAAAAATTGCTTCAGGTAATGGTTAAATGGCTGAGATGCATCGAGATAACTTGCATGTCCTGCTCGTTCAATATAGGTAAGGGGGCAACTGTGTTGCTGAGCGAGCATGTGCACTTTTTCAGGCGGCGTAATGGTGTCATCAAGGCCAACAACCATTTGGACGGGGCCTGAATAAAGATTGAGGTAACGGCTAATATCATCGTGAGCCAACATCCATGCTGCGGCTAAGAAACCGCGAGGGTTAAGTTTACGCATGGTTTGCCTTACCCAATCAATCTGTGGTTCACTGGCAGATGGGCTTAGTAGGGCGGCGGCACGATGCTGTGCATAATATTCAATACCTGAATTGAAGACGATTTCTCGTCGTTGTTCATAAACCTGTCTCTGTTCAGTTTTATGTTTAGTTGCGTAGCCTTGCGCCGGATTGGCTAAAAATAAACCTTTTATTTTTTGTGGATATTTTGCAGCGAACGCACAGGCCATGATGGCACCAAGTGAATGACCAACCAATACAACTTGAGGAAGATCTAAGCCATCGATAAAGGCCGCTAATGCTTCCGCATAGTCATTGGCGGTTGGGGTGTCGGTAGTCAGGGCTCGGCTATTGAGGTAGCCTGGTGCATCCCATGCCAGCAAGCGGTATTGCTGGGTCAGTGATGAATCTGTCAGTTGATAAATCCACGATGCAGAGCCTGAGCTAATACCATGAAGTAAGATCACCGTTTCACCGTTCCCGGCTTCACGCCAATTCAAATGATATGAGCCGAATTCAGCGGTTTGGATAGTGGGTAAATGTTCAATAGGCAGTTTCATCACTGAATTCTCCTGTTAACTACGTTTGACTTTTGATAATGGATGATCGTCTGGGTAAGTCGGAATGGCAGGCTTAGGCGTACCGATCATTACGCACATCAACGCTTCTTCTTCACCATGATTAAATAAACCACGGTAAATCCCAGCTGGAACCGAAATTAGGTCACGCTCCTTGAGCACGGTTTCATACTCCTCATCCCCATCTTTAATAAATAAGGTGATGGTTCCTTTGAGCATGAAAAAGACTTCTTCAACATCAGGGTGCAGGTGCAGCGGTCCTTCACACTTTGAGGGCAGTACCATGGTTGAGAAGGTAAAGTTTTCCGCGGGAACGGTATTGGCATCGTTGGCAACCCCTGTCGCCCCCGTACCGATGTAACGCATCTGCGCCCGACGGTATTTAGGGTCAAAATCCGCCTGAAATTTCAATGCATTCCAGTCATATTTGCGGCCTTCAAAACGGGCGATGCGTGATTCAACCCAATCCGCCATCGAGATGCCTTGTGGTTTTATTTGATTCAGTTGTTGTGACATAGTGATATCTCCTGATATTGAGTAGTTAAATCAGTATCTTTTTATAAGGGGGATAAGTAATACGCTGCCGATCAAACCGATAATGACAATAAATAACAGGCCACTATCCATATTGTGGGTGAGGGTGATTAATACCCCCATTAACAACGGTGCGGCGGCACCCGCAAGGTTGCCTAATCCATTGAAAATGCCGCCAGCGAGTGCACTGACTTGCTTTTGTGTCGCTTTGGCCAGAAGAGCAAATATATTTGGAGCACCAGCCCCCCACATAAACATGCTAAAGGCCATCATTAAAATAATGCTGTAGGTACTGGTGAGAAATAGCACACCTGAAAGACCGATTACGGCGCCAAGTAATGAGATAAAACAGACTAAGGCACGACGATCATAACGGTCAGAAATCCATGCTCCTATCGCTTCACCAAATAACATGGCGATAAAGGGGAGTGAGGATAAGACCCCCGCGTGCTCTAAATTGATTGATTTGCCTTTGATTAAATAGCTTGGTAACCAGCCGTTCATGCCCCAGAGGTAAACTAAGAAGGCAATATTAAATAAGCAGATAATCCAAAAATGGCTATTGCGTAACAGGGTGTTACGTTGAATTTTAGCTTCTGCCATGTCTTTGGTAGAGACTTTGCCATCCACGTTTTGTGTTTGCTTATTGACTAAATTGGGGTGGCGAATGCCGATAACGACTAGCCACCATACGGGTACAGTGAAAGCCGCCATAACGAAAAAGGTGCTTTGCCAGCCAAAATTATTCAGTAAGTACAAGGAAATTGGAAAACCAAGAGCCGCGCCAATAGGCGTGCCTAATAACCAAAGCATTGTCGCTCTTGCTTGCATTTTTTGTGGAAAAGTACGGCGCACGATGGCATAGGAAATGGCAAGTAATGGCCCTTCAGCAATACCTAGTAATACTCGAAGAAAAACCATTGTGGCGTAATGGTGAGTAAAACCCATAAAAATCATTAAAATACACCAGCTACTGATCATAAATAGCAGCATTTTGGTGGGGTGAAATTTATCGCCAATCCCACTGAGCAGCATGGATGACACGCCATAGGCAAACAGGAATGCACTCATCAATAGCCCAAGACGTGTGGGATCAAAATCAATTCCTAGAGCTTTTTGGAACTGTTCATCAGAAAATAGGGCGGCAATACTAATTTTGTCGAAAAAGGCTAACAGTACGCAGGAAAATAGTGCGATTGGGATCAACCAGTTCACGCTTTCTTGCGGTGATGCCATTTCATTTTCTTGTGTCACTGAGGGCACGGGTATCGGTTGGTTTGCCATATTATTTCTCCTACCTGCACATTTACTTCAGTGACATCAGTGAAAAATTAGGATCTGCAAGTTCCGATGGGGATAACTTGCGGCTGTTTTGCATCCACCTTTTGCCTAGCTTGATGGAACGAGGGTCATTAAATGCGACCATCTGAACTAATTCGTTGTCATCATTCAGTGAAAAATGCACTTCAGCATTTGGTGTGATGCGTTGAATATGTTGGGTTGCTAGTGGGGTTGGGATCCCTAAAATCTGGATATTGTCTTGATATTGATCTGACCATAGCCATGCAGGGTCATTAAAATCCTCACTGTGGGCATTAAGCATGGCTTTGGCGGTGGTAATGGCTTGGTTTTGTGCATAAGCCCAAGATTGTAAACACAGGGATAATGTGGGATGACAAGCAACATCGCCAGCAGCATAAATATCAGGGTGAGATGTTTGCCCTTGTCCATTGATCACAATACCGTGTGTGACTTCAAGGCCTGCTGTTGCCGCTAGCTCAAGATTTAATTCAACACCGATCCCCATAACAGCAAGATCAAAGGATTGGCTAGGCTGCTTAGCACAACTGATCCGTAAATCATCGTGACTTTCATCGAGCAAAATTTCGCCACAATCGGTTATGATTTCTACCCCCGCTTGCTGGTGGCGTTGCGCGAGTGCGTTTGAAACAGATACAGGTACACTACGCTGACATAAGCGCTCTTGGCGTTCAAAAACGGTAACGTCAATGCCCATTTGGCGTGCAGAGGCCGCAACTTCTAAGCCAATCCATCCACCGCCAATAATGGCCATTTTTTTAGCGGACAACAGCGCTTCACGTAAACGTTGCCCATCATCCCAAGTACGCAGTGCAAATACGCGTGGATGCGATTGCCAAGCAGAAGAGAGAAAACGGGGCCGGCCTCCCGTTGCAATTAATAATTTATCAAAAGCTAAATGGCGACCATCACTGAGCTGCACCTGCTTTTTGTTGGCATCAATATGGGTCGCACGAACAGGGCGATACCAAGTCAAATTCAGAGAGTCCGTTTCATCTTCACTAAATAGGCGTGATAGAGGGGTGCCCTCCTGTTTCAAAGCTGCCTTTGATAAAGGCGGTCGTTCATAGAAATCATGTGGCTCATCACTAATAACAGATAAAATGCCTTGGTAGCCTTCATCTCGTAATGTTTTTGCGGCCCAGCCACCGGCTTGCCCGCCGCCGATAATGACAATACCGCCATCAATAAGTTGTGTCATGGCATCACTCCTTGTCTTTTTTCACTTGTCGGCGTGTTTCGTGGTCGATACCACCTTCAACCGCCCATTCGGTAAAGGAAACGAGAGAGTGCTCTAGTTCACGGGGTTGCCATTTTTCGGTTAGATAGTCGTCGTTGGTGTAGTACTCAAACGCACCGCCCGTTGGGCTATTGACATACCAGAAGTAGGCAGACGAAATAGGGTGACGACCCGGGCCAATAAAAGTACTCCATTTTTGGCGGTTCATGGCGAGGCCACCGCCAATCACCTCATGAATATCGCGAACCGTAAATGCCACATGATTCAGGCCCCGCCCGCGATGAGGCAGCTTGAGTAGGAATAAATTATGGTGGCAACCATTAATTTGTGTACGTAAAAAAACCGCACGGTCGATATAACGGTCAGACACTTGGAAGCCCAGTTTTTGGCAATAGAATGCTTCTGTGGCCTGTAGGTCATCAACAAAAAAGACCACATGACCAATATTAATGGGGGTTGCTTTGTCATAAACAGGGCTTGGCGCATCAATACGACGAATATCTCCCCACTGGTTGATAGGGGAAATATCGACGGTAACATCTTGTTGTTGGCTAATCGTAAAAGCCACCGTCATACCGTTCGGGTCAAGGCACTGTGCCCCATCAGAGGTGAGTTGAAAGCCTGCGCAATTTTCAATCTGTTTGATGACCTGTTCGAGTGTAACGCGGTCTTTTACGCCCCAAGTGATCCGTCGTAAGGTGGAGCCTGGTTCAAAAGGTGTAGGCAAGCGGGGATCATCAATCGATGAAAGGGCGACGCTTGCACCGGACAGTGTTGTAAAATAAGAAGGGTTATTGGGTGATGTTTGCAGTCCAAAATCCTGCAAGAATTGCTGACAAGCGGCAAGGTTATCAACACCAAACTCTAATTTTTCAATACCAATGACTGACATAATTTGACCCTCTATATAATCGTTTTTTATTGCCGACCTTGTTTTTGGGCAAGCAGAGGCCTGAGGCTTATGGCAATAAACCTAATATTTAGTTTTATTTATGGGTAACGCTATACCGCTTTAGCGGAGGTTATTCCGCCAATAAACTCAGTAAGTTTTTGGGCTGCATCGCTCACTTCATTTTGTAATCGTTGGCGTTCTTGCGCGGGAATGCTATTCATTGGCACCATAATACTGATCGCCGCCTCGACACCGTGGTCTCGGTTGTAAACAGGGTAAACAATGGAAGAGATACCCCGACGGTAAAAAGACTCTCCGATAACATAACCCCGTAGCCGGTCTGCTTGGATCATTGTCCAAAATGCCTGTTTACTTCCCGCATCATCAGGTAACTCATCATCAGGATAGAGGGTATCGAACTCCTCTCGACTTAAGCCACTAAGTAACATCCGACCAATTGAGGTGCGGTGAGCTAATAACCGAGTACCAACACTCACGTGGTTAATTTTTGATTCGGCAGCACTAACCCGAGCAATATAAATAATGTCTCGCCCATCGCGTATGACGAGGTGACTATTGCACTGGCTACGGTCGCGTAATTGTTCAATGATCGGTTGGCCTAACTGTGTTAGATCGAGTGAGGCAATGTACCCTAAACCTAAGCTAAGCACTTTGCGACCGAGTGAAAAAGCCCCTGTCCTTGGGTGTTGTTCGATAAAGTCTAAATGCACCAAAGTTTGTATTGCACGATAGGCCGTCGCTTTCGGCATATCGATTAGACGTAAAATTTCAGCAAAGGTTAGCTCTCGGTGCTGCTGTGCTAGGAGTAACAAAAGCTGCAATCCTTTTTCCAAACCGGGGATCAAATATTTGCATGTTGAACTCAAAGCGTTAACCTCCCCGCATTAAGCGGCGTCTTTAGTTAAATACAAACCCACCATTGACGGGGATCAGTTGGCCCGTCACAAAATCGGCCATTGGCGAAAGCAAATATAAGACAGTACCGGTCACATCTTCGGGCTTTTGCTCCCCTTGAATAGCACGCCCATTTTCATAAAGCTGGTGGCGCTCAACTGGTACATATTCGGTGGCTTCAACTTTAGTTAGGCCAGGCGCGATAGCATTGACACAGATCCGGTGTGTGCCAAGCTCCCTTGCCATTGAGCGTGTCATGCTAATAATTGCCCCTTTGCTCGCGACGTAAGCCATCAGCTTAGGGGCGCCCCATAGAGCTGTATCAGAAGCAATATTCACTATCTTGGCATTTCTACTTTGGCGCAAAAATGGGAGTGCCGCCTTTGTCACTAACCATGTGCCTCTTACATTAACGGTCATGACGCGATCCCATAGATTTAAGTCATACTCATCCAATGTTTTGCCGCCAACGCCAGTGGCAAGGGCGGCATTATTAACGAGGCCATCAATATTGCCTTGTTGACCAATCTGCTGAAAAACATGCGCTATGGCCTCGGGGTCGGCAATATCTAAGTTAAAACCATCGGCAGTCAAACCGGCTTGGCGTAGCTGGGTAATGCTTTGCTGTAGGCGATCACTTAATATGTCGCACAGGATGACGTGAGCACCTTGTTGTGCGATCGCTTTCGCAAATTCAAAGCCTAAGCCTCTTGCTGCACCCGTAATGACGATGCGTTTGCCTGCCAGTAAATTATGCATTTGACGTTTCCTTATTATAAATTTGGTCAAATTGCTTTTTGGCTTCACGTTGCATAATACGGCGTAGGCGAGATAGCCCAACATCATGCTGATAAAGGAACTCATGTTGGCGAGCATTAGGCGCCATATTTTCAAGGATAATACGGTCTTGCTCTAAAACATCCCAATGTAATCCCTCTAAGCGATTACGGTACATAAAGCGCCAGAGATCACGTTGCCAATCTTTTACTTTACGGATACGCCAAAAGAAGACCCGGGTATTGAAGCGATCTTCTGGCACAACCATTCCGATGATCCAGAAGTGGCCACCCGGTCCGAAACGTTTTTGATAAGGGATGGATAGGCGTAGCCAGTTCGCGCCAGTACTGGCAAATTCAACCCAATCAAAATTCACCCCCATTTGGTCATTTTTGCGGAAGATAAACCCATTTTGAGTCGGTTCTAAAATCATCTCTGATTGCTTATCACCGTCCGCCATTGAATGCGAAGAAGAGTGGAGATAAGTGCCATGCATGGGATCCATGACATTTTCGAGTGCATATTGATAATTACAATGCCAAGTGGCTGTACATAAGAAATGGCTATGATTTTCACTATCCGCCAGCTCTTCAGGGAACGCTAGCGTCGGTGGCTCTTCATCAGTAATGGCAAAATAAAGAAAGATTGCGCCATGATATTCTTGAACTGGGTAGGTTTTTAGGCACTTTTGACCTTCTAATGGACATTGGCTAACAGCAGGAACATCTTTGACAATACCATCGCCTCCAACTTCAACGCCGTGATACCAGCAGGCAATACGTTCACCTAGGTTCCAGCCCATTGATAAGCGTGCACCACGGTGAGGGCAGCGGTCTTCAAGCGCATGAATTTGACCTTGCTGATCACGCCATAACACAATTTGTTCTTCTAAGCGGGTGATACCGATTGGGTTGCTAGTGACTTCCCAACTGGATAAAACGGGATACCACTGGCCTCTAAGTCCAACGTCTAAATAATCTTGATAGTTCTGAAGTTGTGCATGAGTTGTCATAATCTGCTTCCTGTTGTCGTGGGGTATCGTTGGTTATTATTATTTCTGCGTCACTGGCAGGAGATTAATACCCGTTTACTTGGAGAAATTCGCGAAAACTGGCTTCATTCCATGGTTGTCCTTGTCTATCAAAGAGTTGTCTTTGATTGAGTGCACTAATAATTTGCTCGAGAGTTTCAATACCTGAATCAAATAAGATTTCCAATGTGGCAATGAGAGCGGTTTCGTAGTCATCAGGGAGACGTGAGCGAGTTTGCCAAACGATATTTGGCGCCGTTCCCGGTGCTTGGATTTGCCCTTTACCGCCTTCACGAGCCGGTATAATTTGGTGATTAGCAGGTAAGTAAGGGTTGAAATTCTGTATCGGTTCCATTTCTACTCCTCAATAAAGCTAATTTCGATTTGGTTGTTATTAATGCGAGTCTGGTAGGTTTTGAGATCGCGACCACCTGGCTCACGTAGGCATTTTCCTGTTTTGATATCAAATACAGCCTCATGAAGTGGGCACTCCACTTTGCCATCCTCAACAAACCCTTGACTGAGTAGGGCATAGGCATGAGGGCAAACATCTTCCATGGCGTAATATTGATCATCCACTAAGAAAACACCGATCTCGGTATCATTGACTCGGGCTGAATAAGGAAATTCTTCTTGTACTTGCGAGACATCACAAATCGCGACCCAACTCATATTGTTTCCTCCACAGCAAAATAGTGTTGTTTCATATATAAAACATTGTTTATTATTTAAAACTAGCCTAATAGGCTGAGCGATAAACAGTCAATCGAATGTTACTCATATGTAAAATATTTGTTTTGAAATGTGCAGTGTGTCGAGATTATGGTCATTTTTAGTTTCATATGAGAAACAAAATGGGCTGAAAATAGTGTGACTATCGTTTGATGGATAAAATCATAAAATAAGGGATTATCATTATTTCACGGTAAATTACCCATTATAGTGGTAAAAAATAAATAACAGCAAAGAGTGAGAATTATTTCTGATATGAGAAAGCCTTTATCCATTAAGGCGTTTTTTTATTTTCTTCAGAGAGAAGGAATAGGAAAATTGAAAGGAATGAGATTTAAAAGTTTATATTTTTTAGTTTGTTACTAAGAATTAAATTAAAACCCACCGAAGTGGGTTAGTGAATTATCGTACTGTTAAGACAGAAATCTTAGAGTTTTGGATGATCATCGAAGCTGTTGATCCTAAGAAATACGTTGACATTCCAGGGCGTCTAGAACCAATAACAATCAAATCTGCTTGAATATCATCGGCAATACGCAAAATTTCATCCCTAGGCGTTCCCATGACGACCTGAGCGGTAAACTTTTCTTTAGGAAGATTAAAATCTTTAATAATATCAACTAATTGATTTGTTACTTTATCTTGTTCGCTATCTGCCTTTTCGGCAAAACCAAAGCCCATAGAGGTATAAAAAGGGATAGTAGGAATAACGGCTAAAAAATGAATATGAGCGCCTTCTTCCTCCGAAAGGTATTGAATATGAGGAAGTACAAGGTTTGCTAAATTTTTCTCTGTAATATCAATAGGAACTAAAATTTTTTTATACATATTGTTCTCCGAACAATTATCCAAGCCTATTTAAAATCTATCCGCTAAAAACAATCAGTAAAAATAAAGATAAGTTTAATATTTAATCAATTTAACATCTTATAGCCAATACAAAAATGGAGTTAGCTAACAATAACAATACAACGTTGTAACGAACAATACTTTGACGGCGGCTTGAAGTTAGAAAATTAAAACGGTTTGATGAAAAAACAGTTCATTTGTGCGGTTCCCCATTGAATGACTATCTTTCTCATCTTAGTTATTATATGGTTTATATATAAATCGTAATATTTTATATGTTAATGAGGTGCTGTCTTGGGAATCGTGAAAATTTCAGATGATCTGCATGACTATTTGCGCCGTGCTAGCCAAGTGATGTCACGCTCGATCAATTCTCAGGCTGAATTTTGGATAAAAATAGGTATCCAAGCCGAATTAAATCCCGATAAAACCTTCACAACGCTTATCAGCGAAATGCTAGAAAAAGAATCTGTTAACCATAAAGGGAAGTACCATGAGTAATATCACAATCAAAACAGCTGAAGAAATTGAATTGATGCGTGAATCCGGCCGTTTATTAGCCAAAGTATTTGCGATGTTAGATACTTTTATTGTGCCGGGTATTACGACCATGGAAATTAATGACAAGGTTGAAGATTATATTGTTAATGAATTGCAGGCGAGACCAGCCAGCAAAGGCCAGTATGGTTATCAATATGTATTAAATACCTCCCTTAATGAAGTGGTGTGCCATGGCGTACCGAAAGCTGATGAACATTTGAAAGCCAGAGATATTATCAATGTTGATATCACATTAGAGAAAAATGGCTTTATTGCAGACTCAAGTAAGATGTATGTGATGCCCGAAGCCTCACCATTAGCACGTAAACTTGTTAAGGATACTTATGAGGCTATGTGGGAAGGGATCAAACAAGTCAAACCAGGGGCAACACTAGGGGATATTGGTTCTGCAATCCAACACCATGCAGAAAAAAATGGTTATAGCGTGGTTCGTGAATATTGTGGTCATGGTATAGGCCGTGAAATGCACGAAGCTCCACAAGTGCTACATTATGGTGTACGTGGGCAAGGGGTTACCTTAAAAGAAGGGATGACATTCACAATAGAGCCGATGATCAACCAAGGTGGTATGAAAATTAAGACCAAAAAAGATGGTTGGACAGTTGTGACGCGAGATAAAAAATTATCGGCCCAATCAGAACATACTGTTTTAGTGACCGCAACCGGTTATGAAGTCTTAACTTTACGCGATGAAGAAAAAGCATTTGTCGCAAAACATCATCTTTAAAATTTGACGATGGCTCTGCAAAGCCGCGAGTGCGGCTTTCAGACTGTTATCGCGAAGCATAATAATTAATTTCATAACGCTGGCCATATTCGCTCTTGGGATTCAGTCTTTCAAACAGAAAATCGATAGCCATTCTTGTTTTATGGGGTAAATAGTGTCTATTAGGATAAACCGCATAAATAGAGTGTTCTGGCAATGAGTAATCCGTCAGTAAAGGGGTTAGCATACCTTTTTCAATATAAGGGGCGGCGATAAAGCAGGGTAGCAGCGAAATTCCCACTCCTTGAACAGTCGCTTGTAATAGCGACTCACTATTATTAACGATCAAATTCCCCGTGGGGCTAATGTGCTCAGCTTGGTTATCTTTATAAAATACCCACTCTTGGCCTGATTGGTATAACGAATAAAAAAGACAGTTATGCTCTTTTAAATCGGTCACGGTTTTAGGTTGCTTATGCAAAGATAAATAGTCAGGGGAAGCACAAAGCGCACTATAACAAGGCGTGATTTTCTTACCAATGAGTGACGAATCAGGCAAATGGCCAATGCGAATTGCAACATCAAACCCTTCTGCAACTAAATCAACAACGCTATCATCTAATATCAATTCAGTTTGTAAATCAGGATACAGTTTTAAAAACTCCGCGATGATCTTTGATAAATGAAGTGTACCAAAGGACATTGGTGCACTGATTTTGATTCTCCCCGCAGCCTTGATATTGAGTTGTGCAATGGCATCGTTTCCTTGTTCGATAAAAGAGTATGACGCCTTTAAATATTCGATATAGGTTGTGCCAATTTCAGTCAAACTAATATGGCGAGTCGAACGATTAAATAATTTTACCCCTAAATGGCTTTCGACCGTACTAATCGACTTGCTGACCGCTGATTTAGTCATATGTAATTTTTTAGCAGCCTGAGTAAAACTCAAACATTCAGCCACTTCGATAAGGATAGGAATTGCATTTAAATCGTGCATATTGTCAACTTATTATGAACGCAGTGTTTCCTATTTTATCTCTTAATTAAAGTGTTTAGCAAAATTATAATAAGAGCCTGCTAATAAAGAGTTATTATTATGAAAAATAAACTATTTCTATCATTACTGGCAATAGTGTCAGGGGTGTTGCTTACACTAATGATCATGAGCAACAGTTATTTATCACAATTTACATCACCGATAAAAGCATCTTGGTTAACTCATGGGGTAGGCACTCTATTTGCTTTTGTTGTATTCCTGATTTTCAATTTAAAGCAAAGCGCGATCGTGCCAAAAGAAAAAGTACCATTAATGGGTTATTTGGCAGGGATCCCCGGGGCATTTACGGTTTTGTTGGCGGCGATCACTGTGAATAGCTCACTCTCCTTATCAGGCAGTATTGTCCTTATGCTTTTAGGTCAGGTGATATTTAGTTTGGCGATCGATTATTTTGGTTTTTGGGGCCTTAAAACGACGAGGAAAAAAATCAAAGGCCATGATTTTGTTGTTTCGATGTTATTTATGCTAGGCAGTTTGTTGATTGTGTTAGGGAAATAACGATGCTTTTTTTTATTATTATAGCTTTGTTGAATGGGGTCTGTATTGTAACGAGCCGGACTCTTAATGGGGCATTAGCCCAAAGTAAAAATGCTTTTTACGCTTCGTTAACTAATCATAGTGTTGGATTTTTATTTCTTAGCCTAGTGTTGGCTTGCCAAGATAATTTAGCGATAGGAAACCTCAATGAAATCCCCATGATTGCCTTTATTGGCGGTATGATTGGCACATTTTTTGTGGTTATTAATAGTTATGTTCTGCCTAAACTCGGTGTCACACTTACAACGCTATTCGCTATTATTGGTCAAGTCGTATCAAGCTTTATCTTAGATATCATCAACGGGCAGGCTGGAAATCATTTACTCTTACAATCGATAGGGTTGCTATTGATTATTTTAGGCGTGTATTATCAATACATAAAAAAATATAATTAAAATGATAATCATAAAGGTAATATTTTGTTGTCAGTAGGGTTATATTTTTTGTGTTGTCATTTGAAGAGTAATAATTATTAATGACTAAAGAAATAGCATATTTAGGTCGAGAAGAGTTTGTGTAAGGATCCATTCTGTATGCTAGTTTATATTAGATAATATAAATTAAGATATGTAAACAATTAATGATTGTGATTTTATTTTAATCTTATTTAGCTTGGTTTTTACAATATTTGTAATACTATTCTTTTGTTATTACGATACATAAGTAGAATGTGAAATTAATTTTAATGACTATTGAAATAATTAATATTTAATATCATATGATTGTGATGCCCATTATTTCGATAGTTTTATATAAACAATAAGGGGGCTTCATTTATTGACAATAAACTAGCACTCCATTTAGGAGGTACCATTATGCATGAAAAAAATATCGATTTTTGGGCGCAAGTTTTCCGCTGGGTTCAACTCAATTTACCTTTATTAAGTGGTGTTATGTTAGCAACGTTGATTGCATTTGTTAGAGAGTGGCGAGAGAGTAAAAGTACATGGCAATCATTAGCAGAAGCTGTAATATGTGGTGCTATTACAGTCAGTGCTATTCGAGCGCTTCAATGGTTACTTGTCTATTTAAATTATTCTGATGCTTGGTCATCACTTGCCGAGTTTTGTGGTGCGATGATAGGTTTCCTAGGTACAAAGAAGCTCAGTTGGGTTATTGATTCGATGTTGATTGCAATTCAAAAACGCTATAGAAATAAAGAATAATATTTTGAAGTATAGAAAAATCATTCTTATCAGAAATAAGTTGTACGATAAGCCCAAAATGAGGCTTATCGAGATACCTACCTTAAGGAGGTACAGTTATTTAAAACGATTATAATTCTACTGCTATCTTAATTACCATTTAGTGATTACCTAACTATCATCTCTGATCCCTTCAATAAGAGAATTATTTATTTTTTACTGCATCGGTATCAATATAAGAAGAAGTATATTGATATCATTAATCAAATGCTAATGAACTCCATAATGGCTAATTTTATGCTCTAAAAGAGAACAATCTTGTGGTGTTCTGCAATGATGGGTAAGATCTCGTGTTTTGTTTGTTTATTAAACATGTTATTTCTCTGGCTAGCTTAAAGCGGTAGGAAGTTTGTGTGAAACCATAAAATCTATTACTCTTTGCATTATCTCTAATTAACTTAAAAGGTTTAAGCTGATGACGGAGCCAATGAAAAAGCCGAGAACAAAACCCGCAAAAGAGAGATTGGATGATTTAATGAATGCTGCTGAGCATTTATTTCTCACGAAAGGTTTTTTAGAGACAACAGTGAGTGAAATAGTTAGCCAAGCCGATGTGGCGAAAGGTACTTTTTACCACTACTTTAAATCGAAGGATGAGATTTTAGAGGCTTTGCGCGAGCGTTATATGACATGGTATTTGGGAAAAATTGATGATGCACTGAAAGAGAAGGTGGACAGTCAAGCGATGCTAAGCCAGTGGTGTGAAAGCAGCGTACAATATTATGTTGAAAAAAGACGTATTCATGACATGCTATTTCATGAAAGTTTTCATACGTGTAGCAACGTACATGAACAGCGGGCAATTTCACAAGTGAAAAAAATCTTGTTACATGGAAAGGCGCAAGGTGTTTGGTCAGCAGAGCCAATTGGGCTGGTTAGCTCTATGCTGTATCACAGTATGCACGCTGCCGTCGATGAGCTTGCATCGAGCCTTGAATATGATGAGAACACATTAGGCGCAATACTTTATCAAAAGTTACTCGGTTTAGTTCAATAACACCGTATCTAATCACTCTTCTATCCTTCTAGAAATAGAAGGATGCTGTCATTTAAATCTGTCTTGTACTGAAGTTAAATTACATATCTAAAAGTGACTAAAAAACAGTAGGTTAAGCGACTGTTTTTTATGATTGCATCGTTAATACTATCATGTTTTTATCGTTTGATGATGACATTTTAGCGTTAAAATCTAAACTGATTTTTGCCAGTGAAAAAGCTAGAAAAATTTATTCTGGATGTGTTATATCATCGGAAAATTACTTGTCTGGACATGTTTTATGTTTAATTTTTCCGAGTTTATTAATGATACACCAATTGACTCTATCTTATTGTTTATAATTACATTTTCCTTACTCATTATTTCAGCTTATATCGGTAAATTTATCTTTAAGCGTAAGAAGCTTAATGATGATATTGCTGATGACGAAGCAAAAATTATATTAGGGGCTATCTTATCGTTATTAGGCTTATTGATTGGTTTTGTTCTCTCAATCTCGATCAGTGGCTACAACAATCGTCAGCAAACAGAAGAGAATGAAGCGATTGCGATAGGGAATGCTTACCAACGAGCGCAATTATTAAACAGCAGTGACAGACGTGAAGCAATCCATTTATTGCAGCAGTACCTAGAGGCGAGAATTGAATTTTTTAAATCAGGTGTCAGCGATGAAAATAATCAATGGCGGAGAGTCTCATTAGAAAAACAAGCTACCTTGTGGGAAATTGCGGTTAAAGAGGCAAATCAATCACCAAATCCAGTGATCGCCTCGGTATTAACTGCATTTAGTGATCTTTATCTTTCACAACAAAAAACGATGGCGAGTTGGCGGCATCAAATACCGAATGCAGCATGGTTCTTATTAATTTTCTTTGCGATTTGTTCTAACGTTTTAATTGGTTATAACATTCGAGGAACTAAAGGTAAAAACTGGCTGATCCTCATATTGCCATCATTAACAACACTGGCACTATTTATGATCGCAGAAATTGATATTCCCGGTGAGGGGGTCATTCATGTGACGCCGGATGATTTAATATCATTACAGGAATTCTTATTTAAAGAAGGGGCGTTAGTCGGGAAACTTGATTAAATAAATATGCCCCGTAACGGAAGTATTACGGGGCACTATGGTTAGCGGACAATAATGCCTAAAAGAATACCAATAGCACCAAAGTCTGCATCACTAAATGTGGTATTAGCGATACCAATGTCACCAAGGACAGGTAATAAAAAGACAGGTAAGAAGGTAATGAGTAAACCTTGTGCAAAGGCACCTAAAATAGCGCCTCGGCGACCTCCTGTTGCGTTACCAAAGACTCCCGCCGCTGCACCAACAAAGAAGTGTGGCACGACACCTGGGATAATGACGGTCATATTCAACGCATACAGTATGAACATACCGATAATACCCGCAGCAAAACTGCTTAAAAAGCCGACTAACACGGCATTTGGTGCATAAGGGAAAACAACAGGGCAGTCTAGCGCTGGTTTAGCATTTGGAACCAATTTATCCGAAATCCCTTTAAATGCGGGTACGATCTCCGCAATTACCATACGTACACCTTGCAGAATAATGTAAACACCCGCAGCAAATGTAATGGATTGCATTAATGAGAACATGAACCAGTTTTTGCCACCGCTGACTTCACGAACATAATCTCCTCCCGCAAATAAGCAGGTAATAATGAAAATAATGAACATAGTGAATGAGATGGCAACTGGTGTGTCTCGTAGGAAAAGCAAACTTTTTGGCACATTCATATCTTCAGTAGAATGTTCTTTGTTGCCAAATTTGCTGCCAATAAAACCTGCAAGGACATACGATATCGTTGAAAAGTGACCAATTGCAACGTCATCAGAGCCAGTGATTTTTTTCATGTATGGATGTGCAATGGCTGGGAAGAACACCATACAAAAGCCGACGATTAATGAACCAACAACCACTAATAGAGTGCCTTCCATACCCGCTGTTGCTAAAATTACGGCAACCATCATCGACATGAAGAGTGTGTGATGCCCTGTGAGAAAGATAAATTTCCAAGGGGTGAGGCGTGCAATTAAAATATTAATTAACATGGCAAAGAACATGATCATTGCCATTTCACGGCCAAAACTCTTCTGGGCGATAGAAACAATCGCTTCGTTATTTGGAACGACGCCATTAATACCAAATGCGTGTTGGAAAATAGCGGAGAAATCGCCTAATGAACTAACAACTAAGCCAGCACCCGCTCCTAAGATCACAAAACCCATAATGGTTTTGATGGTGCCTTTAATACATTCGGTGGCGGGTTTCTTTTGAGCGATAAGGCCGATAAGCGCTATCAAACCCACTAAAATAGCGGGTTCAGATAACACATCTTGCATCAGAAAACGAAAAAATGACATACAGCCTCCGCTTATAGTGCGCCGAGATTACGTAAAGCCACACTTAAGTGCTCTTTCATTGCCACTTTGTCTATCATATTTTCCAAAGCAACAATTTCTCCAGCAACTTGTTGAGCAACCAATTGTTCGGCAATATCTTTGGTGCCAACAAAAATATCACTGGCGGTACCTTTAGCTGAGCCAAGATCAACGTGGTCAACCTCGGCACTGACTTGAAGATCTTTTAAAATATTTTTGATGCTCATTTCCATCATTAGGCTAGTGCCTAAACCATTTCCGCATACGACTGTAATTTTCATATTGTTTCCTTTTAATAATTAATAACGCGCGATGATGTTGAGGATGTCATCGACGTTTTCTGATTGCATGATGTTGTCAATATCTTCTTGGTTATCAAAAAGTTCAGCGAGTTTAGCGATAGCGCCGATATGGCTGTTGCTATCGGTTGCGGCAAGAACAATTAATAACTTAACAGGATCGTTGCCATCGGCACCAAACTCAACACCGCGTTTAATAACGGTAAGGCCAAGAGATAGCTGATTGACGCCGTCTTCAGGGCGAGCATGTGGCATTGCAATGCCTGGGCCCAGTACATAGTAAGGACCAATCTTTTCATGTGAATGAATGATGGCATCAACATAAGATTGTTGAATACGGTGGTTTTTGAGGAGTGGTTCGCAAGCGATTTGGATCGCATCGCGCCAATCGGTGGCACTTTCAACAACCTGAATGACATTGGGGGTCAATAATGTGGTTAACATTAAGTTTGCTCCTGGTGGTGTAAAACTATTTTTAGCTTTTTTTCTAACTAAGGGCATAGTAGTGATCAATGGTAGCGCTATCTAGTCGAATTATTCATTTTCGTGATAGCGCTATCATTTCGCATAAATAAAGCCAATAAAAACTCAAGAACACGAAAGTCCACTCATGAACAAAACTAACCTGTGGTAAGTTATAGTGAGATAAGAGTGAATAGAGCAAAAAATAATTTTTTATGGAAAAAATACGCAAGAGAAAGAATACAGGACGAGTTACGCTACAGGATGTGGCTAAATATGCAGGCGTTGGTTCAATGACTGTATCTAGAGCGTTGCGTACACCAGATTTGGTCTCAGATAAACTGCGAGAAAAAATCAATGAAGCAATCACTGAGCTAGGATATATACCAAATTCAGCCGCAGGTATATTGGCATCAGGTCAAAGTCGTACAGTTGCTGTATTGGTGCCTTCATTAAGGGATTACGCAAGCTCTGCATTTCTGCAACCATTACAAGAGGTCCTCAATAAAAATAGCTATCAGGTTGTTATTGGTAGTCATAACTATCAGCAGAAAAAAGAGTCTGAAGTCCTCTTTACGTTACTGCAAAGTAACCCTGCTGCTGTGGTTATTTTTGGTGGGATTAATTCAGAGAGCGTATTTAGTTATCTCAAAAACCTTGATATTCCTGTTATTGGTGTGGCGGGGGAGTCGAGTCATCTATTCTCATTAAATATAAGAAGTAATATTGGTGAAGCCGTATTTTTTCTAACCAACTACATGTTGCAAAAGGGATATCGGAAAATAGGCTATATTGGTGCTCAGATGGATAGCAAAATACAGAGCCAACAACTGAGTGGTTGGACTAAAGCGATGCTAAATCATTATCATAGCGCAGAGCAAAGTATTACGACACCGTATGTGGCGACAATGGATTTTGGTCGTCAAGCGATTAGTGAAATGTTAACTCGGCAGCCGGAATTAGATGCAGTAATATGCAGTCATGAAATGATTGCGCTAGGTGTTTTGTTTGAATGCCAAAGAAGGTTAATTAAAGTGCCTTCTATGTTGGCAGTGGCTTGTGTTGAAGGGTCGTCTAATTGTGATTATATTCACCCGTCGTTAACATCGGTGCGTATTGATTACAATAAAATGGCGAAAGAAACGGCGAAAAAATTACAAAAATGGTTAGCTGAACCTGATAGTGGTTCTCCGCATCAACAAGAAGAAATTATTTTTCCCTATAAATTCGAAGCAAGGCAAAGCGCATAATGATGAAGTTTGTTGTTTTTTTGTTAACATTATTGGGTTTATCAACATCAACGGTATCAGCGGCATCGATAGCGAAAGGATATTTACCAGCAGTACAGAATATATATGTATTGTTTAGTGGGGTATTAGTAAAAGGCCCAGTGAAAGAGATAAAAGCGACTTTTTATACCGAAGATAAGACGGTGACACAGGATATCCAATTAAAATTGGATCAAAAGAGTTGCATTGAAAGCTTTGAATCAATTTCTCATGGCATACAACAGCATATTCAACTCAAAAGAGATAATAACCAACTGAAGGGCAGCAGCAATGAAGGGGAAATTATCATCGATTTAGACGAACAGTGCCGTTTTATATCCCAAAAAGACTCTTATGGTACGACGTATTTTGAATATGATGAACGTAACTACATTAAGAGTATCCATTCTAAAGAGGATAACGGCACCGTTGATAAGGTAGTATATAGTAATTTAGGTGAGTTACAGGAAATGAATTACTATGATAAAAATCAGTTATATATGCAAACTCTCTTCAAGCCATTAGCTGATATAAACCGTTATGCGGATATTCAAATAGAGCAGAAAATGTTAGGTGATTTGGGCTATATTTCTGAGAGAAAATGCCAATATAATCATTTTGGTGCACCAACAAATTGTCAAATTTTGACCAAATATGATGTTGATGGAGAGATGCAAACTCAACGGCAATCTGTCGTGATTGACACACAGTTTGAGGAGTGACAATAAGCACAAGATTAACTTATTGATTAAATAACAGTTAGCTTGTGTGCCATGCAAAAGCGGAGGGGATCGTTAAAAGAAGTCACGGCACTTGAATTTGTGTCTATTTAATGAAACTCACATTTTTTCGATGAGCGCCTCTTAAGTGAAAACTAAGGAGGCGCTTTTTAATATTATTCTTTATTAATTTGCATTTTTCTTTGAATAAAACGCGTTTCTGCTTGCTGCAAGTAGCTTTGAATTAATTGGTAGATTTCGTCGCGTCGATCGTATAAATCGCTATTATTTTTCAATATAGGTTCAACTTGTTCGATAAATCCCTTCATAAAATCATTAAGCTTTAACTGCTTGTGAGCAATCTGCGCGTAATAAAATTGATATACATACGATGCATGTGTATGGGAGAGAGGAGCACTTGCGTTAAAATTGTTGGTTGCAAGTAATAGCAATTGAATGTTTGTCATGGTACACCCTATCAGAGAGACACGTAGATGCTACCGGACTAAAATAAAATCTATTGTCAAAATTAGCCGTAAAATTTTAGTTTTTCAATCAAAGGGCTATTTATAGGAATATTCTGTATTTGCTGTTGTTTGCTGGTATGGCCTTTATTTAATCGCCCCTTTCTTACTAGTCGCTAACCTCCCTCAAAATCATTAATTTTCATAATGAATATGGCATTAAGAAACACAAATACTCGCAATAAGAGTAGTTGTTTTTGAGTTTATATGTAAATTATTTTTATGTTTAGTGTCTGTTGTAACATTTAGCTTATGGATATGGGCATGTAGTACTACAGCATGTTTCCACGCGAGAGAGGAAAGTTGCATCATCGTACCCGTTCAAAATTGATAGAGAACGTTAATGACAGAATGCAGGTGAGTACTTTGTATAAAAAGACATAAAGAAACACACTACAACTAAAGAGGGTAACTGATCATTTAGCTGAGGATTTTCTTCATGTCGGTTATCTTGAAAACAAGATACATACAAGCAAATATCAGCAAAAGCATCATGTGATAAACACTAAAAAACAGAATAGGTTGCAGAATATATTGCAATTGAGAGGACAGTTTTTATTTTTTTATGATCAATCTACTCCTATTTAGGGTTGGTTAATACTCTGTAATACATATTATCTAATTGAATAATTTATTTATGTTTATTCATGCTTGAAAATGAAATATGATTAATACTTAAATTAAATAACTATTTTGAGTGTTATACCCAAGAGTTCTTTTTGGGAGGAAGACACAAATTGTAACAGTTTGCTGTATTGCTGACTCTTATTTTTAAACATTATTACTGTTAGGATTACTCTCGGTTTGTGTGAAGGAATGCGTAAAGACTGAAATGGCGAGCATTTAATTGTTACTATCTATTATATTGTAAGGATTTTTTAATCGATGAGAGTTCATTTTAATTTATATAGTAAGGTAACTTTAAGTAATTAATAGGATGTATATCTCTATTAGAAATAGCACCTCAATCCATATTATTTAGAAATACTTGATTAAGATACCTACTGTTCAAGTGATCTGTCTTTATTATCAAATTACTCGTTGTGTTATACAAGAGCGAAAAGTATGAATATGGTTAAATTGCTCATTACTGTATTACTTATTGGTTGTTCATTTTTATTAGGGGTAATGGTTAATTATAAGCCAAACCCAGATCTGATTAAATTGGCCAAATACAATGTGGCAGATTACTTGTCTTATCCTGAATCCGCATCATTTAGGAATATTAAGTATAATTTTATTCGCTCAACGGCTGATAAAGGGGAGGTCGGCTATGTTTGTGGTGAAGTACTGCGTGTTAAAAATGCAAAAATCGAGGGTTATAAGCGATTTGCCGTAAAAACGTATAAAAATCAAGATGGCAGGATTGCACTATCGATTCCGCTCGTAGAAGGTGATTATGATTTGTTACCTTTATCGGTCATGGAATCTTTATGGACAAGATATTGTCAGTAAATAGATATTTTATTTTACTTTTTATTAACATTTAAAACGTAAAGTAATAACTGTTTAATATTATTAGGTATCTACAGGAAAGGCTTGAATATTAGCAAAGCTGTAAATTAACTGGCTATAAAGATTAACGCTTGATAACGTCGCTATTATCAAGCGTTTTCTTTATTGTTATTTATTTAATGTATTGATTAATAACTGATGGCGGCTATTGTAAAACTTAAGATAGGTCATATAACCTGCCAAAATGGTCGATAAGCTGGCTGTTGCTAGTAACATAAAAGTGACCATGATTTGATATTTCACTGCTTCTAATGGATCAACCCCAGCAAAAATTAATCCAGACATCATACCGGGTAAACTGACAATACCGACGGTTTTTGCGGAATCTACAGTCGGGATTAAGGATGCGCGAATACTGTCTCGAATAATGGCGATAGAGGCCACCTTAGGTGTTGCACCTAAACTTAGCATCTCTTGTATTTGTTGTTGTTGGCTACTAAATCGTTGGCCTAGATTATTGAAACACAGACCGACAGCAATCATGGCGTTCCCTGCGATCATGCCTGTGATTGGAATAACTTGCATCGGGGTAAAAGCTATTGCTTTTGTGATGATCAGTATTAATAGGGTTAAGAGTGTTCCAGAGGTAATGGCGATAAAAGCGGTCAAAAAGATTTTATCAATATATTTACTGCGCTTTTTGGCATTCCAAGCCGCATTAAAACAGATAAACATCACCATCGCGATAGTCAGAACTTCATGATCAACATTAAAAATGTATTTTAGAATATAGCCAACAATCAATAGCTGGATGATAGCGCGTAGAGTGCTCCAAATAATATCTTTTTCTAATGCCAGTTTTTCTTTATGGCTGATAAAGATAGCGACCAAAACAAGCATAATAGAAAAGCCCAGAGATTCATTGGTAATAGTGGGTTGGTGCATGACTCATTCCTATTTATCTGCATTATGGACGGGAAGGGTAATAATGTCATCAGCATGTGCAATTTCATCCTGATCATGAGTCACCCAAAGAATAGCGATATTTTGTTGTGTCGCTAATTGGTGGATTAGCTCATTAACTTTTACTTTATTTGCTTCGTCTAATGCGCTGGTTATTTCATCTAACAGTAATATTTTTGGTAGAAACTGAAGGTTGCGAATCAACGAGATACGTTGTTTTTCTCCACCAGATAATTCATTAATGCCTTTTTCTAATATTGAATCGGGTAAAGAAAAGTAACCAAGGTCTTTATAAATTTTATCTTTATTAAACGGTAGCTTACGTATCTGATAAGGGAAAAATAAGTTATCGTAAACGGTGGCTCCAAATAAAGAGGGGGTTTGAGTGCAATAAGAAACCTGTTGGCGATATTCCTCAGGGGGGATGGTTGAATAGTCATTGCCATTGAAGATAATTTGCCCTGAGGTAGGGGAAAGTAATGAAGAGATGATCTTAAGTAGCGTACTTTTACCGCATCCCGAAGGCCCCGTAATGAGTTTAAATTCACCAGCCGATAAATCAAACTGAACTTTATCTAGTATTGTTTTGTTATCAATAACATATCCAATATTTTCTAATTGCAATAAACCGCGGTTTTTATCCATTTTTACGCTTAGCCCATAGAGTTAATGTGACGTCATGCAGGCAATTTTATAATTGATCATTGATTTGCTCGCGACATGAAACGGAACAAGGAATTTACCTTGTATTGTAATCCAAAATATTATGCGCCATTCACGCTAAGATTGACATATTAAGCGGAGCAGGGATCAAATAAAGAAGATGATTAGGATTAAGAAAATACATCTATTGATGGTTTTTAAACCATATTACATGGCTTAATCAAATAACGATATGTAGCAATAGGAATGTCATTAATGGTAGTGCAAAGAAATTAACGTTACATTGTGTTTAACAAGAGAAATTCTTAAAGCTGGGGCTATTTACCTTGTTGTTAATTGCAGATATTCTAACAAAAGGAGATGGCATTCCTCCTGTTTAAAAACCGTCCAAATAAAGGGCTGATGATGCCTGCGTTCACCTTTTTAAATGATAGGGTACAGGTATTATGTGCCCTGAATATTTGGGGTATAAATGAGAGAGATCCCGTTCATTTATCCCCTTAAGCGCGATAAGGGGCTTCGTATGTATGCATCACTTTTTTCTATCGCATTAGGCTCAATTTTAGGTGGCTGGCTAAGATGGTTTGTGGGGCTGAAGCTGAATAACTTATACCCAAATATTCCGATGGGAACTGTTTTTGTCAATCTTGTCGGGGGATTTGTTATCGGTTTTGCCATTTCTTATTTTGCCAATGCCAATATTAGCCCCAATTATAAACTATTTATTGTCACCGGCTTTTGTGGCGCGTTTACTACATTTTCCACTTTCTCTTTGGAAGTATTAACGTTGATCCAAGAAGGGAAGTTAATGGTTGCATTGAGCACAATCGCCATTCATGTCATAGGCGCACTCATTTTTACTTTTTTAGGCATGATGAGTCACCACTGGCTCACTCAGTCGTAATCAACGAGTAGGGTAGATAGATGTAGGTGAAAAATGTGGTTGTTAGGCATTCGATAATCATCTTCTGATATTGCTGTGTTGAGAGCGGCAATCGTAAAATATTTCCCCAATTGATCTGTAAAATCGAGATCAACAGCAATAAATAGTCTGTTATTCCACGATGGTGTATTTTGAGGTGGTTATTTTTCCATTATGGCTAAAAGGATGACTTAAGAAATCTAACGCACTTTAGCTATGATATTATTAAAGACTATCTCGACAATAAATCCCCCATTATTTTTGGATAAAATATCACCAGATAGTATGTGATCTTAGTGATGGTTAGTCGTCATTTTATGGTTATTGTGAGTAAAAAAACACGTTTCGAGGGTTAAATTTAACAAATTAGTAATAAAGTAGATTGTTTGGAATAACTGCTTTTACTTGCCTACAAAATTATTCTTTTCTAAAAATAATAAGTATATTTTTTGCAAACTCTCCATCTGACAACAGAATATAATCCCGTTGATTAATAAATAAACTAAAGTGTTATTCATTGTTAATGAGCTTTAATTAGAACGATAACGCTGCTCTTTAGCTAAAAAACAGACTAATTCTAATGTTATATGACGCTATGGTGTCATTTGTCACTGCTAAGGGGATGAGTCTTCTATTTTGCTATTCGCCCATTCTTCTAGAACGTTATCTATACATATTGATTTTCGATGATATTATGATTTTTACTGCTGTTTTTTATTAATAGCAGCGAAATAATCTTAATTTTGGCTATATATCACACCATCACTAAAAATATATTTTGTATAAAAATAAATAATAAAATTTATCATCTAAAGAAAATTGAATTAGAAACAGATATTGACGGGGAAAAGTTATGTCACAGATGTTAGCACTGTTTATTATCGTTTTGATTTTATACATTGGGGATGCTATTGCAGTAAGAACCAAAGCGTGGATCCCTTCCGTATTTGTATGTGCTGTTTTATTCCTATTCGGTTATTGGACATTCTTCCCTAAAGATATCGTCAGCATTGCCGGAATACCGCAAGTCGTGGCGGTGATGTTGATGTATCTGTTAATTACTAATATGGGAACGCTGCTATCACTCAAAGAGCTGTTGCGGCAGTGGAAAACCATTTTAATTTCGTTATCAGGGATCTTGGGCATCATTGTTTTTATTTATGCTGCCGGAATGGTGTTATTTGACCTGAATACAGTATTAGTGGCGATCCCTCCATTAGTCGGTGGTATCGTGTCATCCTTGATCATGTCTAAAGGTGCTGCTGATGCGGGTCTTATTGACCTATCGGTTTTTGCCATCCTTATTTACGTTATGCAGGGGTTTGCGGGTTATCCATTGACAGCGGTAATGTTAAAACGTGAAGGGCGTCGAGTGCTTGAGCAATATCGTCATGGTCAGTGGAAGGCGTCATTATCGGTTGAAGGGGCCGATAATGTTGAAGTGAAAACAGTCGTTTCAGAAGATGAGATGCCGAGATTATTTAAAAAAATTCCTTCTCACTACAATACCAGTTACTTCAAGTTTTTGCGCTTAGCAGCGGTGGGGTACCTTGCTTATTTAGTTTCTACATGGGCAGCACCTATCGTGAGTATTAGCCCGTTTGTATTATGTTTACTATTTGGCGTTATTGCATCGTCACTGGGCTTTTTGGAAAGACAACCGCTACAAAAAGCGAATGGTTTTGGTTTTGCCATTATGGCGTTAATGCTATTTATTTTTGACACTCTGAATCATGCAACCCCAGACATGTTATTAAGGCTTGTCTACCCTATGTTGGTGCTGATCATTGCAGCCGTTATTGGGATGTATTTAGCTTCGTGGATTGTGGGAAAAATACTGGGTGTCTCTAAAGAGATGGCCTTTGCCGTGTCGTTAACCGCACTGTATGGCTTCCCTGCCGACTATATCATTACGAATGAAGCCATCAATGCGCTGACCAAAGATGAGAAAGAGCGTCAAATTTTGACCGGACATATGTTAGGGCCGATGTTAGTCGGTGGATTTATCTCAGTAACCATGGTTTCTGTGGTATTGGCTGGGATTATGGTTGGTTTTATTACACCGCTTGCAGGGTAAATGATGATGGAAACAAGTACATTAAGAATACAACGCCATTTAGAACAATTGGCTGAATTTACAGCAACGCCGGGTCAAGGAACGACACGAATGAGCTATAGCGAGCAAGATAAGCAAGCACGTGATTATATAAAACAGCAAATGCGTGCACTTGGCTTGCAAGTTCGAGAAGATGCCATCGGTAATATTTATGGTCGTTTAGAAGGCTCAGAGGAGGGATTGCCTGCTGTGATTATTGGTTCACACTTTGACTCTGTTCCCCATGGCGGCGCTTTTGATGGCCCGGCAGGAATTGTGACAGGGTTAGATGTGGTTGCGCGTATTCGTGAACAACAATTGCAACCCCGTTACCCTCTTGAAGTGATCGCATTAGTCGAAGAGGAAGGTACGAGTTTTGGTCGTGGCTTGATGGCATCAAGTGTCATTACTGGGCTTATCGGAACTCAAACGCTATATCAACTGAAAGATAGGCAGGGTGTTTCGGCAGCGCAACGCATGGCAGATGCGGGCTTTAATGCAGATAAGGCGGCAGAGGCAGTGCTGGCACCTTCATCAGTCAAAGCATTTTTAGAATTGCATATTGAACAAGGTCCAGTGCTAGAGCAGGCCAATGAAGATATTGGAATTGTAGATATTATTGTTGGTATTGCACAACTGGAAGTGAAGTTAAGCGGTAAGGCGGGACATGCAGGAACGACACCAATGGATATGCGCGCTGACGCATTAGTCAACGCTAGCCGTATCATTAGCCAAATTCCTGATATTGCTACTGCCGCTGGGGATAATACGGTTGCAACAGTAGGGCGATTAAACGTCTTACCAAATGGCGCAAATGTGATCCCAAGTGAAGTGACTTTTAGCGTCGACATTCGCTCAAGAAATGAATCCGCTTTGCATAACACCATCGAGCAGATCATTGCATTGGTGAAACAAGAGAGTGCTAAAGGCAATATTCAAAGTGATATCGTTCAGCCTCTTTATGTGTCTCCTACCGAATTAGCCCCTGAAATCCATCAATTGATGGTACAACATGCACAAAAGCAAGGTTTGCGTTATCGCACTATGGTCAGTGGTGCGGGACATGACACGATGATTTTTGCCGGTATTACGCGCACGGGGCTAATTTTTGTGCCTAGCCGTAATGGGTTAAGTCATCACCCTGATGAATGGACGGATTATGCACAAATTGCGCTAGGAGTCGATGTAATGTTCGCGACGGTTCGTTCGCTAACAGAGTGTTAAAGTGAAGAGAAGTATTATGTGATTAAGCAGATGAAGGCGTCTGTGCATAAGAAGGTAAAGGTAGAAAAATGGTAAACACAACAATTACAGCAGCAATCAAAAAACATACCGCAGATATGATTGCATTTCGTCGAGACCTGCATTCACACCCTGAATTGCCATGGGAAGAAGTACGAACCACTAAACGGATTGCGGAAGAGTTAAGTAAAATCGGTATCGAATATCGTTTAACAGAGCCAACAGGCATTATCGCGGAAATTAAGGGCGGTAAACCGGGAAAAACCGTTGCATTACGAGCTGATATCGATGCGCTACCCGTACTTGAGCTGAATGATGCATTAGACTATAAGTCTCAAAATCAAGGAAAAATGCACGCTTGTGGTCATGATGCGCATACCTCTATGTTACTGACGGCGGCAAAAGCGTTGTATGAAATTCGTGAGGATTTGAAAGGCAATGTAAGGTTGATTTTCCAACCGGCGGAAGAGATTGCTCAAGGTGCACGTGAAATGGTCAAGCAAGGTGCAATTGACAATGTTGATAACGTTTTTGGGATGCATATTTGGTCTACAACCCCCTCTGGGAAAGTCTCTTGTAATGTGGGGGGAACCTTTGCGTCGGCGGATTTACTTGTCGTGAAGTTTAAAGGACGTGGCGGTCATGGTTCGATGCCTGAAGCAACGGTCGATGCGGCTGTTGTGGCTTCTTCTTTTGTGATGAACTTACAAGCTGTCATTTCACGGGAAACATCGGCACTTGAGTCTGCAGTGGTCAGTATCGGTAAAATGGACGTGGGAACGCGTTTTAATGTTATTGCGGAGAATGCAGTATTAGACGGAACGGTACGTTGTTTTAATATCGAAACTCGGGATCGTATTGAAGCGGCTATCAGACGTTATGCAGAACATACCGCAGCGATGTATGGGGCTACAGCAGAAGTTATTTATACGTATGGAACACTGCCTGTGATCAATGAAGAGCGTAGTGCGCTATTGGCGCAATCTGTCATTACACAAGCATTTGGTGAAGATGCGTTGATGTTTGAAAAACCAACGACAGGTGGCGAAGACTTTAGTTTTTATATCGAAAATATTCCAGGTTGTTTTGCTTTATTAGGTTCAGGAAACCCTGATAAAGATACACAGTGGGCGCACCATCATGGGCGTTTTAATATTGATGAAGACGCAATGGCAACGGGAGCTGAACTGTATGCACAATATGCATGGTCCTATTTACAACAGGATAATTTCTAGTTAATGGTTCACCTTGTCGCGATAATCGCGGCAAGGTTTTATTTGTATTCTTACCTGCCGATAGAATCGTTTTATCTCATCGTTAAATCACAAGATACCTTGATGGATATTGTGAACATCAAAAATAAATCTAGCCATAAATGTCATCTCCCCTAAAAGAGACGCAATTTAAAATTTTTAGAATACGTGAAGTATTGAGATTAAAATTTAGCTATAAATATAAAGAGAGAGAATGTTTTTATTTTTATTCTATTAAAAATGGTGATTTTGCGACGAATAAATAAATTATTAATATAGTGTTTAAAATATTTTACCAAAATACGCATAGTCAAATATAAACAAATGATTGTATATTTCACTTAAGTGGCCTATTTTATTGACATGCTTGTTTTCATTAATATAATTCGGTGAAGTTTTACTTATATTGTGATGAGTAACAATAATTGAAACTCATCACAATTAAGCTAAGACTCATGATGTTTAAATATCGCTTTTCTTAAACGTTGTTGCTGCTCGAAACGTTGCTCTTGTGTTAATTGAGCGTCGTGAGAAAGCTGTGCCAGCAATATATTCATATTTGAGATTGAGTTTTCTGCTAATAGTGCGTCAACGTGTTTAACAATATTGTCGTAGTGTTGCATAACTATCTCCAATAGACATGATTAAAAATTATAACACATGGAATGTGGGTAGTATTATTTATTGTGGCTGTCGATGATTTATTTTTTATTACATCTAGCATAGGAATAAGATATTGAAATTAACCGTTATACTGCTGTGTTTTCTACTGTGTGCTTGTACATCAAAATGGGAACCAATAGGCCCTGTGGAATGGACTTACCAAGAGGCAGATTCACAATGTGAATTTGATTCTTTTAAGCGATTTCCAGTTCGTAACGAAGTCGCCCAAAGAACGGTGTATGAAACAATTACGAAAAAATGCAAGAAAAACGATGAATGCGGTAAAGAGAAAACTTATGAGGAAAAAGTTCCCAAGACGGAAAGTTATGTTTTGGATGTGAATAAAGATAGCCGCCATCGCGAATATATGAGTTGTATGAAAAGAAAAGGGTGGCAAGAGAAAAATATCTACTTTTGGGAATAGGCGCTTGCTAGCGTTTAATTAGATAAAAACTCAGATAGAGCCTTATGTGATAACTGAGGCTCTATCTATTGAGTATGCGTCAAATGGTAGACATCTAATTTTGTTTATCAATGATCATGACAGCCATGGTATTTGGCTCAAGTGCTCGCATAATATGCGGCTCATCACCGGGGTAGTGGATATAGTCACCGGGAAACAACTCTGTTGGGTTATCTAAAGGGCCAACCATGGCACGACCGCTCATCAAAATAATATGTTCACTCACACCACGCATATGAGGTTCTGAAATACGATCTCGCCCAGGCTCAGCAACCACAGTATAGATATCACGTTGTGAGTTTGCGGGTGCTGCTGAAAGTAAAAAAGCGAGATAATTAGCATGTTCAGCACTGACTTGAATACCATCACCATGGCGAATGACGGTGACTGGCTCATGTCTATCTTCAATTAATCGAGAAAACGGCACATCTAAAGCGACACAGATAGCCCATAGAGTTTCAATACTTGGATTGCCATTTCCGGCCTCTAGTTGCGAGAGTGTCGATTTAGCAATGCCCGCCTGACGAGAGAGTTCGGAGAGTGACAGACCACTTTTTTGCCGTTCTCTGACTAATGCTTTGGCGATTAACTCAATAGGTGGAGTGAAGGAGCTCAAGTTTTAGTTTCCTATTTTGATTGCACTTTTAGATAACTACCGACATAATGAACGAACGTATTATATATCGAACGACTCATTATGCTAACCTCAACGCTTAATCATAGCACGGTAAAAAACATTGCACTGGTTTGTCTTGCGGATTTAATTGTCGGCATCTCATATGGGGCGCTAGCGCATTCTCAAGGATTTGATTTTTGGGTTCCTTTGACTCTTTCTATTTTAGTGTTAGCAGGGGCGTCAGAATTTCTTTTTATTGGGGTCATTTTTTCAGGCGGAAGCCCTATTTCTGCTGCCTTGGCGGGGTTACTCGTGAATTCACGGCATATTCCATTTAGCTTTGCCGTCAGTGAATTAGCGGGGAAAGGCCCAAAAGCGCTATTGGGTTATCATATTATGAATGATGAAAGTGTGGTATTTGGGTTATCTCAGGAAACTGAAAAAGAAAAAAGAGCGGCATTTTGGTTATGCGGATTAGGGATATTAATTTGTTGGCCAATAGGCGTATTGATTGGTGAAGGTGTAGGAAGCTTTATTCAAGATACTCATACACTTGGTATGGATGCGATGTTCCCCGCAATTATATTGGCGCTTTCATTACCCGCATTGAAAGATAAGCGATTGCGGTTAGCGGCAATCGTTGGTGCTGTGATTGCCGTGATCGCTACTCCCTTTTTACCAGCAGGGATCCCCGTATTACTGGCCTTATTAAGCTTAGTTATATATGTGAGAGGTTAATAATGATGGATAACCCATGGCTGATTTTGAGTGGAATTTTATTGCTGGCAGTGGGCACTTATCTAATGCGCTCATCGGGTGCCTTGCTCAAAGGAAAAATTATTTTATCAGATAATAGCAAGGCTCTGTTTTCAGCAGCAGCTATTGTGATCTTGTTTTCAGTTGCGATGACTTCGACAGTATTTGAAGGTGACCATTTTTCGGATATACCTAAAATAATTGGTGTATGTGTAGCCGGATTGCTTACTTGGTATCAAAAACCTTTTATTGTCATTGTGTTATCTGCTTCTGTGGTGACCGCATTACTGCGCTTAATTTTTTGATATTAGCTTAAAACGCCCCGTTCAAACGGACAAGGGCGTTTAATTCACAATAATTTGATAAAACGAGTGGATGGAAATTAAACGGTAAGATCTTTGATTTCGTCCGTTGCTGCATTTTTTTGGACAGAAGCAATCCCTTTTAATGCCGCTTGTTTAGTTGAATACATCTCGCTACTGGCGATAATCTCATGATTGGCCGCTTTAAGAACAAAATAATAAGGCTGAGCGGTGTCTTTTGTTGATTTTTTCAGTTCAAAATAACCCATGATTGACTCCAAAAATGGTATAAAGTGGACACTCAGAATGTCGCAATACTCGCTATTGCCTCTTAAGATTAGAAATAAATAGGCAAATTTACTAGTTTCAGAGCCTATTTAATTTGAAAAAAAAGCCTCTATAACATAGAGGCAATCGTAGGATTAATAGAACTAATTATTGTTAGTTTAAGATAACGAATATGAAGAATAGATGCTATTTGATTCTGCATATTAATCTAAAAGGTCGCATCTATAGATATTTTATTTTAGCGTTTATTGTGCAGCAGGCTCTGGTGCTGGTGCACTCTTTGTTGGTTGTGATGTGGGTTTCTGTTTTGCTGACACATATTCAGGCACTTCAATAATACTCATTTTAACAAGGTAACGTTTACCATCAGCCGCTTTTGGTGCGTCATTCGCTAATTTTTTCAATGTCTCATTCGGTGTCGTTGTTTGTTGAGCAACACTAAACAACACATTGTGGTGGTTCCCCATATGTGGGCGTGAAGAGCGGTTATCAGGGCCGTTGGCTGCTGCGGCAAATCCAACAGACATTAACATGAGAGCAAGTAAACCAGAATTTAGTTTGTTCATTGATATATCCTCTTATTTGTATTGATTCAGATAATCAATTAATTCATTTTTTGCCGCAATCGCTTTTACCTCCTTTGACCGAAGCTTCACAATTACTGCACTTTTTCCATATTTTCTACTTAATTAGCCCCGCTCGTATCGACAAGGACTATAAAAAAGCATCACTTGTGCGGTGTCTACTTGAGTGGCTGGAAGGCGGCATGATAATCGATTAGCATGGTAGTTAAATAACAAAATAGCAATAAAGTGAGCCGTTATGTCTGAGATACAAATTCCATTTTCAATATTAGATCTCGCACCTATTCCACAAGGCGCTTCTGCGAAGGAGGCTTTCTCTCACTCTTTAGATTTAGCCCAATTGGCCGAGAAACTTGGCTTCCACCGTTATTGGCTTGCAGAGCATCATAATATGACGGGAATTGCCAGTGCCGCCACCTCGGTGTTGATTGGTTACCTTGCCGCCAATACCACAACACTGCATCTTGGCTCTGGGGGCGTGATGTTACCCAATCATTCACCGCTAGTGATCGCTGAGCAGTTTGGCACATTGAATACGTTATATCCTAATCGAATTGATTTAGGGATCGGTCGAGCGCCTGGGAGTGACCAACAAACCATGAGAGCGTTACGTCGCCATATGAGTCATGATATTGATAATTTCCCTCGCGATGTGGCTGAGTTGGTGAATTGGTTTGATGCAACAGATCCTAATCCTCCTGTCAGGCCAGTTCCCGGTTATGGTGAAAAGATACCTGTGTGGCTGCTAGGATCAAGTTTATACAGTGCGCAACTTGCAGCCCAAATGGGGTTACCTTTCGCCTTTGCCTCTCATTTTGCCCCTGATTTGTTATTACAGGCATTACAGACGTATCGGGAAAACTTTACGCCCTCATCTAGGCTCGCTAAGCCATATGCAATAGTTTGTATTAATATTATTGCTGCTGATACTGTTCGTGATGCGGAGTTTTTATTTACATCTATGCAGCAAGCTTTTGTGATGTTACGTAGAGGTCAGCCTGCACAATTACCACCTCCAGTGGAAGATATGGGGAAAATTTGGTCGCCTGCTGAACAATTTGGCGTGCAACAAGCACTCGGGATGTCATTAGTGGGGGATAAAGCCAAAATTCGCCATGGGCTAGCATCCGTATTACGTCAAACTCAAGCGGATGAAATCATGGTTAATGGGCAAATTTTTGATCATCAAGCCCGCTTATATTCATTTGAATTAGCGATGCAAGCAATGCAGGCGCTGAGAGAGCAGTAACGCTTATGAATAGCGGTAGCGACACTATTTATCCCATTAATATAAAATCCGTTTAGCATCACGAGTTAACCGCATTTTTATGGGCTACAGGCGATAACGAGAGGTATTGACCTGTGGCCCAAGCTTCTTCTGTTCGGCTAGATTGCATTCAAGACGCTGGCTTTTAAACGATGCTCTGTCAATTGAGCACAATGAATCGACTTATTTTCCCAATGCTAGAGGGCGACTCAAAATGGCAGAGTACGTTCAACGTGGTAGCATTTAGCTATTATTTTAGAGGATAAGTGAGATAACCCAGAATAATCTGGGTCATAGACGGCTAACAAGCGATTTGTGGCAGATGGGGTTCAAGAGGGGGCAGACCATGAGCCGCTCTAGCTCGGTCACAAGCTTCATTATGAACGCCATCAACCCAAGATTGCTCGAATTCGCGGCAAGGGGTAGGCCTTTGACTATAGATAGCACAAGAGACACATTCACCAACCGTACCGGTTAATGCTGTGCAGCGTGTATTGTGTTTTTGATTGGTGCCCTTCATTGCACTCATAAATGGTGTTATTTGCTCAGTGAGATCTTGAGGAACCGTGCCACCACCACTTTCGCTTTCTGCCCAATAAAATGAGACGCGAAAATAAGCGCAACAAGCACCACAACTTACACAGGGATTATTTTCAGGATCAGTTTTTATTATATGAGTAATATTGGTCATATATAAAATCACTAAAAAATTTTGGAAATAATGACCCGCAGAAAACGGGCTGACGCAACATAGGCAGGAGGCCTAGAATCGTTGCTCAAACGCTATTATCTTACGTATTATTTCCGATTGGCAAGGTTTTTCAGTGTTTCATACTGATATTTCTCATTATCTATACGATAAATAAATTCGATTAGAATTTAAAAAAAAACAAAAACTGCACCTTAATCAGTCGTGTTGCAACTTTTGGGGTGCAGTCAGTGGATAATTTTATCTTAAATTACGCTAATGTAAATTAGACGTGTTTTAGCTCACCATCATCCTCTTGGTTGTAGATGGTTTTGTCAGTTTCACCCATTAATTGGCTAGTGACCGTGCCCGCTGTCATAGAGCCGCTGACGTTGAGGGCGGTACGACCCATATCAATCAGAGGTTCGACGGAGATCAGTAAGGCAACCAGTGTGACAGGTAACCCCATAGCAGGGAGTACAATCAGCGCGGCAAATGTTGCACCACCACCAACACCAGCAACCCCTGCTGAGCTAACAGTAACAATCCCAACTAATGTCGCAATCCACAGTGGATCAAATGGGTTAATGCCCATGGTGGGGGCAACCATAACAGCTAACATAGCGGGATAGATACCAGCACAACCGTTTTGACCGATTGTCGCGCCAAATGAAGCCGAGAAGCTGGCGATAGATTCAGGAACACCAAAGCGACGAGTTTGAGTTTCAATATTCAGAGGAATACTGGCGGCACTCGAACGGCTTGTGAACGCGAATGTTAATACAGGGCCTGCTTTTTTGAAAAACTTAATAGGACTGAGGCCTGTTACCGCAATGAAAATACCGTGAACGATAAACATCAGTGCTAGTGCGACGTACGACGCTATCACGAATGTGCCTAGATTAATGATGTCTGATAGGTTAGAGCTTGCAACAACCTTGATCATCAACGCCATGACACCATAAGGTGTTAAGCGCATAACTAGACGGACGAGTTTCATTGCCCAAGCTTGCAGCACATCGATAGCCGCGAGCGCTTTTTCACCACGTTGTTGGTCATCTTTGAGTAATTGCAGAGCAGCAACCCCCAAGAAGGCAGCAAAGATAACCACGCTGATAATAGATGTTGGGCTAGCGCCCGTCAGATCAGCAAATGGGTTTTTAGGAATAAATGATAAAATAAGTTGTGGAACAGTTAGATCAGACACTTTGCCCGCATAATTATTTTGAATTGCATCAAGGCGAGCAGTTTCTTGTTGACCTTGAACCAAACCTTCGGCAGTTAAGCCAAAAAGATTCGCAATCAAAATACCAATAAGTGCGGCTATTGCAGTGGTTAATAACAGTGTTCCGATAGTTAAGAAACTGATTTTACCTAACGATGATGCCTTGTGCAGACGTGCGACCGCGCTCAGTATCGATGCGAAAACTAATGGCATAATCACCATTTGCAATAGCTGTACATAGCCATTACCCACGATATTAAACCAGAGAATAGAGTCTTTCAGTGTTTGGTGATTAGTACCGTACACCAAATGGAGAGCGACGCCATATGCCACACCAAAAACCAGACCTAATAGAACTTTTTTCGACAGGCTCCAGCCTTTTGCCCCTAGTTTTGCCAGTAGTATGAGCAGTGCTACAAAGACAAGCACATTAATAATTAAAGGAATATTCATTCCGAACTCCAATCGCAGTTTTTTGAATTATGTTATTAGCGCTGTAAACCTTAAAGGTTATAAGGAATTAGCTCATCCTAACAACTGGTTATATGTTATCAGCAGATAAAAGACAATTCTTATACTGAAAAGTAATAACTTATGATGAATGATGCTTACAGTATATTACAAAATAGATGACTATGTAGACATGCGTATATCTATTTGATTATGAATATATTTTATTATGCTTTCAAATTGGCTATGAAAATCAAAGCTATAACTAACGGGTATAAAGCAAGCACAAACAGCCAAAACGATTGCGATAAAACGTTCTGCACGTTTATTTGACTTGCTACGCAGTAACGGAAAACAAAAACGAAAAGGCAGAGGCCATAAGAAGGGAACTCCGGAAGGGGTGAGTATATCAGCCACTAAATGGCTCATATAACCCAGTAAAAATGCTTGGATCAAATCATTAGGAATAGGCCAGTTGGCCGGTAGCCATTGGTAACAGGCGAGCACTAATAGTAGCCATGCGATTAAACTGTGTGTAAAACCTCGATGCCCACATAATTTGGAAATCGGCAGGGAAAGGATCCTTAACATCCGGCCGGGTATCGATGAAGGGTGGTCGATATCGGGGAGTAATGCCCCCAATAGCGCACCTGGCACCATATGCAGCCAATCACCTTGAGCAAGCTCAGGTGTGATCTCTAGCTTATGTGCCATTATTAATGAGGCGACAGAAAATAGCAGGTGCCCTTCAGCGGTCATGGTGGATAAATTACCATCTGTTTATCTATACAGTTAGGAGGGCAGTATAAAGCGTTTAAAAAGAATATGATAGGGCTAGAAATGCAAAAAACTCTTAGTTATTAGCAAATAACATCAGAGTTTTATACTTTTATGTAATATCCCTATCAAAACGTGATAGGGACGGGCGAAAAAAGCGGCAATAGATAATTAACGCAAATATTTTTCGGTGAGTTCATTAAGTGATGCGAGTTTAACATCCGCTAATCCCCAACGCGGATCATGAAAATGCTGTTGGTCAGGAACAACGATTGAGCGCATTCTTGCCGCTTTTGCAGCAATCATACCGTTAAAGGAGTCTTCTAGTGATACGCAGTGGATGGGTTTTGTCTCCAGCAAAGCAGCTGCATTGAGATAAACTTCAGGGTGCGGTTTACTGTGAGGTAAATCAGCCGCCGAAACAACTGCCGAAAAATAATCACGGATCTCAAATAAGTTCAGTACTTTCTCTAACATGTATTGCGGCGAGGCAGAGGCGAGGGCGATATTCAATCCCATTGAACGGCATAGTTCTAATGCGTGATGCACACCGGGAAGGAGGGGACGCTGCTCTTCAACTAAGCCAATAACACGATCAATAATCATCTGTTCGACTTCTTTTAGGCTATGTCCTTGCCACGGAGAAGCGTGATACCAAAGCTCTACGACATGGTCGATTCGTAAGCCTAGTGTATCGGGTAGTTTATCAGCGATGGATAGGTCGATGCCTAATTGAGTAAAAATTTCACGCTCCCCTTGCGCCCAAAAAGGCTCAGAGTCAATCAGCAAGCCATCCATATCAAAGATAACAGACTGGATGGATAAGTTGTGGTACATGTCAAAACTCCATTCATGTATGTGTGACCTTGCCATGTTTCAAGGTGTTGTATGCAGTAACAGGATTGACCCAATTAATTTGTCACCGTATCAATTCAAGGTATTGCATATCATCTGAAACTGATAGCCCTTTATTGCGATGAGTATTGTAGCAAGTCACTGACTGATTATATATATCGAAACGGTCATCTTTATCTTGAGTGTGAACGTTCCCCAAAAGTTGGATCTTTATGAAACTATTCAGTTATGGATTGAAAATGCTCGATAACATGGCTGAGATATCAACACAGCAATCCATATCCGACACACGGGAATATGGGAATGACAAGCCCCCTAAATCCGTCATATCGCGGTTGCGGTCTAAGAAGTGGGCAGCTTTGCCACTGACGACAATGGGCAGTCACGAAAGCGCAAGTTAAATAATCTGAAATTGCGAGTATCCGTATTATTCCTTGTGGTAAATTTGGTGGCTTTATAAAAATTCAGTTATGATTAGTTATAAAAAAATTTTTAGAGGGTCAATAATGAATTACCAGACTGCAAGTTATGTCGCAATCGGCAAGCGTATTATCGGTTGGATTGTTTTTCTTGTAGCATTGATTTCCACTTTAGCGTCATTAGTCAAATTGGCGGGTATGAAAGGGTTAGAAGGAGAGGGTATTAATGCAGTAGCCAATGATTTTATTAAATTAATGGCTGAAATGACGCGCCAAAGTACACCGTTTCTTAATGTCTTCTGGAACAACTCCCCAGTACCTCAAGTTGCCAATGGTTTTTCAGGCGCGAATATCGGCTTTATCATTATCTTTCTTTTTATCTTTGTTGGCTTAGCACTAAGCGCTTCTGGCTTACGCATGTATCGACAAATTAAATTTATTCGTGAAAGCCTCGAAGATCACGTGATATTGGAAAAAGCCAAAGGAAATGAAGTCTCGAAAGAAGAGCTTGAGGCTAAAGTGACGATCCCTCGACACACCATATTTACCCAATTCTTTATTCTTTATTTTTCGCCAATCGCATTCGGTATAGTTATCTATTTGGCATTAAAGTTGCTGAATTGGTAATTATCTGGCCCAGTCAGGCATCGCTGGGCCAACACCGTCATTATTTCTCGCCAATTAACTCATCGATAATGGTACGTGCGTGCAAATAGCTTTTTTCAAGGCCAAAAATATTGGATTGGCAAAGTAGATAATAAAGTTGATAAATAGGTTGCCTTTCGAGGAAGCCCGAAGGTAAAGGCCACACACTTTGGTATCCGTCAATAATTTGGATGGGTAACTCTGGGTATAAAGGCAACATTGCCATATCACATTCTCTATCCCCCCAATAGCAGGCGGGATCATATAAAATACCATTCTGCTCTTGTGTCATAGCGCAGTTGGCAGGCCACAAATCCCCATGAAGTAAGGAAGGTTGCGGTTGATGTCCTGTCAGGCGCTCTTTGACAATATCAACGATCTGCTGAATATCGCCAAAGACCATTCCTTTCTCAGCGGCAATTTGTAATTGCAAACCAATACGTTTTTCGGCGAAGAAAGAGTTCCACCGTTTTTCCCAACCATTTGGCTGAGTGATGGTGCCTAACATTGTATCAAAGTCAAAACCATAGCTCGGTTGCTCTTCCCATTGATGTAGGTGGGCTAATTGCTGGCCGAAACGCCATGCGTTAGTTGCATCAAAACTTTTTAAAGGAAAATATTCTAATAGCAGAAAGCTGTGGTGTTTATTACTCCCTACACCATACACTTTAGGCACGGTGATGGTTTTGCTTTTGGCAAGCATTTCAAGCTGTTCGGCTTCTTGTTTAAATAAAGGCAGAAATTCACGCAGATTCTGTTTGACGAAAATGGTATGGTCACCGTAATCGATTTTCATCGTGTGATGAATATCACCCCCAGAAAGTATTTCTTTGTTATGAAGTTCTGCTTCACCTAAGTGTTCGCTTAATAAACGGTACATTGCTTGCCACATGATACACCTCGCTTTGCTTTGGTCTTCACTAACACGATTCTATAGCGACAGTTTAGGAATTAACAGCAATAATTATTTAAAAAGAAGAGCCTATCACGAAATGGCTCAACTATAACATTATGTTGAATGGATTATTTTAGATATTCATTATTATCGATATATTGTTTTTAAATTAATAACTAGTCATAAATAAATATTGAAATAAGACTATGAATATATTTCAAATGTTATTTTTCTTTTTTAAAAAATAAAGCCTTATTGTAATGACTATTATTTGCTATATTTTCTAATGAATATAATAAAATTAATTTTATACATAATTAGATTGTAATTATTCGATGTTTATTTTTTGCAATATTTAAATTAAAAAGAGTAATGAAAATGAAAGAGAAAATTGAAAATTACACTGGTCCTGCCGCTGGCTGGGGCGCGGTAAAAGCCGTGGCTGAAGCTATTCGAGGCCAAATGGAAATTGGTCATGATGTGATTGCTATGTTTGAAATGAATAAGCCTCAGGGGTTTGATTGCCCTGGTTGTGCATGGCCTGATCCTAAACATT
Organism: Providencia sp. PROV268; assembly: GCF_028477805.1. Lineage (NCBI taxonomy): Bacteria > Pseudomonadati > Pseudomonadota > Gammaproteobacteria > Enterobacterales > Morganellaceae > Providencia > Providencia sp. PROV268. The sequence goes on from NZ_JAMPLW010000001.1 coordinate 233,454, forward strand.
ATGCCTCCTTCGATATATGTGAAAATGGCGCAAAAGCCATGTCATGGGAAGCAACATCGAAAAGAACCACACCTGAATTTTTTGCAAAACATTCAGTAACTGAATTATTAAAGTGGGATGATTACGATTTAGAAAATGAAGGTCGTTTAACGCATCCAATGAAATATAATCCGCAAACTGACCATTATGAAGTGATTGAATGGGAAGAAGCCTTTGCACAAATAGGTAAACATTTATCTGGCTATGCCGACCCTAATGTGGTCGAGTTTTATACCTCTGGGCGCACCTCAAACGAAGCTGCGTTTTTATATCAACTGTTTGCAAGAGAGTACGGAACGAATAATTTCCCTGATTGTTCCAATATGTGCCATGAACCAACGAGTGTTGGACTTGCTGCATCTATTGGGGTGGGTAAGGGCACTGTGTTATTGGAAGACTTTGATAAAGCCGATTTAGTGATCTGTATTGGTCATAACCCCGGCACTAACCACCCAAGAATGCTGAGCTCATTGCGTGAAGTGTCAAAACGTGGTGCAAAAATTATCGCGATCAATCCGTTAAAAGAACGTGGGTTGGAACGGTTTGAGTACCCACAAGATCCTGTTGAGATGCTGACTTTAGAGTCAACTCAATTAGCTCAACACTATTATAAAGTACGCATCGGTGGCGATACCGCATTAATAAAAGGCGTGATGCGTGTTGTTATTGAGCAGCATGAGGCTGCGGTCGCACAAGGTAAATCGCCTATATTAGATAATGAGTTTATTCAGTCTCACACTGCCGGTTTTGAGGCACTCAAACATGATGTGATGTCGACGCGTTGGGAAGATATATTACGTGTTAGCGGTCTGACTCGTGATGAAATCGAACAAATAGCCCAATTATATATTGAGGCGGATAGCACGATTATTTGTTATGGAATGGGGATCACTCAGCACCAGCACGGTACACAAAATATTCAGCAATTAGTGAATTTGCTGCTGCTCAAAGGGAATATTGGACGTGAAGGGGCCGGCATCTGTCCTTTACGTGGGCACTCCAATGTACAAGGAGACCGTACTGTTGGGATCACCGAAAAACCAAGCCAAGCTTTTCTCGATAAAATCGAACAACGGTTTGGTTTTAAACCCCCAGCTAAATTTGGCCATGCCGCTGTCGCGAGTATGCAAGCTATTTCTCAAGGAAGTGCGCGTGCATTGATCTGTATGGGCGGTAATTTAGCGGTTGCGATGCCGGATCAGGATGCCTGCTATAGCGGTATGAAAAAATTAGACTTAGCAGTGCATGCAGCGACTAAACTTAATCGCTCCCATCTGTTGACAGCCAAAAACACATTCCTATTCCCCGTATTAGGGCGTACTGAACGGGATGAACAAAAAACCGGACCACAAAGTATTACCGTTGAGGATTCTATGTCGATGGTACATGCCTCGCACGGTAAGCTAAAACCGGCTAGCCCTCACTTGAAATCAGAGTGTGCCATCGTAGCCGGTATGGCTAAGGCTACATTGCCAAATACTAAAGTGGAATGGGATGAGTTTATCGATGACTACGATAAAATTCGTGACGCGATGGAGGCGGTGTTACCGGGTTTTGAAGATTATAACGCGCGGATCCGTGTGCCCGGTGGTTTTCACTTAACCAATGCGGCTGCAGAGCGGCGCTGGTTGACGTCATCAGGAAAAGCAAACTTCATTACGACGCAAGGCGTTATTGAAGACCCTAAATCAGCGGTGAATAGTGAATTAGTCTTGGCGACAGTGCGTAGCCATGACCAATATAACACCACTATCTATGGACTCAATGACCGCTATCGCGGTGTTTTTGGCCAACGTGATGTGATGTTTATTAGCGAAGCACAGGCTAAGAAACAGAACTTAGCCGCAGGCGATAGAGTCAATATTATTGCACTGGATAGTGAACAAAAGCGCACTCATCGCCGCTTAGATAACTTAAAAGTGGTTATCCATGATATGGCTGATCGCTGCGTGGCGACCTATTTTCCAGAAGCGAATAACTTAATTGCGTTGGATAATTTTGACCCGCAAAGTGGTATTCCGGCTTACAAAAACATTCCAGTGGTACTAGAAAAAGTGGATGTAGCGTCTTAACACCATCTCTTGATGACATAGAGACAAAAGCCACCCTTAGATGATTGGGTGGCTTTTTATTTTGCTTATTATCGCTAACAGCGCATTAGGCCGACTGTAACTTTTCTTGCGGCAATTTCGCTTTTTTACGCGCTAAGACCATTTTGCTATAGAGCAGGGCAATGATGAAGTAGATGGCTTGAGTAATAACAATACAAGGGCCTGTAGCACCGTCAATGTGGAAACTGACAATGGTTCCAATCACACTAGAGGTGACGGAGGCAATCACGGCCACAAAGAGCATCCACCCAAAGCTTCGACACAGGACAAAAGCGATGATGCCTGGGGAGATAAGCATCGCAATGACTAAGATGATCCCAACCGCTTGAAGCGAGGCGACAATGGTAAGGGCGAGCAATGAGAGCAGACCATAATGGATCAACTTCACAGGCAGGCCAATCACACGCGCTTGATTAGGATCAAAGCAATACAGCATAAAATCTTTACGTTTTAGTAAGATAATAGCGATGGTAATGCCTGCAAACCATAGGTTTTGCTTAAATTCGGCATCGGTAATACCAAGAATATCCCCAAATAGGATATGAGTAAGATGCTGCTCGGTATCGATTTTGGCAAACATCACTAAGCCGACGGCGAACATGCCTGAAAAGACAATTCCCATCACGGTATCTTCTTTGATACGACTATTCTCTTTGAGGTATCCGGTGGCAAATGCACAAAACAGGCCCGAAACAAATGCCCCAATAGCGAGTGGTATACCCGCAACAGAAGCAATAACAATCCCCGGTAATACAGCATGGGAGATGGCATCCCCCATTAATGACCAGCCTTTAAGCACTAAAAAGCAAGATAAAATCGCACAGACTGCACCTGTCACGATAGCCGTAATAATCGCTTTCTGCATAAACGGGAAAATAAACGGTGCCGTTAGTAAGTCAATAAAATCACTCATTAGAGGCTCCTTGTTGTTTTATTTTATGCAGGTTCTCGACTTCCTGTTTTGCCTTACGACGAGAAGCAAAAATGCCGTGTTTTGGCGCAAAGAAGAATGCCAACAAGAAAATAACCGTTTGAAGCGTCACAATTAAGCCGCCAGTTGCCCCATTGAGGAAATAGCTGGCATAAGCACCAATCGCGCTGGTGGCAGTACCAATAGCGACTGCAATGATTAATAAACGCTTAAATTGGTCAGTGAGTAGATAAGCTGTTGCCCCGGGAGTTACCACCATAGCAATAACTAAGATTGCACCAACCGTTTGTAATGCAGCTACCGTACAAGCACTTAGTAGAGTAAAAAAGATAATTTTTAAGCGCAATGGATTCAAGCCAATTGAACGAGCGTGGCTTTCATCAAAGAACACGGCGAGTAAATCCTTCCATAAAGCCAGTAGCACGATAAAGGAGATGGCGATAATAATTTCAACCTGCAATACATCGGCGTCGGCGATACCTAAAATATTACCGAAAATGATGGTTTGCACATTCACTGAGGTTGGGTTTAAAGAGACGATTAATAGCCCCGCGGCAAAGAAAGTTGAAAAGATAAAGCCGATAACGGCATCTTCACGTAACCGAGTAATATGCTTAATAAAGGTCATGGCTAGGGCCGCGAGGATCCCCGTAAAAAAGGCGCCGGCGGCATAGGGTAAGCCTAACGCATAAGCTCCGGCAACACCCGGTACAACGGAATGAGAGAGGGCATCGCCCATTAATGACCAACCTTTGAGCATTAGGTAAGCTGAAAGAAATGCACAAACGGCACCCACAATAGCGCTTACCCAAATGGCTTTAACCATATAGTTGTACTCGAAAGGTTGCAGTAACAACTCGATCATACTGGATCCTTAGGCTGGTTTGTTCTAACGGGGGCATTGTGGTCATGGCCATAGAAAACGGCGGCGCGTTCATCATCGGTAATCACCGTGACAGAGCGTGGATCGTCGTCGTCATGCAGCTCTTGACCTGAAAGATTGATATGGCGTAGCACACCACCAAAAGCCACTTGCAAATTCTTTTGGGTAAATGTGGTTTCAGTCGGACCACTTGCGAGTACGGTGCGATTAATCAAAATGACTTGGTCACAAAACTCAGGCACACTCCCTAAGTTGTGAGTAGACACCAAAATCAGGTGGCCTTCATCACGTAGGCTACGTAACAGGTCAATAATGGCGTTTTCTGTTTTAACATCGACCCCTGTAAAGGGTTCATCAAGTAGGAGCACTTTACCTTGTTGGGCTAGCGCACGAGCTAAAAAGACGCGTTTTTTCTGCCCGCCAGAAAGCTCGCCAATCTGGCGATGCTCTAACCCTGCCAAATCTACACGTTCAAGTGCTTTTTTTACCGCTTCTTTGTCTTCACTTTTAGGAATACGAAAAAAGCCCATTTTGCCGTAACGCCCCATCATCACCACATCGGAGACAAGCACAGGAAAGTTCCAATCCACTTCCTCTGTTTGAGGAACGTAGGCAATAATGTTTTCTTTGAGAGCCTCTTTGATTGGCTCACCATTGAGCGTGACACTGCCAGATGATGGGGTGACTAACCCCATGATCGTTTTAAATAAGGTGGATTTACCACTGCCGTTGACGCCAACCAATGCACATATTGATCCGCCTGTAATATCAAAACTTGCATCATAAATTGCAGTGTGACCGTTGTTGTAAGTGACAGTGGCATCATCCACAACCAAATTAGGGTGTTCAAAGCGTTTCGAGTTACTCATATTACTGATCAAATCCTTTCGCTATAGTGTCAACGGTTGTATTTAACAGTTCGATATAGGTTGGTACTGGGCCATCTGCGGTTGATAGTGAATCTACATAAAGGACTCCACCGTATTTTGCCCCAGTTTCTTTACTAACTTGGCGTGCTGGTTTGTCTGAAATTGTACTTTCGCTAAATACCACAGGGATATTATATTTACGTACAGTATCAATCACATTTTTAACTTGTTGTGGCGTTCCTTGTTCTTCCGCATTAATTGGCCAGAGATAAGCTTCTTTAAAGCCATAATCTTTTGTTAAGTAGCTGAAAGCGCCTTCACTTGAGACTAACCAACGTTTCTCTTCAGGGATACGGTTGAGTCGCTCACGCAGTGGAGCATCAAGTTGTGCAATCTGTTCAGCATATTTTTTCGCATTTTGGTTGTAGATTTCTGCGTTTTCTGGATCATACTTAACCAATGCTTTGCGAATATTTTCGATATAAATTTGGGCGTTTGCAGGTGACATCCATGCGTGTGGGTTCGGATTCCCCTTATATTCGCCTTCACGAATTGGCATAGGGTCAATCCCCTCAGTGACGACAACAGCAGGAACATTTTGGAAATTTTCAAAGAAGCGTTGGAACCAGACTTCAAGGTTTAAGCCATTCCATAAGATCAGGTCGGCATCATAGGCCTTCATGATATCTTTTGGTGTTGGTTGGTAGCCGTGGATTTCAGCGCCAGGCTTGGTTATCGATTCCACAACGGCGGCATCCCCTGCGACGTTTTGTGCGATATCTTGAATAATGGTAAAAGTTGTGACGACCTTAAACTTTTTAGCTAATGCAGGTTGACTGATTAGTAAAATAGTAGATAAAGCAAAGACAGCAGAAAGTAGTGGTTTAGACAGTAGAGATAGTGTTTTCTTCATTATTCAGACCCTGACATCATTGGCTTAGTGGATTTTTTAATTACCCTGTTACGCATAAAAAGAATAGCAGGAGCAAAATTCAATTGATAATGATTATCAATATCAATTGGATAAAGTCAAGACAAAAAGTGTGTGATTTTTCTATTATTGTGATTACTTTTTTCAATGACTAAAACATGTCTTGAAGTAAAAGTTAAGTAAAAATTATTTTATTTTTCTTACTATTAGTTATTCTTCCGTCAGTTTTATTAGCAGAGGATATCTCGGTGAAAAAAAATATCAGTGGCGCATTGGTATTTCTGTTGCTAGCGGGTTGCTCTAGTGAACCAGAAAAACAAGTATCAACACAACGGATGTTAAATAAAAGTAGCAATTTATCAACAGTGCAGCAAAATATTTCCTTTCCTCGTACGCCATTTGATGAGTTCATTCGAGAGTCTGCGAGTCGTTATAATGTCGATGAAACCTTAATTCGGGCCATCATTGAGGTTGAATCAAATTTCCGGCCGGATGTCGTCAGTAAGTCGAATGCGATTGGTTTAATGCAAATCAAAGCTTCAACTGCGGGGCGTGATGCATATCGTTACCAAGGGAAATCAGGGGAGCCTTCAACGCGAGATTTAAAAGATCCGAGAAAAAATATTGATATTGGCACAGCTTATATTCGGATATTAAAAGAGCAACACCTTGCTGGGATTAACAATCCCCAAACGATGTACTATGCGACTGTCGTGGCTTACGTCAATGGTGCTGGCGCCTTGTTAAGGACATTTGATAATGATAAAGGCAGAGCTATCGCGATGATTAATCGATTGACACCTGAAGAGTTTTATCAACACGTTCAAACGAAACACCCAGCGCCTCAAGCTCCGCGTTATTTATGGAAAGTCAAAAATGCCTATAATTCATTAGCCATGAATTAATGATGTGCCGCCACTAAATGTGGGAGTTGCGCGACAATCTCAACGATACCGTTGATAACAAACTGCACTCCCATACAAATTAATAAGAACCCCATTACCCTTGATATCGCATCAATTCCACCATTACCTAACCATTTCATGATAGAAGTGGCACCTCGTAATGCTAACCAAACAATTAAGCTAACAATGAAAAAGGTGATTACCGGAGCGACTTTTAATACCCAAGGGGCAAAGCCAACATCACCTTGTAAAGAGGCCGCTGAGCTAATGATAATAGCGATGGTACCTGGCCCGGCAGTACTCGGCATGGCAAGGGGAACAAACGCAATATTAGGTGATTTTTGACGTTTTTTAGAGACGGTTGTGTCATCAGGTGTTAAGGCACTGGTATCATCGTTATTCTCACCGCTAGGGAATAGCATACCAAAACCAATAAATGCCACAATTAACCCACCAGCAATGCGTAATCCGGGAATCGAAATACCAAATGTATTCATCACTAATTGCCCTGCGTAGAAGGCAATAGTCATGATCGCGAAAATATAAATAGAAGCCAAAAGTGATTGATGGTTTCGCTGCTCTTTGGTCATGTTGCCAGACAAACTCAGCATCACTGCAATTGTTGTCAATGGGTTGGCAAGAGGAAGTATTAAAACCAATCCAATACCGATGGCCTGAAATAGCTGAAGAAAATCATTCATAATAGGCAAATTAAGCTCTTAATGGAGGTTAAAATTCAGTGCGAATTGGCACTATAGCAAAAATTATGCACAGATGCCCCGTAAAACCGCTTATCTCGCTACACAATCTCTGATATATCACGCGATAAAGTTACCAATCTTATTGCGATGATTTTTTTAAGATTTAAAAAGAAGTAGTTGTACACATTAACTGTGGATAACATTCGCATTCTATTGTGAATAAGTTGATTTACTCTTTTTATAACAGTGAGATATAACAGTGAGCTAAAAAATGTTCAATTTTTAAGATAAAAAAAACCCTTTTTATGGGGGACATAAAAAGGGAAAGGGCATCTATTAGTAGGTTGTCAAAATTTCGATATGGTTAAGTTATACCGTTAATTTTGTTATTTACTTACTGGTTATGTAAATTCATTAAAAGAATACGTGTACAATTATTTATTAGTGAGCGTGGGAGAAAAAATGCTAATTGGAATCAATCATTTAACTCTAGCCGTTAGTGACATACAAAAAAGTATTTCTTTTTATCAGACGGTATTAGGAATGCAGTTACATGCAAGTTGGGAGCGAGGGGCTTATTTAACCTGTGGTGCACTATGGGTATGCCTTTCTTATGATCCGATGAGACAAGAGGTTGCTGCTGCAAAGCGTCGTGATTACACCCATTATGCTTTTACGGTGTTAGCTGAGGATTTTTCGGATATCGTTGAAAAATTGCATCAAGCCGGCGTGACTGTCTGGAAAGATAACCGCAGTGAAGGTGACTCCTTCTATTTTTTAGATCCAGATGGTCATCAATTAGAAATTCATGTTGGTTCATTAATAGATAGATTAAAGAGTTGCCGCAAAAAGCCGTACGACGGAATGGTATTTTATTCATAGTCAATACACCGCGGCGAATAGGTGATAACACAGGTGAAAGTTATAGGGAAACATTATGTCTATTCAAAGTGTAGCGACTGTTGGTGGATTGGAACAACAATTAGATTGGTTATTAATCGACTGTGTGAACAGTGGGGCTTCGATTGGATTTATTGCTCCAATAACACAGGTTGAAGCGCGCAATTATTGGCAAACAGTTGATCAAGGCTTGCAAACCGGTGAACGTTTATTACTCGTAAAATTAGTCGACAAACAGTTAGCTGGGGCAATTCAACTTTCATTTTGCGCAAAGGCAAATGGTCGCCATCGGGCAGAAGTTGAAAAACTCATGGTACACACAGCTTTTCGTCAGCAAGGCATAGCTAAACAGTTACTTCTCGCTGTGGAGCAGGTAGCGCTAAGCCATCAACGAACATTACTTGTATTAGATACTCGTACAGGTGATGTTGCTGCACATCTGTATCGCCAACAAGATTATATCGAGGTGGGCGAAATTCCTCATTTTGTATCGAATGCTCAACAGGAGTTTGAGAGTACAACTATTTTCTATAAGCACTTAAGCGTAAACGTATCATCTTAATTTGCTTGCTTTTATTAGCCTATTAATATTGCTAGAGTTTTCTTTACAAACTATTTTTTATTATAAATATTGCTTTACGCCCTATGCACTATGCTAACTAAAGTCAAACAGGTAAGTTTTGGGGTTGTAAATGAAAAATGTAATGACGGCTCTGACGGCATTCGTCATGCTAATGGGAGTCGCAATAGCTGCACTGCTTATTGTTTTTCCGCAGCAATGGAAGCAGGACATCTATCCTAGTGTAGCAAGTATTTTGCCTGAATCTATTAATGCGCTAATGCCAAGCTGGGGTGCGGATTATAATGCATGTGACAGTTTAGAAAGTAATTTGCAAACCTTTGCCGAATATTTAAAGACAAATGAAGATGTTGTCAACGTTAAAGGTATGAATGGACTGGACGACCAATTGAATGCCATACGCTCACGGGTTGAGAGTATGCCAGTACAAGTACGGAAATTAGTTTGCCAACAAGAATATGCACGCTTAGAAGGGTTAAAAAGTGTGTTCTTTTTGGGAAATAATTAGCGTTAATTTAATCAAAATAGTGCAGAAAATATCGCAAGGATAGAAAGCAAAATTTGTTATTTAAAACATCTTACATGATTTGTGTTAGTCTAAGTATGCCGTGTTGATTTAGGGAGCGTATCATGCGCATATTTAGACTTCCTTTCTTAAATTGGCTAATTTTCAACGCCATCGCCTTCTATTATCTTGATACGAAAAATAGCCTGTCTTGGAGTTTCTCTGGTTGGATGGGAATATTGGCGATACTGGTTGCGTTGGAAAGCTTTGGGTGGATAGCCGCCAGTTTATATTATTTTTATCGTTACAAGACATCCCCTAATCCCATCGTTCAGGCAACAGCGTTGATCACGGAGGGGCCATTTAAATTCTCTCGTAATCCACTCTATTTGGCGTTTACATCCTTGTGTGTCAGTTTGGCACTGTTTACCCAATCACCGTATTTTCTTATATCAGGCCTTGTATTTTGGCTGGTGACCGATCTGTATACTATCCCTCAAGAAGAAAAGTTCCTATCAGCACGTTTTCAAGAGGAGTGGCAACGTTATAGCCAACAAACACGACGCTGGCTGTAACTTAAGAATACGGTGTGTATTTTAAAATAACCGTTAAATATGCATTTTGTTCTTAACAACTAGCGCAAAATATCGTTGTTTATCATATTGTCTTGTTTATTTATCAGCGGAGCGTATCACGACTAGAGGTATCTATTTACTGGTTGATGACGTAAAACGAGGCATGCGCACGCAGAGATAAAAAAAGTGAATTCAGATCACTTTACACTGCTCTTCACTCAGTATTCAGCGGCCGGAAGGCCAATGCATTGAGTAAACAATCCATTGCTATTTTTTATTAACCATTTGCTCAATAGATGCACACACTATGAATATTGAAACTTTCATTTCGTTATCGATGTTTTCTTTTGTCACGTCCATTACCCCAGGCCCCAATAACATCATGTTACTTGCATCGGGGATGAATTTTGGACTAAAGCGAACTATGCCACACGCATTAGGGGTCTCAATAGGCTTTTTGGTGATGCTAATTGCAGTGGGAATGGGAGTGGGGGCTTTAATTAAGTCGTCAGAGATCGTTTATAATATTTTGAAGTATCTAGGGATAGCCTATTTATTATGGCTAGCTTGGAAGACGACAATCAGCCGTTCAGTTGGATCAGCAAAAAACAGTAATGAAAAACCGCTAACGTTGTTAGAAGCAGCGCTGTTTCAATGGGTAAACCCAAAAGCATGGATGATGGCGATATCGGGTATGGCCCTCTACACAGACTCAACGAACCCTTATAGCTCAATGTTGCTTGTGGCGGTTATTTTTAGCCTAATTAATTTTCCATCTGTCACGATTTGGGCTATGTTTGGTAGTGAGTTGCGCGAACGATTGAAGAACCCTAATGTTTTGAAAAAGTTTAATTTAATTATGGGGCTATTGCTTGCGGCAAGTGCGATATCAGTGATATTCCAATAATATCTTATCGCCTCAACAGTAAGGCAAAAAGGGAAATATTGGGTTATCGGATAAGTGATAGTGGATATACAGCATTATGGTGTATATGGGGAGTGTAGGCAGGCTGGTGGAAAGACGCATACCACCTATACATTCCGCTATATACCTCCACGCGCACAATTGAGTTAATTAAACCAATCGAAACGGGAATGAATATTGAGCAAACCTACGATTAAATAAATCGGATAGAAAGTCAGCATTAGTGAAAAAGGGGCTGACTGAATTGTGATTATCATTGCGCTGATATATAGGCTCAGTTTTTCACTCGTCATTTTGAAAAATAGGCGGCCTTTAATGGGAAGCAGCTATTAGCAACCTGTGGTGACAATCCAAATATTTTTCCAGTTGAGCAAAGCCAAGGGTTGATTATTTTAGTATTTATACCTATTTATATTGTTGTGGCAATGCGGCATATCTTGTTTTAATTGTAGAAAATAGACTCAGTATTTTTATTGCGCTCATTTTCGTATTGATTGGTACTTCATATAAACTCACCATTTTCTATGTTGCACTATTCAAATTGTGTCCATCGCTCTATTTGAGCAGGCTTGAACTATTCGGCGATAATAACCACTCATCTATCGCGAATAAATCAGTCTGTGTTATCATTGTCAATGAGTTACTTTTAATGTGCATAGTCAGTTAGTCATTTGTGTACATATCTCGCATAGTGAAGTGAGGAATTAATCGTAACGTATTGTTTTATAAACTTGGAATAATCAAGCAAGTGATCTTTCGTGTGGGTCACCACTGCTGATAAGGATTTATTAATGCCTGTTATTACTCTTCCTGATGGAAGTCAGCGTCAGTTCGACCATGCCGTTTCTGTGATGGATGTTGCGCGTGATATTGGAGCAGGTCTCGCAAAAGCGTGTATTGCGGGCCGTGTAAACGGTGAATTGGTTGATGCCTGTGAACTGATCGAGCATGATGCCAATTTGGCTATCATTACCAGCAAAGATGATGAAGGGTTAGAAATCATTCGTCACTCTTGTGCTCACTTGCTAGGTCATGCAATCAAACAATTGTGGCCAAACACCAAAATGGCAATTGGTCCAGTTATCGATAATGGTTTTTATTATGATATTGACCTAGATTATGCGCTGACGCAGGAAGACTTGGAAAAGCTTGAAAAGCGTATGCTTGAGCTTGCCAAAACAGATTATGATGTAATTAAAAAACGTGTTTCTTGGGCCGAAGCTCGCGAAACCTTTGTTGCCCGTGGCGAAGATTATAAAGTTGAAATTCTTGATCAAAATATTAGTCAAGACGACCGCCCAGGCTTATATCATCATCAAGAATATATTGATATGTGTCGCGGTCCACACGTACCTAATATGCGTTTCTGTCACCACTTTAAATTACAGAAAGTGGCGGGTGCATACTGGCGTGGTAACAGCGATAATAAAATGCTGCAACGTATTTACGGTACCGCTTGGGCAGATAAAAAGCAGCTAAATGCCTATCTATTACGCCTTGAAGAGGCGGCTAAGCGTGACCACCGTAAAATTGGTAAGCAATTAGATTTATACCATATGCAGGAAGAAGCGCCGGGTATGGCGTTCTGGCACAATGATGGCTGGACAATCTTCCGTGAATTAGAAACCTTTGTACGTACTAAACTAAAAGCCTATAACTATCAAGAAGTAAAAGGTCCATTTATGATGGATCGGGTGCTTTGGGAAAGAACTGGGCACTGGGAAAACTACAAAGACGCGATGTTCACAACGTCTTCTGAGAACCGTGAGTATTGCGTGAAACCAATGAACTGCCCAGGTCACGTACAAATTTTCAACCAAGGTTTGAAATCATACCGTGATCTGCCATTAAGAATGGCTGAGTTTGGTAGCTGCCATCGTAATGAACCATCCGGCGCGTTACATGGTTTAATGCGTGTACGTGGCTTTACACAAGATGATGCTCATATCTTCTGTACTGAAGATCAAATCTTAAGTGAAGTCACCGACTGTATTAAAATGATTTATGACGTTTATGCAACATTTGGCTTTGAAAAAATTGTTGTTAAATTGTCTACACGTCCTGAAAAACGTATCGGTACTGACGATATGTGGGATACCGCAGAAGCGGATCTGGCTCAGGCGTTAAAAGATCAAGGTATTGAGTTTGAATACCAGCCAGGCGAAGGGGCATTCTATGGTCCTAAAATTGAATTTACACTGTATGACTGCCTAGACCGCGCATGGCAGTGTGGTACTGTACAGTTAGACTTCTTCTTGCCAGGCCGCCTCAATGCATCTTATGTTGGTGAAAACAACGAACGTATTGTGCCTGTGATGATCCACCGTGCGGTATTAGGTTCACTTGAACGCTTTATCGGTATTTTGACAGAAGAATATGCAGGCTTCTTCCCAACATGGTTGGCGCCACAACAAGTGGTTGTGATGAACATCACTGATACTCAGGCGGATTATGTTCAAGAATTAGTCAGCAAGCTACAAAGTGTTGGCATTCGTGCGAAAGCGGACTTACGTAACGAGAAAATCGGCTTTAAGATCCGCGAACACACCTTGCGTCGTGTTCCTTACATGTTAGTTTGCGGCGATAAAGAAGTTGAATCAGGTAAAGTCTCTGTACGTACCCGTCGCGGTAAAGATTTAGGCAGCCTAGATGTCAATGAATTTACAAACAAACTGCTAGAAGAAATTCGCAGTCGTCAGCTTAATCAGATGGAGGAATAAGGTATTAAAGGCGGAAAAAAACTCCCAACAGCACGTCCAAATCGTATTAACGAAGAAATCCGTGCAACTGAAATTCGAGTTACCGGTTTTGACGGTGAGCAACTCGGTGTCATGAGTGTGCGTGAAGCACTTGCGAAAGCGGAAGAGGCTGGTGTTGACCTAGTTGAAATTAGCCCTAATGCTGAGCCACCTGTTTGCCGGATCATGGATTACGGCAAATATCTTTATGAGAAGAGTAAGTCTCAGAAAGAGCAAAAGAAAAAACAAAAAGTTGTTCAAGTGAAGGAAATTAAATTCCGTCCAGGAACAGATGAAGGCGACTATCAAGTTAAACTACGTAGTCTGATTCGCTTTTTGGAAGATGGTGATAAAGCCAAAGTTACCTTGCGTTTTCGCGGTCGTGAAATGGCTCACCAACAGATCGGTATGGAAGTGCTTAACCGCATTAAAGCCGATCTGGATGAACTGGCGTCTGTGGAGTCATTCCCTTCAAGAATTGAAGGTCGCCAGATGATCATGGTCTTAGCACCAAAGAAAAAGTAAGTTTATCATCATGAACAGCACCCGCATAAAAGCGGGTGCTATATCTTGTTGAACCAATCATGGAAAATATCTAACAACCTATATTGGATGCTCTGAATATAGGCTTGATAGTATGAAAAGACATGGGTTTATGCGAAAAAATTGATTATCTACTTGAGTAATCGGGCAATAAGCATTAAAATCCGCGGTCGAATCGCCTTATCATTCGGTAATTACCCGAGGTGACGTAGGCAAAGAATATGGCACTTTAGTTATCAACATATTGAATCTATTAGATTAAACGGTAACTAGGGTGTATGCTTTAGAGAATATAAGCAAATCTCTTTATCCAGTTGGAGGAATAAAGTATTAAAGGCGGAAAAAGAATCCCAACAGCACGTCCAAATCGTATTAACGATGAAATTCGTGTGAATGAAGTCCGTTTAACCGGTTTAGACGGCGAACAGCTCGGCATTATGAGCCTGCGTGATGCACTAGAAAAAGCCGAAGAAGCAGGGGTAGACCTTGTTGAAATCAGCCCAAATGCCGAACCGCCAGTTTGTCGTATCATGGATTACGGCAAATTCCTTTATGAGAAGAGCAAGTCTCAAAAAGAACAGAAGAAGAAGCAAAAAGTTGTTCAGGTGAAGGAAATTAAATTCCGCCCTGGTACAGATGAAGGTGATTATCAGGTCAAACTACGCAACCTGATTCGCTTTCTCGAAGATGGTGACAAAGCCAAAGTTACACTGCGTTTTCGTGGTCGTGAAATGGCTCACCAACAAATCGGTATGGATGTACTTAACCGTATTAAGTCCGATTTGGATGAGCTGGCGTCTGTGGAGTCATTCCCTTCAAAAATTGAAGGGCGTCAGATGATCATGGTGCTGGCACCTAAGAAGAAATAATTAGGCCATCAAGTAATTGTGTTTACAGTAATGTAGATGCTATTCGCCTAATTAATTCGTAGTTTATCACAATGCGAAGTTGGAAATTAAAGAAATGCCAAAGATTAAAACTGTACGTGGCGCAGCAAAGCGCTTTAAAAAAACTGCAGGCGGTGGCTTTAAGCGCAAGCATGCAAACCTTCGTCATATTCTGACTAAAAAGTCTACTAAGCGTAAACGCCATTTACGTCCGAAAGGAATGGTATCTAAGGGCGATCTGGGTCTGGTAGTTGCCTGCCTGCCTTACGCATAAGTAAACATTGGTTAATAAGATTAAAGACGATAGGAGATAGCTATGGCTCGCGCAAAACGTGGTGTAATCGCCCGTGCACGTCACAAAAAAATTCTGAAGCAGGCGAAAGGTTACTATGGTGCACGTTCTCGTGTTTACCGCGTAGCGTTTCAGGCGGTAATCAAAGCTGGTCAATACGCTTACCGTGACCGCCGTCAACGTAAACGTCAGTTCCGTCAACTGTGGATCGCGCGTATCAACGCAGCGGCTCGCCAAAACGGTCTGTCTTACAGCCGTTTCATCAATGGCTTGAAAAAAGCTTCAATTGAAATCGACCGTAAGATCCTGGCAGACATCGCCGTATTCGACAAAGCAGCATTCACTGCTTTAGTTGAAAAAGCGAAAGGCGCTTTAGCTTAATGTTTGCTTGAAAAGAGGAAGGAGACTTCCTCTTTTCATTTATGTGGTTTTATGTTAATACTTAAGTAATACAGTCTGTTTAGTGAATTAATTATATGCAAATCGTCGCTTTTCGTTTCTTCTTTTACTTTAGCACCTGAGTTTCGGGGGCTTGCGCGCGTAAGAAAAGAAACGAAAAGTTACGCTAAAGCCTCCGTCAGGAGGCTTTTTTGTTTTTGATTGAAGAAAAATACAGTAAAATCAGTTAAGTGCTTATCCATTCAATAAATGGCAAGTGAGAACTTAATAAATCGGTGAATAACTAGCAAAACGACCGTAAGGTCATAAAGGGGAAATAATGCCACATCTCGCTGAGTTGGTTGCACAGGCAAAAGCAGCCATTGAACAGGCCCAAGATGTTGCTACGTTAGAGTCAGTTCGTGTTGAATATTTAGGCAAAAGTGGCCACTTCACACTACAGATGAAAACGTTGCGTGATCTGCCTGCTGATGAACGTCCAGCAGCAGGGGCTGTGATTAATGAAGCCAAAGTACAGGTTCAAGATGCACTGAATATGCGTAAAGCAGCCATGCAGGCTGAAATACTGAATGCACGTTTAGCATCGGAGAAAATTGATGTCTCATTACCTGGGCGTCGTATGGAAAATGGGGGATTACACCCAGTTACCCGTACCATTCAGCGAATTGAAGAGTTTTTTGGTGAGTTAGGCTTTAGTGTTGAGACAGGGCCTGAAATCGAAGATGACTACCATAACTTTGATGCATTAAATATTCCTGCCCACCACCCAGCTCGTGCCGATCATGATACTTTCTGGTTTGATGCGAAGCGTTTGCTGCGTACCCAAACTTCCGGTGTGCAAATTCGTACCATGAATGGGCAACAACCGCCAATCCGTATTATCGCACCTGGTCGTGTTTACCGTAACGATTACGACCAAACACACACGCCAATGTTCCATCAAACAGAAGGGTTGATTGTTGATAAAGATATCAGCTTTACTAACCTAAAAGGCACATTGCATGATTTCCTAAATAATTTCTTTGAAGAAGAAGTCCAAGTCCGCTTCCGTCCATCTTATTTCCCATTCACAGAGCCTTCTGCTGAAGTGGATGTTATGGGGAAAAATGGTAAGTGGTTAGAAGTGTTAGGTTGCGGCATGGTTCATCCAAATGTACTACGCAATGTGGGTATTGATCCAGAAATCTACTCAGGCTTTGCATTTGGCATGGGAATGGAGCGCCTTACAATGTTGCGCTACGGTGTTTCTGATTTGCGCGCATTCTTCGAAAATGATCTTCGTTTCCTCAAACAGTTTAAATAAGGCGGGACTTTCTCATGAAATTCAGTGAACTTTGGTTACGTGAATGGGTGAACCCAGCCATTAGCAGTGAAGCATTATCCGAACAAATCACGATGGCCGGTTTGGAAGTTGATGGTGTTGAACCGGTGGCGGGGCAATTTACAGGTGTTGTTGTTGGTGAAGTGGTCGAATGTGGTCAGCATCCAAATGCAGATAAACTACGAGTCACAAAAGTCAATGTTGGCGGCGATCGCTTGCTTGATATCGTGTGTGGGGCACCTAACTGCCGTCAAGGCTTGAAAGTAGCTGTCGCAACGGTTGGTGCAGTTCTACCCGGCGATTTTAAAATCAAAGCAGCAAAACTCCGTGGCGAGCCGTCAGAAGGGATGCTCTGTTCATTCTCTGAGTTAGGTATTTCTGATGATCATAGCGGTATTATTGAGCTGCCATTAGATGCGCCAATTGGTACTGATTTACGTGATTATTTGAAATTTGATGACAGCATCATCGAAATTAGCATTACGCCAAACCGTGCGGACTGTTTAAGCATTCTTGGTGTAGCACGTGATGTGGCTGTAATCAATAAACAAGCACTGACAGCGCCTAAGATTGAGGCGGTGAAAGCCACTACAACCGATACCTTCCCAATCCGCGTTGAAGCACCTGAAGCATGTCCGCGTTTTCTTGGTCGAGTTATCAAAAATATTGATGTCTCTGCACCAACCCCAATGTGGATGAAAGAGAAATTGCGCCGTGGTGGCGTGCGTTCAATCGATGCTGTTGTTGATATCACAAACTATGTATTGCTTGAACTGGGTCAACCTCAGCATGCCTATGACCTCGATCGCCTAAATGGCGCTATCGTGGTGCGTATGGCAAAACAAGATGAAAAGCTGG
Organism: Providencia sp. PROV268; assembly: GCF_028477805.1. Classification (NCBI taxonomy): domain Bacteria; kingdom Pseudomonadati; phylum Pseudomonadota; class Gammaproteobacteria; order Enterobacterales; family Morganellaceae; genus Providencia; species Providencia sp. PROV268. The sequence goes on from NZ_JAMPLW010000001.1 coordinate 251,347, forward strand.
TTCTGTTAGATGGTAGCGAAGCGACGCTGAAAGCTGATACGCTAGTGATTGCTGATGAGAAAAATCCACTCGGTATTGCGGGTATTTTTGGTGGTGAGCATTCAGGTGTTAACAGCGAAACCAAAAACATCCTTCTAGAATGTGCGTTTTTTAATCCACTAGCGATTACAGGCCGTGCACGTAATTATGGTTTGCACACTGATGCTTCTCACCGTTTTGAGCGTGGTGTTGATCCTGAATTACAGTTCAAAGCCATTGAACGTGCGACACAATTGATTCTGGATATTTGTGGTGGTGAAGTTGGTGACATTATTGATGTCACCAGCTCAGCACATTTACCGAAAGTCGCTCATATTACTCTGACTCGCAATAAACTCGATCGATTGATTGGTTATGCGATTGCGGATGATGTTGTGACAGATATTTTGACCCGTTTAGGTTGCCAAGTGAAAGCTTCTGAAGGGCGTTGGGATGTGGTTGCACCAAGCTGGCGTTTCGATATGCAGATCGAAGAAGATCTGGTTGAAGAAGTTGCGCGGGTTTATGGTTATAACAACATTCCAGATGTACCGCTGCGTGCAGATTTAGTCATGACTAAGCACAAAGAAGCTAATCTGCCGCTTAAGCGTATTAAGGCGATGTTAGTTGATAAAGGCTACCAAGAAGCAATTACTTACAGCTTTGTCGACCCGAAAGTGCAAGCTTTGCTTCACCCAGAGCAGGAAGCATTAGTGTTACCAAACCCAATTTCTGCTGATATGTCGGCGATGCGTTTGTCACTTTTAACAGGTCTTTTGACTACGGTAGTCTATAATCAAAATCGTCAACAAAATAGAATTCGATTATTTGAGACAGGTTTGCGCTTTATCCCTGATAATCAAGCAGAATATCAAATCCGTCAGGAAACCATGCTGGCTGGCGTGATTGCGGGTAACCGATTCGATGAACATTGGTCATTAGATAAACAAGTTGTGGACTTCTTTGATTTAAAAGGTGATCTTGAAGCTGTTTTGGAATTGACTGGCAAACTGAATCAAATTACATTTAAACCTGAAGTACATCCGGCATTGCACCCTGGTCAAAGTGCTGGGATTTATCTGGAAAATGAACATATTGGTATTATTGGTGTTGTTCATCCAGAACTAGAACGTAAACTCGATTTAAATGGTCGAACTGTGGTATTTGAGGTTCGTTGTGATGCGATAGCACATCGTGCAATCCCTGATGCGAAGGCGATTTCACGCTATCCATCGAACCGTCGCGACATTGCGATTGTTGTGCCAGAAAACGTTGCCGCCGCAGATGTTTTGGCAGAATGTAAAAAAGTTGGCATAAATCATATAGTTGGCATAAACTTGTTTGATGTGTATTGTGGTGAAGGGATAGCAGACGGTTATAAGAGTCTCGCTATCAGTCTCGTCTTCCAAGATACAACGCGTACCATGGAAGAAGAAGAGATAACCGCGACCGTTGATCTGTGTATTGCTGCATTAAAACAGCGATTCCAAGCCTCCTTGAGGGACTAAAACTATGGCGCTTACTAAAGCTGAAATGTCAGAAAATTTGTTTGAAAAACTGGGTGTTAGCAAACGTGATGCTAAAGACCTTGTGGAATCTTTCTTTGAGGAGGTTCGCCTCTCCTTAGAAAATGGTGAGCAAGTGAAATTATCTGGATTCGGTAACTTTGATTTACGTGATAAAAATCAACGTCCCGGTCGTAACCCAAAAACTGGGGAAGATATTCCAATTACTGCACGCCGTGTTGTCACTTTCCGTCCTGGCCAAAAATTGAAGAGCCGCGTCGAAAAAGCGACACCAAAAGAGTGATAGTAGACTTGCATTGCGAGTAAAAGACCGCCGTTTAGGCGGTCTTTTGTTTTTCATGGCACAGCATTATTTCAATATATTTTATGCTATCTATCTGGATGCAGAATAGGGTTTCCACACTATCAGCTAGAAAATATTTAGAGGATATTGAGGATTGATCACACTGATGTATTTATCGATATTTTAAATAGCTACCTATGGTATCGGTAGCTATAACTTTTAAGGTGGAAAAATTTATATTCGGTCGCCTATCTTTGCAACAATGCGGTAAAATAATTAATAGGTAATTGTGCAAGTCCTATTTGTTTAAGTTGATCAAGAGGATTTCCCGCCGTTTTAGAATAATCGGTTCTATCGAGAGTCGGGGCAAAGGCGATCGATAAATTTTCTGGGGTCATCTGGTGTTTTTCTGCATGACGGCTGATTTCGGTAAGTAGGGGCACCGCTATTTGCAATATCAATGGCAGTTTTTTTAGCGGTGGCAGTGAGTCTAAAATTTTTGTATCAGAAACGGCTAAAATATTATTTTTGTTCGTTGCCAATGTTGGGTTTGTTTCAATAGCACGTTTCACTGTAGCTTTGTTTCCGATTGCATCATGATATTTTGTGAAGAGAGTCGATAATGTTTTTTGTTCACTCGATGAACTATCTAAAACGTTGCCAACTAATTTTTTATATGCTGATGTTAGATCAGATACGTCAATGTTATTTTTTTGAATAAAAAAGATATCAATAGATTTATTGCTAGCGAGATGCTCTAATATTATTTCAACTCTCTGTTTGTTGCCTGATATTCGAAATGGTCCTGTTTCATGTAAGTAATTTGGATGAGATAAGATAGCAGTACCAATCTCATTAATTTGCTGGTATTTAAGGCGATCTTCATAAGCGATACCAATATACTCATTGATAGCATCTATATTCTGTTTTTCAATGAGTTTTGCTGTTTGTTGTTGCGCTATCCGCATTTGCATTGCGTTTAATTCAGCCGGAGTTTTGTATTGAGAAGGGGGGAGCGCATTTTCTTGATCGCTATCGCTTAATTTTTTGTAATTTAATACATCAATATTTTTATTTTTTATTTCAATAGATTCATGTTGGTGTTGCGAAGGTAACCCTAAAAATTTTTTTAAAACATTAGTCACTCGTTGGATTGATGCAGCAAAGAGGCTTGTTTTGGGTTGATTGATAGGCTTAAGGGGTGTATCGGCTATTTTAGTTGTGGAAGTGAAGTCGGGCGTTGATGTTGATAAAGTCGATTTCATATTGTCCCTTCAAATGCTCAAATAAAAATGGATGTGCAGTATAAATTTGCTGCATTGGTATCGCTTGCACAAAAAGCTATAATTGGGCAATACTGTTAATATTTAAGACATTTTCTACTTAATGAATAATCAATTGCTTACCCTTCAAAAACGTCAGAGGCACGCCGATATACGGTTACTGTGTGTATTGGTCTGTTTTTTAATCGTTGTCAGTGTCTTGGCTTTGAGTGTCGGCGAAGTAGGGTTATGGCCTAACCAATGGGCGAGCGAATCGGCACAATTATTTATTTGGCAAATTCGTTTTCCTCGATTATTGGCAGTCATTACCATTGGTGCAGCCCTTGCGGTAACAGGGGCTATCATGCAAGCCTTATTCGAAAATCCACTGGCTGAACCTGGGTTATTGGGGATCAGCAATGGTGCTGGTGTCGCCGTCGTTCTGATTGTTTTGCTCTCTCATGGGGTAACTCAGTATTGGCTAATAAGTTCAGGTGCAATTGTTGGTGCATTATTGTTAACCGCGATACTGCTGTTTTTTGCCAAACGAAAGCATTTTAATAACACGAGCTTACTGCTAGTTGGCGTGGCGCTTGGTGTGATTTGTGGTGCGATAATGACTTGGATGGTCTATATGAGTAGCAGCCTAGACCTACGTCAACTCCTCTATTGGATGATGGGAAGCTTTAGCGGTATTGATTGGCGTCAATTTGCTCTAGTCATTGCTTGTATTCCTTTTTTATTGTGGGCAATTTGCCAAGGTAATACACTCAATTACTTATCACTTGGATCATTGCAAGCTTATCAACTCGGTTTTTCTCACCATCGCTGGCGTCTTGCTCTGATTATCGTGACGGGGGTGCTAATTGGTTTGAGCGTTGCTCTTGCGGGTGCTATTAGTTTCGTTGGGTTAGTCATTCCCCATATTTTACGGTTGGCAGGATTGACCGACCACCGAACATTATTGCCGGGGTGTGCTATCACAGGAGCGGGAGGGTTATTATTAGCCGATATGCTTTCACGCACACTGATTGCTAATGCTGAGGTACCTATTGGTGTGATAACCGCGACGTTAGGGGCACCTATCTTTATTTGGCTATTAGCGCGTAACAATCAATGGCGATAAAATAAAATGATGAATAGACAACCTATCATTGAGCTAATTCAGTTTTCCATTGATAGCCGACTTATCAATATTAATGAAACTGTGTTTGCGGGAGAGCAAATTCATTTACTTGGTGCAAATGGGGCGGGGAAAAGTACCTTGCTCAGTGGAATGAGTGGTTTTTTAGCTTTTCAAGGACAATTAAATATTAATGGTCGGGCGCTCAACGAGTATCGGGTGCAAGCTTTGCGTCAGCAGAGAGCTTATTTTCCTCAGCAAGTATCAACGCAACCTATTTTAAAAGTCTTTCAATATCTGGCGCTGTTTTATTCATCAAATGAGTATCAAATAGCGTTATTTAACCAATTAACTGAAGATTTCCAATTAGCGTGCTTGTTAATGAAACCTATTACACAACTTTCGGGTGGTGAATGGCAGCGAGTCCGTATTATTGCAACTTTTTTGCAAGTTTGGGATCGTCAAGATTTAAGTGGAAAATTTATTCTATTTGATGAACCAACAAACAATTTAGATATTATTCAACAATCCAAGCTTGATAAATGGGTGAAATATTTTTGTGATTGCCAAGGAACGGTTATAATGAGTGGGCATAACTTGAGTCATTCATATCGACATGCAAGTCGTATATGGATGTTAAAAAAAGGTGAAATTATTTTTTCAGGTAAACCTGAGCAAGTGATGACTGACTTTAATTTATCTGAGATATTTGCAAGTAAAATTATTTCAAGTACAGATAGCGAAACGAAAACTTGGCAAGTAATTAGTTTTGACGAGTAGCAGAAAAATTGTTTTAATCGTCGGTTTCATTATGCTTTACGATATAAGAAATGTTTTCAGGTGTTGATGTTCGGTTAAAGTAACTTTAACTAGAATACTCTCTTCTTAATAAAAAATTAGGCTACAGATTATATGAGCAATTTCCTTCCGTTTTCAAAACCGGCAATCGGTGACGAAGAGGTTAAGGCAGTAGAGAAAGTTCTACGTTCAGGCTGGATTACGACAGGGCCTCAGAACCATCAGTTGGAACAAGATTTTTGTGAACGTTATGGTTGTAAGCATGCAATAGCGCTAAGTTCAGCCACTGCGGGTATGCATGTTGTTTTAATGGCATTGGGTATCGGCCCAGGCGATGAGGTGATCACCCCGTCGCAGACATGGGTATCCACCATTAATATGATTGAGTTATTAGGCGCGACACCCGTTATGATTGATGTCGACCGTGATACATTAATGGTACAACCCGATGCGGTAGAAAAAGCGCTTACTGCGAAAACGAAAGCGATAATTCCTGTACATTACGCAGGTGCTCCTTGTGATCTTGACGCTTTGCGTACTATCGCGCAAAAAGCGGGAGTGGCGTTGATTGAAGATGCGGCTCATGCGGTGGGAACGCGCTATAAAGAAGAATGGATTGGTCAGCAGGGAACCGCTATTTTTTCTTTTCATGCAATTAAAAATGTGACGTGTGCGGAAGGTGGATTAGTCGTCACTGATGATGATGAATTAGCACAGCGCGTTCGTACCTTAAAATTCCATGGTCTCGGGGTTGACGCCTTTGATAGACAAATGCAAGGTCGAAAACCACAAGCAGAAGTGGTTGAACCTGGTTTAAAATATAATTTATCTGATATTCATGCAGCGATTGCTGTTGTTCAGTTGTCTCGTGTTGAAGAAATGAATCAACGTCGTGCACAATTGGTAGCGCGTTATCGTGCCGCACTGAAAGACTCCCCATTACAAATGCTTTCAGTTCCTGAATATTCACATTTGCATGCTAACCACTTATTTATGGTGCGTGTCGATAAAAGTGTATGCGGTATTGATCGTGATAGCTTTATGGAAAAACTAAAAGCGTATGATATCGGTACAGGTTTACATTTCCGTGCCGCACATACACAGAAATATTACCGTGAGAAATACCCAGAGCTCTCACTCGTAGAGTCAGAATGGAACACCGCGACCCTTTGTTCCCTGCCTCTCTTCCCTGATATGTCTGATGCAGATGTTGATCGGGTTGTTAAAGCGATAAATGAAATCCTTTTGGAGTCAAAATAGTGTCATTTGTAGATGAATTTGAAGAGATAAAAAAAGTCTCTGTTGTAATCCCTGTTTATAATGAAGAGCAAAGCCTACCTCAGTTACTTGAGCGTACAATTAAAGCGTGTAAACAACTTACGCAAGAGTATGAGTTGATTTTAGTGGATGATGGGAGTAGTGACCGTTCCGCTAAAATGTTGACTGAGGCAGCAGAAAATCCTGATAACCATGTTATCGCGATTATTTTGAATCGTAATTATGGGCAGCATTCTGCAATTATGGCTGGTTTCAATCAAGCGGATGGTGATTTGGTGATTACACTGGATGCTGATTTACAAAACCCTCCAGAAGAGATCCCTCGCTTAGTGCAAACGGCGGCACAAGGCTATGATGTTGTTGGCACGCGTCGTGCTAACCGTCAAGATTCTTGGTTCCGTAAAACGGCATCTAAAATGATTAATGCGATGATCACAAAAGCGACCGGTCGCTCTATGGGCGATTATGGTTGTATGTTGCGTGCTTATCGCCGTCATATTATTGATGCGATGTTGCAATGCCATGAAAGAAGTACATTTATTCCAATTTTAGCCAACACGTTTGCTCGTAGAACCATTGAAATTGATGTAGCGCATGCTGAACGTGAGTTTGGCGATTCTAAATACAGCTTTATGAAGCTGATTAATTTAATGTATGACCTGTTGACGTGTTTAACAACAGCACCTTTGCGTTTGTTAAGTGTTGTTGGGAGTATTATTGCAGCAGGCGGTTTCTTGCTTGCAGTGTTGTTAATCGTATTACGTTTGCTCTTTGGTGCAACATGGGCCGCTGACGGCGTATTCACACTGTTTGCAATACTCTTTATGTTTATCGGTGCACAATTTGTTGCTATGGGCTTGCTTGGTGAATATATCGGCAGGATTTATAATGATGTGCGCGCGAGACCCCGTTATTTTATTCAAAAAGTCGTCGGTGCTAAGGCTAAGACTGACAAAAACCAGGAAGAAAACTAATGAAAGCTATTGTTTTTGCCTATCATGATATTGGCTGTGTAGGGCTGAAAGCGCTAAAAAAAGCAGGTTTCGATATTCAAGCAGTATTTACTCATACTGATGATCCTAACGAAAACCACTTTTTCTCTTCAGTAGCGCGTGTCAGCGCGGACATGGAACTTCCTGTTTACGCGCCAGAAAACGTAAACCATCCGCTATGGATTGAACGTATTCGCGAATTAAAACCTGATGTAATTTTCTCATTCTATTACCGCGATATGCTCAGTGAAGAACTGCTGGCATTGGCCCCTAAAGGTGCATTTAACCTGCATGGCTCTTTACTGCCTAAATACCGCGGTCGTGCACCAATTAACTGGGCATTGCTGAACGGCGAGAAAGAAACAGGCGTGACGTTGCACAAAATGGTCACTAAAGCCGACGCGGGTGACATTGTTGCACAAGAAAAAGTCACAATCACCGATACTGATACTGCATTAACGTTACACGCAAAAGTTCGTGAAGCGGCTGAAGTACTGTTAGATAAAACACTGCCATTGATTGAAGCGGGTAGCTATAAAACAGTGGCGCAAGATGAGAGCCAAGCAAGCTATTTCGGTCGTCGTACCGCTCAAGATGGCTTGATCGACTGGAACCGTTCTGCAAAAGAAATTGATTGCTTAATTCGTGCTGTTACTGAGCCATACCCAGGCGCATTTACCTATTTAGGTGAGCGTAAAATGGTAATTTGGCGTGCACGTGTGCTCGATGATAATCAAGGTAAACGCGCGGGTACAGTATTATCAAGTGACCCTCTGCGTATTGCTTGTGGCGAAGGGGCTATTGAAGTTGTTAGTGGTCAGGGTGACTCCGGTTTATATATGCAAGGCAACCGTCTAGCAAATGAAATGGGTATCGTGACTGATGTTCGTGTAGGGCCAAAACCGACTGCACAAATTAAACGTCGTAAGCGTGTTCTGATCTTAGGTGTTAACGGTTTTATCGGTAACCATTTAACAGAGCGTTTATTGCAAGATGATAATTATGATATCTATGGTATGGATATCAGCTCATCGGCGATTGACCGCTTTATTGGTAACCCACGTTTCCACTTTATCGAAGGTGACGTCAGTATTCATACCGAATGGATCGAATACCACATTAAGAAATGTGACGTTATTCTGCCATTGGTGGCGATTGCAACACCAATCGAATATACCCGTAACCCACTGCGTGTCTTTGAATTAGACTTTGAAGAAAACCTGAAAATCGTGCGTTACTGCGTGAAATATAACAAACGTATTATCTTCCCATCGACTTCTGAAGTTTATGGGATGTGTGATGATAAAGAGTTTGATGAAGATGAGTCACGTTTGATTGTTGGTCCTATCAATAAACAGCGCTGGATCTACTCTGTGTCTAAACAGCTGTTAGACCGAGTGATTTGGGCATATGGCGCGAAAGAAGGCTTGAAATTTACGTTATTCCGTCCGTTTAACTGGATGGGGCCACGTTTGGATAGCCTGAACTCAGCACGTATTGGTAGCTCTCGTGCGATCACTCAGTTAATCTTGAATTTAGTTGAAGGTTCGCCAATTAAATTGGTTGATGGTGGTGAGCAAAAACGCTGTTTCACTGATATTAAAGATGGTATCGAAGCACTGTTCCGTATTATTGAAAACAAAGACGGCAAATGCGACGGTCAGATCATCAATATCGGTAACCCAACAAACGAAGCAAGCATTCGCCAATTAGCTGAAATGTTACTTGAAAGTTTCGAAAAACACCCTCTACGCGGCCATTTCCCTCCGTTTGCAGGTTTCCGTGAAATCGAAAGTAGCAGCTACTATGGTAAAGGTTATCAAGATGTTGAACACCGTAAACCAAGCGTGGAAAATGCACGTCGTCTGCTTGATTGGGTTCCAACAATCGATATGAAAGATACTATTGAAGAGACACTGGATTTCTTCTTGCAAGGTGCGGTAGAAGAATTAGGTAAGAACTAATGAAAAAAGTTGGCTTGAGAATTGATGTGGATACCTATCGAGGCACATTAGAAGGTGTACCACAACTACTCAACGTGCTGAAACAGCATGACATTCAGGCCAGCTTTTTCTTCAGTGTAGGACCCGATAACATGGGGCGCCATTTATGGCGCCTTTTGCGTCCTAAATTCCTGTGGAAAATGCTGAGGTCAAATGCCGCCTCCCTATATGGGCTAGATATTTTATTGGCGGGTACAGCGTGGCCAGGTAAAAAAATAGCCAAAGATTTAGGCTATTTGATGAAACAAACGCTAGATGCAGGTCATGAAGTAGGGTTGCATGCTTGGGATCACCAAGGTTGGCAAGCCAAAGTGGCTAAATGGAGCGAAGCCCAATTAACGGAGCAGGTTAAATTGGGAGTTGATGCTTTGCAGCAAGCCATCGGTCAGCCTGTTACGTGTTCGGCGGTTGCTGGCTGGCGAGGCGATGAACGTGTGCTTGAGGTTAAACAAAAGTTTGGTTTTAATTACAACAGCGATTGTCGCGGTAAGTATCCATTTAGACCCATTTTACGTGATGGTTCAATAGGCACGGTACAAATTCCTGTCACATTACCGACTTATGATGAAGTCGTTGGCACCGTTGTCAGTGATGAAAATTTTAATGATTTTATCCTTCAAGCGATAAAAGAGGATCAAGGTGTCCCCGTTTACACCATTCATACTGAAGTTGAAGGTATGACTAAATCAGAACAATTTTCACAATTATTGGAACGAATTGCCCAAGAAGAAATCCAATTCTGTACATTGAGTGATTTGCTGCCAGAAGACATTAGCACTTTACCTAAAGGGAAAGTCGTGAGAGCGCCATTCCCAGGGCGTGAGGGTTGGCTTGGCTGCCAAGAAGAGGGATAGTATAAGCATGTTGAATAATCGAGCGAGCAAAGTAGGAGCCTCTCTGCTGGCTCTTTTTTTTATCTTAACTTATCTGCTACCGTTAAATAGCCGTTTACTCTGGCAACCTGACGAAACACGATATGCAGAAATCAGCCGTGAAATGTTACAACGCGGTGATTGGATCGTGCCATATATGCTGGATATACGCTATTTTGAAAAGCCAGTAGCAGGCTATTGGATCAACAATATTAGCCAAATGATTTTTGGCGATACTAACTTTGCAGTTCGTTTTGGTTCGGTATTTTGTATTTTGCTCAGTGCATTACTTGTTTACCGAATGGCAAAAATGATGTGGCGTAACAACCATGTCGCTTATGTCGCAAGTTTTATTTATGTGTCGATGTTCTTGGTATTTGCTGTCGGCACCTATAGTGTACTTGACCCTATGCTATCACTCTGGATAGCAGCCAGTATGTATTGTTGCCTATGGGCGATGAAGGCGCGTGGCGTAAAAGAAAAACTTGCTGCATGGATATGTCTTGGTTTAGCGTGTGGGATGGCCTTTATGACCAAAGGGTTCCTTGCGCTTGCCATTCCTGTGATTGTAATGTTGCCTATCACAATCTACCAAAAGCGCTTTCTTGAGATGGTGAAGTATGGGCCATTGGCGATTATATCAGCGGTTATCATTAGTTTACCTTGGGCGCTAGCCATCGCTAAACAGGAGCCTGACTATTGGAATTACTTCTTCTGGATAGAGCACATTAAACGTTTTACCGCCGATGATGCGCAACACATTGCTCCTTTTTGGTATTACATTCCGATTATTTTATTAGGCAGTATACCTTGGGTTGGGTTATTACCTGGCTCTTTGCTGAAAGGTTGGAGAGAGCGCAAATCAAGTCCAGATATGTTTTTCTTACTCTGTTGGTTTATTGTGCCTGTGATCTTCTTCAGCATTTCACGCGGCAAATTGCCAACATATATGCTGCCATTTATGGCTCCACTAGCACTGCTCATGGCTAAATATGGGGTGGATTGTGTACGCAGTGGGAAGATGAAAGCATTAAAGGCCAATGGCATGATCAACGTTGCGATTGGGGTGCTCGCCGTAATCGCTGTCATTGTTGTCAGTACGGTGATTAAGCGCCCGTTATACGAAGCCGACGAATGGTCAAAAATGGTGCTTGGTATCGTTGCTTTTTCGATTTGGGGTATCATCGGTTACCTATGTACCGTGTTAAATGCCAAATATTGGCTATGGGCCGCCTCTTGCTCGTTGGCGGTGAGCCTGTGTATCGGTAGTGCATTGCCAAATAACACGATAAATTCCAAACTGCCACAGAGCTTTATCCACCAAAACCATGACTTGTTGATGGATAGCAAATATCTTATGGCGAGTAATGTGGGCATTGCAGCCGGGTTAGCGTGGGAAACGAAAAACGCTAATATCTACCTGTATAATAGCAGCGGTGAGCTGACTTATGGTTTGGAATACCCGGATAGCCAACACCGTTTAGTGAAGCCTGATCAATTTGCGGCTTGGTTGGCAAAAGCTCGCCAAGAAGGCCAAGTGACAGTGGTTTTCTTACTTGGACGTAAAGAAGGATTACCGGATATTCCTAAGCCAGATGAGGTGATCAGTAATTCGCGAATTGCGATAGTGGTGTATCACAAACAATGATTGCTCAATTATTATTACTGCTTTTAGTTAGTGTACTCACTTGCCTTGGGCAAATAGCGCAAAAGCAAGCGGTGGTATGCTGGCAGGGTGATAAACATAATAAAACGGCATCAGCCATTCGTTGGCTGGTGCTGGCATTGCTAATGCTTGGGTTAGGCATGCTGTTTTGGCTTAAATTGCTCGAAAGCATGCCGCTTAGCATTGCGTATCCAATGCTTAGTATTAATTTTGTGTTGGTTACTTTGATTGGTCAGTTTGTCTACCATGAGCAGACAGGGCTTAATCATTGGCTAGGTGTGGCGGCAATTATGTTTGGTATTTTTTTGATGAGTATAAGCGGATGAACAAAGGCTATTTTTGGGTAATAGGAAGTGCGCTATTAGTCACCATTGCACAATTAAGCTTAAAAGCAGGTGTAGTGGGGTTGCCTTCGTTTACATTAGGATGGCATTGGTTACAATCTGAATGGCTACTCGCAAATCTGGCAAATCTTAGCATAGTGTTTGTGGGGTTAGTCTGCTATGCCTTATCAATGCTATGTTGGTTGTTTGCACTAAAATCCATTCCGCTTAATAAAGCCTATCCGCTGATTAGCTTAAGCTATGTATTTGTTTATCTATTAGCGGTTATTTTACCTTGGTATCATGAACCCGCGACTTGGCTAAAAGCAGGGGGCGTTGCATTTATTATCCTTGGTGTTTGGTTAATTAGCCGTCCAACAAAAGGACAATCTCAAAAGTAGAATAATTTGGTTGCGTGATAATTTATTTTTCATATTTGAGCAACTATGATAATAAATTAAGCGTGTCGATTGTTTATTTAAGGGTGCAACATGATAATAAAATGGCAACACCTACCATTATTGCTTTCATTAGTGTTGATTGGCTGCTCTTCCACGTCGGTAAAAAGAACGCCACCACCGCCACTAAAAACGCAATTATCTGACCCTATAATGACCATTGCACAACTTAAAGAACAGTTAGAGCAATGGTATGGTACGCCATATAATTATGGTGGGATGAGTCAAAGCGGTATTGATTGCTCTGGGTTTGTTTACCGTACATTTAGCGACCGTTTTGCTATCCAATTGCCGCGTACAACGATAGATCAAACACGATTGGGAACGCGTATTGATAAATCCGATCTGATGCCGGGTGATCTCGTCTTCTTTAAAACGGGGTCCGGTGAAAATGGTTTACATGTCGGAATTTATGATACAGATAATACCTTTATTCATGCATCGACCAGTAAGGGTGTGATCCGTTCGTCAATGGATAATGTGTATTGGCGAAAAGTGTTTTGGCAAGCGCGGCGTATCTGATTTCCCGTGTGATCCCCTCATTTTTGTCTTCAATTATGCTATCTTAGTTGCAACTTTTGTTTCTAGGATAGCTTAATGTCTCGCTTACGTTTACTGATTTCAGAATCTTTCGACCCTTGGTTTAATCTTGCGGTTGAAGAGACGATTTTTCGTCAAATGCCCGCCGATCAACGTGTTATGTTTTTATGGCGTAACGCTGACACGGTCGTTATTGGGCGAGCACAGAACCCATGGAAAGAGTGTAATACGCGTCGTATGGAAGAGGATAATGTACGCTTAGCTCGCCGTAGTAGCGGGGGCGGTGCCGTTTTTCAAGATCTCGGCAATACGTGTTTTACCTTCATGGCGGGCAAACCAGAATATGATAAAAGTATTTCGACAAAAATTATTGTGGATGGCTTAGCAAGGGTGGGGATCAATGCTGAGGTTTCTGGTCGCAATGATTTGGTATTAAACACCGATGATGGGCCAAGGAAAATATCAGGATCTGCTTACCGAGAAACCCGTGACAGAGGATTCCATCATGGTACTTTACTTATCAATTCTGATTTAAATCGGCTTGCAGATTATCTTAATCCTGACCCTAAAAAATTACAGGCTAAAGGGATCACTTCAGTTCGCTCAAGAGTCACGAATTTATGTGAACTGGTATCAGATATCAGTCATGAAAAAGTGTGCGAGGGTATCGTAAAAAGCTTTTTCGATTATTATGGTGAAACCGTTGAGGCTGAATTTATCTCACCTGAGAAATTACCGGACTTACCGCATTTTCGTGAAACTTTTGCGAAGCAAAGTAGTTGGGAATGGAATTTCGGTCAAGCACCTGCTTTTACCCATTACAGTGATACACGTTTCCCATGGGGAGGTATCGAATTTCATTTTGATATCGAAAAAGGGGTTATTAAACGTTGCCAATTTTTTACGGACAGTCTTGACCCATCCCCATTAGAATGGTTAAGCCAGAAACTTACCGATCAAGTTTACCAAACAGAAACCATTCGTAAATTAATATTAGAAATGCATCAAATATGGCCTGAATTAACCGAACAGTTATCTGATCTTGAAAGCTGGCTAGTGCATGAGTTAAGCTAAATACGCTTTGTTTCTATGCTGCTTAAATGTTACCTAACCCGAAATAAAAATAGGTAAGGGGTAGGTAACATTAAGCGTTATTTACCATGAATATTAATAGCGTCATCCGGTTTGTCTTCTATTTTTTCACTCAAACCAAAATCTTCTATATAATTTTCTGAATTAAATAAATGATAATTTTCATTTAGAAGCGGATTAGAAACGCCTAACCAATTAGCAATACCATCAATAAACATCATCCCAGATTTGTTAGCAACAATATATTGAGTTGATTGGTGATCGGAAGAGAGCTGGATTAATGGAACACGGTACGCATATTTTGTTTTTCCGTGTAGGAGCTTTATTTGGTCTCCCTCTTCTTGATGGGAAAGACCATGATCAGCAAAGTAAATCATTGAGAATTTACGTTCTTTTTGTTGGTATTGCGTCTCTAACAATGAATAAATTGACTCAAGGATCTCATCTGTTTTATTAATGCTTGCAACATAGCAGGAGATATTATGATATTGCCTATCTTGGGTAATAAAATGATTTTCATAATCCTGAATTCTACCGCATGGGTTCGGGTGTGAACCATAAAGATGTATAATAAATAATCTTTTTTGTTTCTTTTGGATAGGGGCATTTAATTCTTTTTGAAAGATAGGAATAAGGGAAAAATCACTTTCATCATTAGAATTGAAGGCGCCGAGTTTATTGAATTTTTTCACATCAGCATGCTTTGCTATAAAGGTAATTGGAGTGTCGTGTTTACCGATATAACCTTGATTCGATATCCAGTATGTTTTGAAACCGGCTGATTTGGCGAGTCCAACTAGATTTAAGCCATAATTAGGTTCTAATTTTTCTTTATCTGACTGTGTTAACATTAATCTTAATGAGCCAATAGTGTTATTTCCAGCACTGTTTAACCCATCAATAATGGTACTGTTCACACGGCTTAAGAAGGGGGTGTTATTTATAGGGTATCCATAGACACCCATATAATCACGGCGAACACTCTCTCCGATCACTAATACATAGTCATCATAACGGCTGTTGTTATTTAACGTTGATTTTCCCCATTCGCTGGATTTGGTAAAATCATGTAGTGCGCTAACCTCACCCTTAACCTTAGATATGGATTCATAAATATTGTAGAAATAATCAAATGGCGATTGATTAATCAAGGCAATTATCACCAGAATGATCATCAGTGTTTTGTTTCGATAATAATTAATATTTAATTTTGTACATAATTTTTGGAAGGCGAATATTCCAACAATAATGAGGACGGCATAAAGATAATGAGTAAATGGAATTTGTGTGAAAAACTCAATGCCCTCAATAGCATCAGTTGCAATAACCGAAGCAAAATATTGGTAGGTTGGTTTATCAAAGGTCAGTCCAATAGGCGTATAAATAGCATACAATATTGCTATTGGTAAACCTATCCAATAATAAGCTTTTTTTGAAGCGTAAAGGATAATATAAAGAGCACAGACGAGCGTAATGTCTCTCGGAGTTGGATGAGCATACCCAGAACCTTTCAACATTAATTTTGATGAAACGATAAGAATGATGAGTGGTATAATGTATACAAAATAGTGTTTTATTTTTAAGATTTTATTTTGCATTCTATTTTTATACCATGCAAATAATCTGGAATGTCCCACAAAAACAGCCTTTATAACAATAAGAAAATAATATTAATAATAATTTAACTATAACACTCATAAATGAGTTGCCGCAGATTATGTTTTTTTTCAATAAATGTCAAAAAAATACACATTGGACGTGTGTGCTTTAAAGGCATGACATCACTCTATTATCCGTTCTGAAATGATCTTTTAAGAGAAGATAGCTTTCTTTTGTTGCTATATAAGGCGGTATTGAGGATAAACTTGTTAGCGATATGGGCAAATTTCAAAAAAAGAGCCGGTATTTACCGGCTCGGACATAGACTTCAATGTTTAGGGAATGAAAAAATAATTAAGGGGACTATTAATACTCAACTATACAACTGAAATTTATTTAGTTGTTGCAGTTGCAAGACATAAATGTTTTACATTCAGGCAACTGACCACTTTGACGAAATTTTGCTGGGGTAATGTCAAAGTGTTTTTTAAAGATACGTGTAAAAGTGGCTTGTGAGCTAAAACCATATTGCAGAGCGATATCTAAAATTGGCAGGTTACCATTGCGTAATGATTTAGCAGCTTCTAATAAACGGCGTTTACGAACGTATTCGCCAAGCGTGCAACCTTTCATTTCTTTGAAAACACGCTGTAAATGCCACTTTGAATAACCACTTTTATCGGCAATTGTGTCGATTTTGATGCCTTCATTGCGCTGTAACTGACTTTCCAGCCATTTAACAATATCGTTGACTACACTCTCAGACATATTTACCTCCCACTTCTATGGGTTATTGTTCATTAATAACTAATAATAACTAAAGAAATTACTGTCTATTCTTCCCATTTTTCCGATATATCGATAGGCATAACGTGCTTTTTTTTAATGAGAATAGTTATTGATACGATAGATTTTATTAATAACTCAAACTTATACATACAAGAGTGTATGTTATTTATCTATTAAAATCAAATGGCTGAGTGTAAATGGTAGGGGTTGATATATCAAAAAAGCAGTCGGATATATCAAGTTCAATTTTTTTGTTGGATGTATTCGAAATTATTAACCAAGTAAAATATTGAAAAATTAATTTAACTTAAGTTGTGATGGGTGTGCTGATTTTTACCATCAATACTTAGGAAATACCGAGGTAATAGTGACGGGGGTTAATGCTCAATAATCTGTGATTTTTGATGCTAATGGTTGACTGTTTAACTTTAGTTGAACTATCAAATAAGTCAATTTACTTAACGTATCTTTAACAATTTAAAAAAATCACTTGACTCAACATGGTATAAGCAAGAAATACATGGCGTGGCATTCATGTCCTGTTTTGGCAAAGAGGTTAGCTGGAGATGAAATTATGCAAAGGGAAGACTATTAGGTTTCTTGAGAAGACCCAAGAAACCTAATAGGTGATTAACGACGCAAGTAGATGTGTGGGGTGGCTGTTTCAGGATGTGAGATCACATCTAAATCTGCTTTATACCAACGAGTTAGATTTTCTGTCGTCAGAACTTCTTCAGGCGTACCTGCCGCCGCAAGTTGGCCTTGGTGAATTAAGTACACGCGATCAGCATACAGGGAGGTAAGGTTAAGATCGTGTAAGACGCAACACACGCCAAAAGGCCGCTCACGTGTTAATTGGTGTAATAACCGTAGGCTATGTTGTTGATGGTAAAGATCAAGAGCTGAAGTTGGTTCATCAAGAAAAAGACAAGCAGGGCTATGGTTGGGTTGCCAGACTTGAGCAAGTACTCGTGCTAACTGAACGCGTTGTTGTTCACCACCAGAAAGCTGACGGAAATCGCGTTGGCGTAATTCCAAACAATCTGTTTGTGCTAACGCCTCTTCAATGGCTTGTTGCTTATGCTCAGCGCCATGCGGGCTACGCCCCATCGCCACGACATCTTCAACAGTAAAGGCAAATGATAAGCTACTTTGTTGCTTCATCACCGCACGTTTTTTTGCCAATGCATTATGTTGCCATTTGCGTAAATCTAAACCTTCTAACAGACACTCCCCGTGAGTAGGAGAGTGAAAACCAGTCAGTAGTTTTAATAAACTGGATTTTCCTGCACCGTTTGGACCAATAATGACGACCATTTCATGTTGCTGTATGGATAAACTGATATCTTTTATTAATACCTTATCGGCAACGTGAAAACTGAGGTTACGTGCTTCAAGTAGAGTTTGTGTATTCATGATGTTTAAACTCTCCCTGCTGGTTGACGTAAAATTAGCCATAAAAAGTAAGGCCCGCCAATGAGCCCTGTTAGTAATCCAACAGGAATTTCAGCAGGAGAAACCGCAGTTCGAGCAATGGTATCGGCAATTAAAAGTAAGGTTGCTCCAACAATCGCAGAGCCAGGTATTAGCCAGCGGTGATCAGGGCCTAGCGTCATACGGATTAAATGGGGCACCACGAGGCCGACGAAACCAATCACGCCACTCATTGCAACAGCACAACCTACCAGTAAGGCGCTAAGGAATAGTAAAATAAATTTTGTTCGCTCCACATTTAACCCGAGATAGTGAGCGTCTTCATCACCTAGTTGCAGTAGATTAAGTCTATTACCTTGCCAAAGGCAGACAAAGCAGGTCGGTAAGATAACACTGGCGGCAATCGTTAAGGAAGTCCAGTCGACATTCGCAAGTGTTCCCATCATCCATAAGCTAAAAGTACGCAGCTGTTGGTCATCGCTGATATAGCTTAGTACGCCGATGAATGACATACACAAGGCATTGATCGCAATCCCAGCGAGAAGTAAGCGTGCTAAATTCCCATTTGAGTAGCGATTTAAGCTAAAAATAATAATTGAAACAATAAGGCTGCCGACGAAAGCGGCGCCAATATGCCCATAGTTAAGTAGGGCGGTAGGTAATGAAAAAGAGAATACAATAAATGCAGCGACACATAAGGCAGCGCCACTGCTGATCCCTAATAAGCTGGGATCAGCAAGCGGGTTACGAAATAACCCCTGCATGATGGCACCTGAAACAGCAAGAGCAAGACCGACTAAAATCGCTAGCAAAATACGTGGTAGCCGGATATTGAGCCAGATCTGCCAAAGAGGGTCTGTGGCAGGCGTCTGCCACAGAGTTTTAAACGATACATTCATTGCGCCAGCGTTGGAGGCAAGTAAGGCAATCGCCATCAAAACGAACAATAACGCAATGATAGCGAACAGAGGGTATTTAATTCGACTCATTGAAACTTCTCTAATGCCTCGCGTATCTGTTGCATGACTTTAGGGGTACCAAGGCTAAATCCAAGCATTCCCATATCATCAACAACGATTAGTGCCTTATTTTTTGCGGCAGGTGTCATTGCCAGGCCTGGCAATTTCCAGACTTTATCTTCACCACCTAATGATTTGATGCCTTCATGGGTGACGATAATCAAATCAGGTTGACTTGCAATCACACCTTCTTGTGATAATGGGCGGTAACTATTAAACCCGTTCATGGCGTTTTTAGCTCCCGCCGCTTTGATAAGACTATCCGCAGCGGTTTGCTGCCCCGCAGCAAGCGGCATTACGCCACCATGACTCATGATAAACAGAATTTTTTTATCTATGGGTGAGGTATTTACTTTGGCAATCTGTTGATTAAATTGCTCAACTAACCGTTTACCTTGTTCTGTTTTACCGACAGCATTAGCCACCGTTGTAATTTTTTCTGGAATGGCTTCTAATGCAGGCTTACCAGTCACCTTGATGACTTTTACACCACTTTTTTCTATCTGGGAAAGTGCCATTGAGGGTTTTGCTAGTTCACTGGCAAGCACAAGCGTTGGGCGCATAGAAAGCACACCTTCAGCGTTGAGCATTCGCATATAACCGACATCGGGTAGCTTAACAGCTTGAGCAGGATGAAGGCTGGTGCTATCTCGAGCAACCACTTGAGCGCCTGCATCAAGTTCAAAAACAATCTCCGTAACATCACCACCTAACGTGATGATCCGTTCGGCTGATTGAGCGGAAAAGCTCATGATTAATGTCACTGCAATTAGAAGCCATTGTTTCATTTTTATTTACCTAACGATTAAATGTGCGGTAGCGCCATAACCTGATTACGCCATTGTTCTTGCTCTGGAGTACCTTCAGTACGTTGCCCGTACATTTGTACGATTTGATTACCGTCTTTATCGAAGACTTCAAGGCTTGTGACGAAACCATCTTGAGTAGGTTTACGTGTTACCCAACACTCTGAAACGCCGTTTTCAATCATATGCAACGTAAAGTCTGGATTAAAAATGTTGAGCCATTTAATGTCCGAACCTTCTGCTTGGTATGGCATAAGGCGTTTTAATTGACCAGTAAAAATCTGCACGCAGCCACGATTACCAACAAAAATCATGATTTCATTTTGGTCATTAAACGCGGTATTGACTAATTGATTGAATGAATCAACAGGAACTTGCCATGCTAAATCATCACTAACGGCACGGAAGACTTGTTGGCGACTAAGATTATTTTTTTTCAATAAAATAAAGAACTGGTGGACATCGGTCATGTTGCGCCACTCTTGTTCTAGCTGCTGTTTCAATTCATCACTGATTGGCTGCTCAGAGAATGGCACAGCAGCTTCAATAGCAAGAGGTGGATTGTCTGACGTTGCATATTGTGCAATGAGAGAGTTCCATGCCGCCATATCAGTCTCATCTGTAGTATAGACTTTATGCAGCGCATCGCCTTGTTTATCGAAAAATTGAATACTATGGCGTTCACCATTTTTTGAATCTTCAGTCAGCGTGAAAATGGCATCCCAATGAGAGAAGAACATGCGTAAGTCTAAGGCGCGTGGATTTAAAATTAATCCTGCATGGTCGCTAAATTTTGCATTGTCATAGCGACCAACTTGCTCATGAACGACATACTCATTGCGGGTGATGGCCTTAACTTTACCGACAGATGCTAGCGCTTTCAGTAGTGTTGGGGCATCAACATTCAGTCTTTGTGCTTTGTCATGACCTACACGACAATGCAATAGTTCACCTTCTGAAACATTAAGGTAGGCAGCCAGATCACGAGCGTATTTTGCTTTGTTTTCTGCTTTTGCTTGTTGGTAACGCTCGAAAAGTGTTGAACTCACAGTGTATCTCCTTAATTAACTATAAATTACCATTGGAAGCTGACGAGCAGCTTGGCATTACGCCCATCCTGAGGGACGCCTTGTGACGAGTAGTATTCTTTATCGAAGGCATTGCCTAAAACGACACTGGTTCCTAGGCCTTTTAATTGGCCTTCACCTTGGTAGCTAACGTAAAAATCATGAACAGCGTAGCCTGCTTGGCGCGGTGCTTTGGATGCATCGTTGAAATCGGTATGACGAGTAAATTCACCTAACCAACCCACAGAAAAACCACTGTCTGAAATTGGTACGTTAAGGTTGCTGGTTAGCGAGTCAGGTTTAATGGAGGTAATTGATTTACCATTTGATTCATCTTTACCTTCGGTGTGGTTATAAGCTAAATTCCAACCCAAATAGTCGTTTTTATAGTCCATTGAAGCATCCCAACCCCAAATTTTAGCTCGTTTTGTATTGATGGAGGTTGTGTAGTTATTCTGAGGATTTCTAAAGTCAACGTTCACATAGGTATTGATATAGTCTTTTGCTTTAGTGTCAAAATAACTTGCTTTAAATTGTAGATTGTCACGTTCAGTGAATAGATCATCAAACCGTAGCCCAACCCCATATTCAGCAGTACGTGTAGACTCTGGTTTGAGATTCGGATTTGGTCGCCATTTATTTACTATTGGGCCCATTTGGAAATGAATTTCATCGTTATACATTTCCATCATAGAAGGTGCTCGGAAAGCTTCTGAATAAGAGGCAAATAGCATTGACCAGTCTGTTGGTGTAATGCTAACGGCGCCTTTAGAAGACCATTTGCCTTCTTTCACGTCCTCATTATCTTTAGCGGTTGCTTTATAATGGTCATAGCGAGTGCCAACAATAAACGATACAGGTAAATCTTTTAAGGCGATTTCATCTTGCAAGAAACCTGAAGCAAAGGTGATATCAGCATCAGGGAATTGCGTTGTTGAAGCGTAAGGTGTTTGATTTTGTTTGTATGTTTCGCCACCATAAGTAAAGTTATGGGCTGCGATAGGTAAATCATACAAGTGTGTTTTATTATCAACTTTCAGACCATAAGTTTTTTGGGTACGGCCTTCATAGTGAGTATTTTTACCTTTAGCGGTAATATTAACGTCAGAATAGTAAGTGGTTGCTTTAAGATTTAACCAATCGTTTGATTCTGGGTTTAACTGGTAAGTCGCTTGGGCATCACGTTGACGTGTAGTGCGGTTAACCTTTAGATTATCCTTAGTAATATCGATTTGTTGTGGGTCTTTGGGTTCATAAGCATTGTTATTGTAATAGCGCAGTTGCCCTGATAGCTTTTGCTTATCATCAAACTGCCATGTCCCTTTGGCGAGTAGGTTTGAGATGGTTTCTTTGTTTTCCATATCATCGCCATTGCTTAAGCGAACATCTCCGACTTGTTTGGTAACAAAACTAAACAAACCATCAAATTGCTCAGTACGCCCAAAAGATGTACCGCCAAAACCAAAGCTATGATCCCCTGTAGCAGCTTGGCTAAAGACACGAAAGCCACTGTTTTGACCCTCACGTAATAGATCTTTAGCATCTACGGTTTCCCAAGCGATCACACCTCCCATCGCGCCGCTACCATACAGTAGAGCTGAAGGGCCACGAACAATTTCGACTTGTTTTATCAGTGCAGGATCAATAAATGTGCCGTTAACGTGACCAGTATCAGTACCTTGGCGTACATTATCGACGAGGGTTAAAATACCGCGACGGTCAAAACCACGCATGTAGATATCTTGACCATTAGTGCGACTAGTACCAGTAACACCGATCCCCGGAATTTTACGCAAGATATCGTTGACCGTACTTGCCGTTTTTGTTTCAGGTGAGTCATTTTTGATCACAGTGACCATCATTGGGGCATCGAAGCTATCTCTTTCAGTACCTGTTGCATAGACGGTCATCACATCATTGCGATTTGATGGTGTTGTTTCTGCATGAGCGCTTGCCATAACGGAAAGTATTGCGCTTGTCAGAACGGATAAACGTAAAACATGAGACATATTGTTATACTCCATAAAGTGTTACCGGTTTGCTCCCTAAGTTTCGATTTTGCCTAAATCTGTATGCAGGGAAACAAACCGGCGAGTATTATTTATTTTATAATTATTAAATGGTTACCATTGATAACTCACATTGAAATAGAAATTACGGCCTTCTTGGGGAACCCCCATCGAAGAGACATATTGACGATCAAAGGCGTTTTTCATCGTTAATGTCGTATTCAACCCTTTTATAAATTGGTCAGCTTGATAGTTCACATAAAAGTCATGAAGGCTATAGCCTGCATACTGGATGACTTCTTTATGGTAACGATCGAGTCCATGCTGAGATTTGTGTTGTTTTAATTGGTACTTAGCATTGCCTTGGAACTGTGTTTTAGCCGCAAATTCACCTACCCAGCCAAGACTAAGGCCAGTTGTTGCAATAGGGGCATTGAAGCGAATGAGTAGCGTTTCAGGGCGAATGGAAGAGAGAGAATAGCCTGTGCCGTCCTCTTTACCTGTTGTTTTGTTATGACTGATATTTAAATCAAACCAGAGGGTTTTGTAGCGAATAAAGCTATCAATACCTCGAATGGTGGCGGAAGGAACATTGCTAAAATAAATTTCATTAGGGAACCATTGATATTGCCCTTTCATGAAATGGTATTTTTTAGTGTAACGACCTTCAACGGCAATATGGTTTTTTGCTTTAGTATCAAAATACGTTGACCCAAATTGCAGTTCATCGCCATTTGATAACAGATCATCAAAACTTGCTTTTAAACCAACTTCTACTGTTTTATTTGTCTCAGGTTGTAAGTCAGGCGTAGGTCTAAAATCGGAAGTTAGCCAGCCGCCCATCACCGAAAAGTGATTAGAATTGTTATACAGCTCTGCCATACGAGGCGTCCGATAACCTTCGGAGTAAGAGGAGTATAGGTTTAACCAATGTGCCGGCGTGATACTGACCGCAAAACGTGACGACCAATTCGTGTCTCTATTTTTTGCAAACCCTTGACGTGAAGCTTCATAGCTTGTGAAACGGGTTCCTGCTGAGAGTGTAATAGGCAGGTGGTGTAACGTCATATCATTGTTAACCCAGCCCGAAATATTAGCTAGTCGAGCAGGGGGGTAGCTGATCGCGTGTTTATTGGGTTTTTGCTGTTGTTGATAATACTCGATACCACTTTCTATTTGGTTATTCACCCAGCCCTCAATAGGAACAATAAAGTGATTAGTCAATTTGGTACCATAGGTATATTGCGTACGCTTTTCGCGTTGATATTGATTATCAGCCTTAGCTTTTTCTCTATCTAACTGACTCAAAGAGAGGTCGGTATAGTACAGATCCCAATTTGCTTGCCAGTTAGGGAAACGGTTTGAGGTAATATATTGACTAATTGAAACATCCCGCTGGTGGCTATCGCGCTCGTGGGGCGTGTTTTTAAAACGCGTATCAGCGGAGTTGTTTACTGTAGGTTGTTTGAGACCTAACCCATCATTACGATAATCACGTAGCTGTAAGGCTAAATGATAATTAGGGTGTGCATACCAAGTGGTTTTTAATAACCAATTATGCACTTTCTCATGATTATCTTGAGTTGGAAAATCCGCAGATGCGAGTGAATATTTTTTACGTTGGCTATAACTTAATAGTATATCCAGAGGGCCAGTATGTCCATATACCGATGCCCCGGCAAGGTAGCTGTGGTCATTGCGGTTGACCCCACTGAAAACGCGGCCTCCTAATGCCTGCCCTTGCTTTAATAAATCCTTTGCATTCACGGTTTTCATCGCTACGACACCCGCTAGCGCGCCACTTCCATGAGCAACGGATGAAGCACCTTTATGGACAAAGACTTTTTTTACCAGTGACGGGTCAATAAATGTCGCATTGTATAACCCAGAATTAAAATCTTGAGTGACGTTATCCACCGTGATTTTTACACCACGAGAATCATAGCCACGTAGATGAACCTCTTGACCGTAGGTTCCACCAGTACCAGAAACAAAAATACCGGGTTGGCCTTTTAATAAATCTAAGGCAGAGCTTGCTGATTGATATTCAGGGGCTTGAGCATCAATGACATCGACTTGCTCGGCCACCGCAATATTTTCGTGATGAAAAGGGTGGGTCGTAACATGAACAGTATCACCTATCGTCTTTTTTGCTGTTGCAACCGCGCTAAATCCTGAAATAGCGAGTGTTGTCGCAAGTGCGGAAACGGTTATTTTTGATCCATTTAACGATATGGTGGGTGTAACAGACATCAGTTTAAACTCCATAGGAAATCCTTTCCTTATGTGGTGAATATCGCTGGCTGCCTTGATACAAGATCTGGGTGGCTTGCTGTGAATAAATTTTGAATAAAAACTATTTGGTTAAAATCAGTTTACCAGCACGAGTCTGCCTTAACTGGTATATCTCGCCGCGATGTTGGATCGCTAATTTACCTTCAGAGCCTAATAATTGATGACTATCTATAACGTCAACTTTTACGGGCGGAAGGGTTGAGTTGGCGATATTTTCAATAGGTGGTTTAGTGATGTTATCAGTCATATTTGGCCCAATTGATAATAAAACTAAGAGTGAGAATCATTATCTTTAAGTTGCTAAGTAACATCAAGGGGTTTTTACATTTAGATGACAAAATCACTACAATGCATGAGTTGCTTATCGATTTAGGTCAATATTTGGTGAATATTTATGCGGAAAGGAACTCGACTCTTTCCTATCAGAGAGAGTGAAAGAGTCGGTGGGGGAATAAAATGTCAGCTTATTTAAAGCGGCTTTCTACTGCTTGGACCAAGATATCAATGAGTTGCTCGGTATCATCCCAGCCTAAACAGGGGTCTGTGATGGATTGCCCGTAAGTTAGAGGTTGACCTGCAATAATTTTTTGAGTGCCTTCAAGTAAGAAGCTTTCAGCCATTACACCACTAATTGCGGTCGAACCGCCTTTGATTTGCTCGGCAATATCGCGGGCGACTTCAAGTTGGCGACGGTGGATTTTTTGGCAGTTACCATGGCTAAAATCAACGACTAAATGTTCAGCTAATTCAAATTCACGTAGCTTATCACAAGCCGCTGCAATATCTCCGGCAGAGTAGTTAGGCTGCTTTCCACCACGCATAATAATATGACCATGTGGGTTACCACTGGTTTGGTAGATGGTCATTTGGCCACTTTTATCGGGCGATAAAAACATATGTTGAGCGCTGGCTGCGCGGATGGCATCGATAGCAATGCGGATATTGCCATCAGTACCATTTTTAAAACCAACAGGGCAAGAGAGTGCCGATGCCATTTCTCGATGGATTTGGCTTTCTGTTGTTCTTGCGCCAATCGCTCCCCAACTGATCAAATCAGCAATATATTGCCCTGTGACCATATCGAGAAATTCTGTTGCGGTAGGTAGCCCAAGCTGATTGACATCAATAAGTAATTTGCGGGCGAGCCGTATCCCCGTATTGACTTGGCAAGAGTTATCTAAATTAGGATCGGAGATCAGGCCTTTCCAACCTACAACGGTACGGGGTTTTTCAAAG
The DNA here is from genome assembly GCF_028477805.1 of Providencia sp. PROV268. NCBI lineage: Bacteria > Pseudomonadati > Pseudomonadota > Gammaproteobacteria > Enterobacterales > Morganellaceae > Providencia > Providencia sp. PROV268. Next base: position 277,835 of record NZ_JAMPLW010000001.1, read on the forward strand.
TAGGTACGCATAACAATTTCAAGACGGTCTTGATAGCGTTCACGTAAGACATTCAGCCGATTAGCATATTCCAGAGCCGCATCAATATCATGAATAGAGCATGGGCCAACAATAACCAATAAACGGGGATCTTCCCCCGATAAAATTTTCTCTATCCGTTTACGTGACGCTGTCACGTTTTCAGCCACTTTCTCAGAAATAGGAAATTCGTCAGCGAGTGTCTGTGGGGTAATTAAGCTATCCACACGCTGAGTACGTAGTTCATCAGTTTTTTGCATTCTTTCTTCTCAAAAGCTTTAATAGGCAGAGCCGTATCAGTGATTAGGATCACAATAAACGAAAATGGCTCGAATTCAACCTACAACGTGAGATTGAATGAAAGATTTTTTAAAAAATACATTTCGACTAAAAGATACGCCGTTTTAGCCCCATCGTGTCAATGACTTTGGCAGAAATTTCCTCTACTGAGTAATTGGTTGTATTGAGATAGTTGATCTTGTTTTGTCTAAATAGTGCCTCGACCTCAGCAATTTCAATGCGGCATTGACGTAATGATGCATAGCGGCTGTTTTCACGTCGCTCTTCACGAATAGCGGCTAGTCTTTCCGGGCTTATCGTCAAACCAAATAATTTATGCGTATAAGGGCGTAGTGCAGCGGGTAACTGCAAGTTATCCATATCGTCTGCCGTAAATGGGTAGTTAGCGGCTTGAATACCAAATTGCATGGCTAAATAGAGGCTGGTAGGGGTTTTACCACAACGGGAGACGCCTAACAAAATCACTTGTGCTTGGTCTAGGTTGCGCAAGGAAATACCGTCATCATGGGCTAATGTGTATTCGATAGCAGCAATGCGAGCATCATATTGATTGATATTCTGTAGTGATAAGCCATGGGTACGGTTGAGTTTAGGCTCAGGCTCTAACCCCACTTCTTGCTGAATAGGGGCAACCAAGGTTTGCACAATATCCTGACAAAAACCGGCGCTGTCGGTAATAATTTTTTTTACGGAGGGGGAAATGATGGAATAGAACACCAGTGGACGGTTTTGAGTCTCTTGATAAATCGTATCAATTTTCTGTTTTATTTCCTGCGCACGTGCTTCTGTGGTGACAAAAGGTAGCGTATAGGAATTGAAAACTAAGGGAAATTGCGACAAAACAGCATGTCCTAGCGTTTCTGCGGTTATTGCGGTTCCATCTGAAATAAAAAAAACAGTTCGTTCTGTGAGGTTTGTTTTATGATTAGTTGCGGTTATTTCGCTCATATATAGTGTCTTTTGTTGTATTTTTCGTTGGTTTTAGAGAGATATTATATTTGATTAAAGTTTAAAAAATAGTTTATAGGGGAAAGTATAGCCAATATTTGAACAATTTTTAGAACAAAAATTTTTTCTTGCTAGTTGGAACGATTCACCAGTCTATATTCAGATATTGTCTGTGCTAGTCTATTTCGTGAGGCGAATTATCGCCAATGAGATTTTTTACGATTTGTACCTTGTCACTAAATTGCTAGATAAAGATAAAGGATCGCTTTCAATGTCCACAAATGGCCTCACTCCGTGTAATGTACTTTGGTATAACCAATTAGGGATGAATGATGTTGACCGTGTTGGCGGCAAAAATGCCTCGCTCGGTGAAATGATTACCAACCTGTCCGATCTTGGTGTATCCGTACCTAACGGATTTGCGACAACCGCACAGGCGTTTAATGATTTTCTTGAGCAGAGCGGCGTGAATCAGCGCATTTATCAGCTGCTAGATGAAACGGATATTGATGATGTTAATCAACTCGCTGCGGCGGGGGAAAAGATCCGTCAATGGGTTATCGACACCCCTTTTACACCACAGTTAGAAAGTGATATTCGTGCGGCATACCAAACACTGTCTGAAGGTGAAAAAGATGCCTCGTTTGCTGTACGTTCATCTGCAACAGCAGAGGACATGCCTGATGCTTCATTCGCAGGGCAGCAAGAGACTTTCTTGAACGTTCAAGGCATCGATGCTGTATTGGTTGCTATTAAACACGTATTCGCTTCCTTATTTAATGACCGCGCGATTTCATATCGTGTCCACCAAGGCTATGACCACCGTGGAGTGGCACTCTCCGCGGGTGTTCAAAGAATGGTGCGCTCAGATTTAGCATCTTCTGGCGTGATGTTCACCATTGATACTGAATCAGGGTTCGACCAAGTCGTCTTCATCACCTCAGCTTATGGCTTAGGTGAGATGGTTGTGCAAGGGGCAGTAAACCCAGATGAGTTTTATGTGCATAAACCCACCTTGCTGAATAATCGTCCAGCTATTGTGCGTCGTACTCTTGGCTCGAAAAAATTACAAATGGTTTATGCGAACAGTCAAGAGCACGGTAAGCAAGTACAGATTGAAGATGTGCCAGAAGCACTACGCAATCGTTTCTCTTTGACTGATCACGAAGTTGAAGAGCTGGCGCGCCAAGCATTACAGATTGAAAAACATTATGGTCGCCCAATGGATATCGAATGGGCTAAAGATGGTCATAATGGGCGTCTGTACATCGTTCAGGCTCGCCCAGAAACCGTTCGCTCGAATCAACAAGTGATGGAACGTTACCAATTAAAACAACAAGGGAATGTGTTGGTTGAAGGGCGTGCTATCGGGCATCGTATCGGTTCAGGCCATGTTAAAGTGATCCATAACTTAAATGAGATGGATAGGATCCAAGCTGGCGACGTACTCGTTACTGATATGACAGACCCAGATTGGGAGCCTATCATGAAAAAAGCGGCTGCGATTGTGACCAATCGTGGCGGTCGTACCTGCCATGCGGCGATTATTGCCCGCGAATTGGGTATCCCCGCTGTGGTCGGTTGCGGTGATGCGACAGAGCGCCTGCTGGAAAATAGTCAGGTGACTGTTTCCTGTGCTGAAGGGGATACAGGGTTTGTCTATGAAGGTGAGCTAGGATTTGAAATTCATAGTTCCGCCGTTGACGAAATGCCAGCGCTTGATGTCAAGATCATGATGAACGTGGGTAACCCGGATCGTGCATTTGATTTTGCCTGTTTACCAAACGAAGGGGTTGGCTTAGCGAGGTTAGAATTCATTATTAACCGAATGATTGGTGTTCACCCAAGAGCTTTACTGGAGTTCGATTCACAAACTCCTGAGCTACAAAATGAAATTCGCACCATGATGGCAGGTTATGATGATCCCATTGAATTCTATGTTGGTAAGTTGACTGAAGGGATTTCGACGTTAGCGGCAGCATTCTGGCCAAAACGGGTTATCGTGCGTCTTTCTGACTTTAAATCTAATGAGTATGCCAACCTTGTCGGTGGGGATATTTATGAGCCGGAAGAAGAGAACCCAATGTTAGGTTTCCGTGGAGCAGGGCGCTATGTCTCAGATAGCTTCCGAGATTGTTTCGCTCTTGAGTGTGAAGCCGTTAAGCGGGTACGTAATGAGATGGGGCTAACAAACGTTGAAGTGATGATCCCATTTGTGCGGACTGTCGCTCAGGCGGAAGCCGTAGTGGCTGAATTAGCGAAGCATGACCTCAAACGTGGTGAAAACGGCTTGAAAGTCATTATGATGTGTGAGATCCCATCAAACGCATTACTGGCAGACCAATTCCTTGAACATTTTGATGGCTTCTCTATTGGTTCTAACGATATGACCCAATTGACCTTAGGTTTAGATAGGGATTCTGGAGTCGTTTCTGAGCTATTTGATGAACGCAATGATGCCGTAAAAGCCATGTTATCGATGGCGATTCAAGCGGCTAAACGTCAAAACAAATATGTCGGTATTTGTGGTCAAGGCCCATCGGATCATCAAGATTTTGCGCAATGGTTAGTTGAAGAGGGAATAGATAGTCTTTCTCTTAACCCAGATACCGTTGTACAAACTTGGTTAAAATTAGCTGATTCATAATGAATTAATCTATTATTTAAGACGAGAGTCTCAAGCCGACAATTATAATTGTCGGCTTTTTTTATAAATCAAATTGAATATACCGATTGTCAACTTCAATAGAAGCTATCAGTTATTAATTAATATCTAATATAAGTAAATTTAAATACTGGATGAGAATTAATAGGTGTTTACACGGATTAAGTAATATTAGAAAGTTAATAAACCGATCCATTAGTGTTAATCATTTTGAGTTAAATCAATAAGTGATGCTATATAAATAACTATATAAAGAATTATAAGGTGATATTACTTACTCAAAATGGGAGTAATAAAAGATGAAGTCATTACCTTAGTTGCAGGCCAGCCGGCGAGGCCTAGGATGATGAACAAAATTCATGTTGAGAAAAAAATAAAAAAAAAGCCTATCATGGGCTGACAGGCAAAGACTACACACAGCAATTCTATTGGGATAATCACGCATTAAATTAAATAAGCATGATATTGAGATTCGTATTAATCAAAACGTAATTCGATGTGAAGATAATAAATTAATTAAAAATTATAATCACTAAGAACACTCTTAATATATTTATTAGTCGCTGTATCATAAAGAGAATTCGTTTCAACGAAAAAGATAATATCACAAATGAGCTTGAATACTAACATTAGTCTGTTAAATATTGTTTCTAAATATTAATGAACATAATCGATAATCCAACAGTATGCTTAATAGAGAGCATACTGTTGGTTAGTTTAAAGTAAATTTATTTTTTACTCATAAACTCTTCTTCGAGAAACTTTTCTGTTTCTTCAAGGTTTTCATTTGGTATGGCGACCTCATTCATCCAGGCTTTTAATAGACTGTATGACACCGCAAGTACGACCGGACCTATAAACAAACCAATCATACCAAAGGAGAGGATACCACCGATAACCCCAACAAGTATGAGCACCATCGGCAAGTCAGCCCCCATTTTGATCAGCCATGGACGTAAAACGCCATCCATAGTTGCGACAACAGCAGCCCAAACAGCGAGGATGATTGCCCATGTTGTATCCCCTGTCCAGAATAGCCAAATGACGGATGGTACCATAATCAGTAGCGGGCCAAGCTGAGCAACACAGCAGATAAAGAGGAGAACGGTTAAGATAGCCGCATAGCTGATACCCGATAAGGCAAGCCCTACACCGCCAACAATAGCTTGAATAAGGGCGGTGACGACGACACCTAATGCAACGGCGCGGATTGACTGTGCGGCTAAGACTACCGCTGCATCGCCACGTATCCCTGCTAATCGAACGGCAAAATGACGGATACCTAACATCACAGATTCGCCTTTAAGGTAGAGTAAACCGCTAAATAGCAACATTAAGGCGAGATGGAACATAAAACGGCCGGCATTGATGGCTTGTGCGAGGAACCAACCAGCAGCTTGTCCTAAATAGGGTTGGACTTTGGCTAACAGTGCATTACCGCCACTGGCAACCAAACTATGCCAAGCGTAATAAATTTTTTCACCAACGAAAGGGACGCTGTTAAGCCATTCTAGATCAGGCAAGCGCAAACTGTTAGGTGACTTAGCGAGTTCAATTAGCGGAGTGCTATTTTGAATAATACTGCCAATAAGAATACCCAGCGGTATAACGAATAGTAAAAGTATTAAGGAGACCATGACTAAAGCCGCCAACCAACGCTTGTTCCACAACCTTGCTTCAATGCGTAGGAGTAGTGGCCATGTTGCTATCACCATCATACCAGCCCATACAAAACCAAGAATAAACGGGTTCAGTACCCAAAAACAGGCCGCTATCATTAAAATGATAAATGCGAAGCCAAAAATAAGTTTGGGTAAGTCGAGACGTTTTTGCGATTTTTCCATTAATGCCTAATCCTTAACAAATAAAAACACTGCAAGTGAGCTATTTTTTCAGGTGAAAATAACGTAATTTCTTTTTCACGATCAAAAAAAACAATATTGTGATATGGTTCCATCACTGACAATGTCATCAGCGGTTGTACCTTCTTTAAGGAAAACGGGTTTTGCAGGGGGAAGCTCCGTAAACCAATCAGGCACTATTGTGCTACTTAAAATAAAGATAGTACATAACGAGTAATGCGAACACTAAACAACAAGAGTCATCGTTAATAATGATCCCGCGTATAACTGAAGCACCTCATTTAAGTAAACTAGTTATTGAATTTCTGCACCAACTACAGGCACATGGCTTTACAGGCGATAATGGCACTAGCTATGCGGAACGCTTATCAATGGCGACCGATAATAGCATTTATCAATTATTACCTCAGGCGGTGGTATTTCCTCGTTCGAGTGCGGATGTCCAAATTATAACCCGTGTTGCCGGATTAGAAAAATTCAGAGAATTAACCTTCACCCCACGAGGTGGTGGCACAGGAACGAATGGTCAATCATTGACCGAAGGGATTGTGGTTGATATGTCACGTTATATGAACCGCATTCTAGAAATTAACCCTGAACAGGGCTGGGTTAAAGTAGAAGCGGGTGTGGTGAAAGATCAACTAAACCAATTTCTCAAACCCTATGGCTATTTTTTCTCACCTGAGTTGTCCACCAGTAACCGAGCCACATTAGGGGGGATGATCAATACCGATGCATCGGGGCAAGGCTCTTTGGTGTACGGTAAAACCTCAGATCACGTGCTGGGTGTTAAAGCGGTTTTGCTGGGAGGGGAATGCCTTGAAACACGCGCTATGCCTATCGCACTCGCCCAAACGATTGCGTCAGAGGATTCTGTCACAGGGCGTATCTACAAAACCGTACTTGAACGCTGTTTAGAGCAGCGCCCTTTGATTGAAGAAAAATTTCCAAAATTGAACCGTTTTTTAACGGGCTATGATTTACGTCATGTGTTTAATGATGACCTTAGTGAATTCGACCTGACGCGTATTTTAACGGGGTCGGAAGGTTCACTGGCTTTTATTACCGAAGCCACGTTGGATATCACCCCTTTACCAAAAGTACGCCGTTTGGTGAACGTTAAATATGACTCTTTTGAATCTGCACTACGTAATGCGCCGTTTATGGTGCAGGCAAAAGCTCTGTCTGTCGAAACCGTCGATTCAAAAGTACTGAATTTAGCACGGGAAGATATCGTTTGGCATTCCGTGAAAGCATTAATCACCGATGTACCAAACAAAGAGATGCTGGGCCTTAATATTGTTGAATTTAGTGGGGATGATGAGGACGAAATCAATCACTTAACCACGAGCCTGTGCCAGCGTTTAGATGAGTTAATGGCCAATCACCAAGCGGGTGTGATTGGCTATCAAGTCTGTCATGATTTGGATGACATCAACCGTATTTACAATATGCGTAAAAAAGCGGTTGGTTTATTAGGAAATAGTAAAGGGGCTGCTAAACCGATCCCATTTGTTGAAGATACCTGCGTACCACCTGAACACCTAGCGGATTACATAGTAGAGTTTAGAGCACTGCTGGATAGCCACAATCTGAATTACGGGATGTTTGGGCATGTGGATGCGGGGGTTTTACACGTACGTCCTGCTTTAGATATGTGTGACCCGCAACAAGAAGTGTTGATGAAGCAAATTTCAGATGACATTGTCGCGCTGACTGCCAAATATGGCGGGTTATTATGGGGGGAGCACGGTAAAGGGTTCCGCGCTCAATATAGCCCGGCGTTTTTCGGTGAAGTGTTGTATAACGAGTTACGGAATATCAAAGCCGCTTTTGACCCTGATAACCGTCTGAATCCAGGTAAAATCTGTCCGCCAGCCGGTATTGATGCGCCAATGAAACAGGTGGATGCAGTTAAGCGAGGCACCTATGATCGCCAAATACCTGTACAGGTACGCCAAACGTTCCGTGGGGCGATGGAGTGTAACGGTAATGGGCTATGTTTTAACTTTGATGTGAAAAGCCCTATGTGTCCATCAATGAAAATAAGTGGACAGCGGATCCATTCGCCAAAAGGGCGTGCGACCCTCGTTCGTGAATGGTTACGGCTTCTTTCTAACCAAGGCGTCACGCCAGAAAGCTTAGAAAAAGGAATACAAGAAAACCGTCCATCACTACGCGGCTTGATTGAGAAAACACGCAATACATGGCAGGCGAAAAAAGGGGATTATGACTTTTCTCATGAAGTTAAAGCCGCGATGTCTGGGTGCTTAGCTTGTAAAGCTTGCTCAACACAATGCCCGATCAAAATCGATGTGCCTTCATTTAGAGCCAAATTTTTAGCGCTATATCACAGCCGATATTTAAGGCCTGTGCGGGATCATATTGTGGCGGGAGTGGAAAATAGCGCCCCCTTGATGTCGAAAGCGCCGGGTGTATTTAACTTTTTCTTACGTCAGCCATGGGTACAGAAATTAAGTGAGCAGACGATTGGAATGGTCGATCTCCCGCAGTTTTCTCAACCTACCTTAAAGCAAGAGCTATCAGGGCATGCGGCGATGACAGTGACGCTGGAGCAGTTAGAGTCGATGTCTCCTGCACAACGTGAAAACCATGTGTTGGTAGTACAGGACCCATTCACCAGTTATTACGATGCAAAAGTCGTGGCGGATTTTGTCAAATTAATCGAAAAATTGGGCTTTAAACCTGTTTTATTACCATTTTCACCGAATGGTAAGGCGCAACATGTCAAAGGGTTCCTTGCTCGCTTTGCCAAAACAGCGCAGAAAACCGCTGATTTTCTAAATCGGGTCGCCAAATTAGAGTTACCTATGGTTGGCGTCGATCCTGCATTAGTGTTGTGTTATCGCGATGAATACCGTGAGATTTTAGGGGCGCAGCAGTGCCGTTTTACCGTACAACTTGCTCATGAGTGGCTAGTGACATTGCCTGAGCCTACCGAGCATCGTCAGGTGTCGTCTGCCCCATGGTATTTCTTTGGTCATTGCACGGAAACAACCGCATTGCCAAATAGTGCGACTCAGTGGGCAAATTTGTTTAAACGTTATGGTCAAGAGCTTAAAAACATCAGTGTAGGGTGTTGTGGTATGGCTGGGACTTATGGTCATGAAGTGGCGAATATCAAAAACTCGAAAGGTATCTATAATTTATCGTGGAAACCCGCGATAGAGAAATTACCCAAAGAGCGTTGTTTAAGCACAGGGTATTCATGTCGCAGCCAAGTAAAACGTATGGAAAATACACAAATAAAACACCCTATACAGGCGTTATTGGAGATAGTTGAATGATTTGGAGACGTAAATTTACGCTTGACCACATGGCAGAAATGGCCAAAGGCTGTATGTTAGGCCATCTAGGTATTGAGATCACGGGGTATGGTGATGATTACCTTGAAGGCACTATGCCAGTCGACCAACGAACAAAACAGCCATTTGGTTTATTACATGGGGGCGCTTCTGTTGTGCTGGCGGAATCATTAGGCTCAATAGCAGGTTACCTATGCAGTGAAGGGGAACAACGTGTTGTTGGCCTTGAAATTAATGCTAATCACATTCGTTCGGCAACCCAAGGTGTAGTGAAAGGCGTTTGTAAGCCTGTTCACCTAGGGCGCCGCCAGCAGGTATGGAATATTGATATTTTCAATGAGAAAGGGCAACTGTGTTGTACTTCTCGTTTAACGACCGCGGTACTCTCCGATTGATACCCATTAACCTCAACTCGAATAGGGTTGAGGTTCCTTCAACAATTTCATCAGAATTTCAATTTTTGTCTTGCCGATTAAGTTGTATAATAAATGTATCTTTATTAATTTGTGCCATTTAAGTGTATTGATGAGTACATAATATTAAAAAAAATGTAACTTTTTTTAATCGTTATATTTTAATGAGTTAGTGTACATTTTTACACACGATGGCGTATAAATAAGCGCAAAATGCGTAAAAAATGAGCTAGAATAGGTATAACCTTTCAAAACAAATGGTTGAAGTGACAAAGGTTATCGTTACCATAGGATAAACGGAGTTAATCTCCTGATAACTGGCTGAAAAGCCATGAGAATTGTGGGGTCAATATGACTGCAAATGTGAATGACAGCGTAGAAACTTTTTCTATAGACGAAACGAATTGGCAAGGTGTCAGCCTAACTGATAGCGCGGCGAAACAAATCAAAAAATTGATGGAGCAAAATCCTGAAACTAAAGGGCTTTCGCTGGGTGTTAAACAGTCTGGATGCGCTGGCTTTGGCTATGTTTTCGAGATGATCGAGAACCCAACAGAGGATCATTTACTCTTTGAACATGATGGTGCACGTCTGTATGTACCTAAAGAAGCCATGCCATTTATCGATGGTACAGTTGTCGATTATGTCCAAGAAGGGCTTAATCGGATATTTAAATTCAATAATCCGAAAGCGCAACATGCCTGTGGGTGTGGTGAAAGCTTCGGTGTTTAATATGTGAAGTCAGATTATGTCTCAGAGCAATGTAGAAATTGGCGATGAAGTTCAAAGCTGGCTAAATGACCAGCGTTATAAAGAAGGCTTTTTTACGAATGTCGCCACAGATGAAATGGCTAAAGGGATCAACGAAGATGTTGTCCGAGCGATTTCTGCAAAACGTAATGAGCCAGAGTGGATGCTAAAATTCCGCCTTGATGCCTATCATCACTGGAAAGGAATGGAAGAGCCACACTGGTTAAAAGCCCATTATCCAAATTTAGATTATCAAGACTACAGCTATTACTCAGCGCCATCTTGTGGTTCTTGTGATGACAGTTGCGGGTCACAATCCGGTGCGAAGCAAGGAACTGGTGTTACAGAAACCAATAATTATCTAACGGCTGAAGTTGAAGAGGCCTTCAACCAACTCGGTGTTCCTGTTCGTGAAGGGAAGGCCGTGGCGGTCGATGCTATTTTTGACTCAGTATCTGTTTCTACAACATATCGTGATGATCTTGCTAAACACGGCATTATTTTCTGTTCATTCAGTGAAGCTATCCAAGAGTACCCTGAGTTGGTGCAAAAATACCTTGGTACTGTCGTTTCTAGTCACGATAACTTCTTTGCTGCGCTCAATGCGGCGGTGGCATCGGATGGCACTTTTGTGTATATCCCGAAAGGGGTACGTTGTCCGATGGAGCTTTCCACTTACTTCCGTATTAATGCTGCAAAAACAGGGCAATTTGAACGGACGATTTTGATCGCCGACGAAGGAAGCTATGTCAGCTACATTGAGGGCTGTTCAGCACCTGTCCGTGATAGCTATCAGTTACACGCTGCGGTCGTCGAAGTCATCATCCATAAAGATGCAGAAGTGAAATACTCAACGGTTCAAAACTGGTTCTCCGGTGGCGACAGTGAAGCAGGTGGTATTCTTAACTTTGTGACTAAGCGTGCGCTGTGCGAAGGTGAGAATTCGAAAATGTCATGGACTCAATCTGAAACGGGTTCTGCGATCACCTGGAAATATCCAAGTGTTATCTTAAAAGGGGATAACTCGGTTGGTGAGTTTTTCTCTGTGGCACTGACAAACGGTAACCAGCAAGCCGATACCGGCACTAAAATGATCCATATTGGTAAAAATACGCGTTCGACGATCATCTCTAAAGGTATCTCAGCGGGTAAAAGCCAAAATAGCTATCGCGGCTTAGTGAAAATCTTACCAAGCGCACATAATGCACGCAATTTCACTCAATGTGACTCGATGCTTATTGGTACTCAGTGTGGAGCACACACATTCCCTTACGTTGAAGTCAAAAATAACACCGCTCAGCTAGAACATGAGGCGACCACTTCTCGCATTGGTGAAGATCAGCTTTTTTACTGCTTACAGCGTGGAATTAGTGAAGATGATGCGATTTCAATGATCGTAAATGGTTTCTGTAAAGACGTTTTCTCGGAACTTCCGTTAGAGTTTGCGGTAGAAGCACAGAAATTGCTGGCAATCAGCCTAGAGCACAGTGTGGGCTGATCACAATCAGGTTTATATGCGCAAAAGCGCTAAAGGCATGTTGATATGTTAAGTGTTAAAAATTTACATGTAAGTGTAGAAGGCAATGAAATATTAAAGGGCTTATCATTGGAAGTGAAACCGGGTGAGGTTCACGCCATTATGGGTCCGAATGGTTCAGGTAAAAGTACGTTATCTGCAACACTCGCTGGTCGTGAAGAGTATGACATCGACAGTGGCGAAGTCATTTTCAAAGGTAAAGATTTGCTAGAGTTGGACCCAGAAGAGCGAGCTGGTGAGGGTATCTTCTTAGCGTTCCAATACCCAGTAGAAATTCCAGGGGTGAGTAACCAATTCTTCCTCCAAACGGCCGTCAATGCGGTTCGTGAATATCGTCAGCAAGAACCTTTAGATCGTTTTGATTTCCAAGATTTTATTGAAGATAAAATTAACTTACTGGAGATGCCTCAAGATTTATTGACACGCTCTGTTAACGTGGGCTTCTCCGGCGGTGAAAAAAAACGTAATGATATTCTGCAAATGGCTGCTCTTGAGCCAGAACTCTGCATCTTAGATGAAACTGACTCAGGGTTAGATATTGATGCACTGAAAACCGTTGCCAATGGTGTCAATTCACTGCGCTCTCCAGACCGTTCATTTATCATTGTGACGCATTACCAGCGCATTCTGGATTACGTCAAACCTGATTTTGTGCATGTGCTGTATCAGGGGAAAATCATCAAATCAGGTGATTTCAGCTTGGCGAAAAAACTGGAGGAGCAAGGTTATGGCTGGCTTATTGACCAACAGTGAAAGAGCAGGAAAACGTGCTCAGGTAGCTGCATTAAATGAGCAAGCGATGGCGCGTTTTGCAACACTTTTTGAGCAACGCTCTGGGGCGAAATCGCATCATGCGGCGGCACATTGGGAAAAAGCTAAACAAGTCGGTTTACCGGTTTTTCGTCATGAAGATTGGCACTATACGCCGTTGCATTCGGTATTGAATACACATTATCGTTTTGCCGAACAAGATCTTGACGAAAAAGCGTGTGAAGCTTTAGCGCTTCCGATTGATGCCTATCGAATCGTACTTGTTGATGGCCGCTATAGCTCAACACTTAGCTCTATCGATATGGGGCCATTTCAAGTTGCGCTATTAGATAGCCAAGATATGCTGCCCGATGCGGTTAATAGTGAGATCTTTTTGCATTTAACGGAAAGTCTTGCTCAACAGCCAATTGTTATTCACCTAGGTGCAAATCAAATTGCACAAAAGCCCCTTTATCTACTGAATATATCCAGCGGTAGTGATGGCGATACGGTGAATACTAGCCAATATCGCTATCACATCACGTTAGATGCAAACAGCAAAGCGCAAGTGATCGAGCATTTTGTCAGTTTTAACGATAAAGCCCATTTTACTGGGGGCCGTTTAACAGTTGAAGTGGGGGATAATGCGCAATATCAGCACTTCAAACTGAATAACGAAAACAATGTAGCTCAGCATTTTGCTCATAATGACATCGTGGTTGGTCGCGATAGCCAAGTATTAAGCAGCAGCTTTTTGCTGGGTGGAGCACTAACGCGCCATCATACGAGCGCACAACTGATGGGTGAAAATGGGCATTTTTCACTCAATAGCTTGTTATTGCCAAAAGACAGTGAAATTGTCGATACTCGGACTTACCTTGAACACAATGTAGGTCAGTGTGAAAGCCGGCAATTACATAAAGTCATTGCCATGGACGGAAGTAAAGCCGTGTTCAATGGCATGATCAAAGTGGCGCCAAATGCCTTAAAAACAGACGGTCAAATGAGCAATCACACGTTATTATTGGGTGATAAAGCAGAAGTTGACACTAAGCCTCAGCTAGAAATTTATGCTGACGATGTGAAGTGTGGGCATGGTGCAACGGTAGGCCGTATTGATGATGAGCAGTTATTTTACCTGCGCTCCAGAGGGATTGACGGTAAAGCCGCAAAACATATGATTATCATTGCTTTTGCAGCGGAGTTGACTGAGTCGATTGAAAATGAAGAACTCAAACAAGCCGTCATGGCGAATATTCGCCAACGCTTAGCAGAGGTCTAATACGCGTATGACATACAACGTAACAGCAGTTAGGCAGGATTTTCCTGCCTTATCCCAAAGTGTGAATAATCATCCTTTGGTCTATCTTGATAGTGCAGCAAGTGCACAGAAGCCTCTGCAAGTGATTGAAAAAGAGAGCGAGTTTACGTTGCATCAATATGCTGCGGTACATCGTGGGATACATACCCTCAGCGCGCAAGCGACAAGCATGATGGAAGAGGTACGCCAAAAAGCGGCCGATTTTATTCATGCCTCTTCAGCAGAAGAAATAGTTTTTGTTAAAGGCACAACCGAAGCAATCAACCTTGTTGCCAATACCTTCGGGCGAACATTTATCGGTAAAGGCGATAATATTGTCATTACTGAGATGGAACACCACGCCAACATCGTACCTTGGTACATATTAGCCGAATCTATAGGCTTTGAAATTCGGGTCATTCCTGTTAGTGATGATGGGCGGTTACTGTTAACGCAACTTGGTGAACTCATTGATGCCAAAACACGGTTATTGAGCTTTACTCACATCTCTAATGTGCTAGGCACCGTTAACCCCGTTAAAGAGATTATTCAGCAAGCGAGGGCTTTAGCGGCTAATTGTGGGGCTGAGTTGTATGTGCTAGTCGATGGCGCTCAAGGTGCGATGCACAGTGTTGTTGATGTGCAAGAGTTAGACTGTGATTTTTATACTTTCTCAGGGCATAAACTGTATGGGCCGACAGGGATTGGCATTCTGTATGGCAAAAAATCACTTTTAGATAAGATGCCTCCGTGGGAAGGGGGCGGAGCAATGATCCGCCATGTCAGTCTTAAAAACGGGATCACTTATGCGGATGCGCCATGGCGTTTTGAAGCAGGAACCCCCAATGTTAGCGCCATTATTGGCTTAGGGGCGGCCTTTGATTATCTCAACGCGTTAGGGAGAGCAGAAGCCTTTGCTTATGAAAAGGAAGTGATGTCCTATGCTTCTAAAAAATTAAAAGAAATTCCCTCATTAACCCTATACGGTAACGATCAACGTGAAGGGGTGATCGCATTTAACCTCGGCACACATCATGCTTACGATGTTGGCTCTTTTTTAGATCAATATGGTATTGCTATCCGTACTGGGCACCATTGTGCATTACCATTGATGGACCGCTATAATGTTCCTGCAATGTGTCGCGCTTCGGTAGGTATCTATACGACCAAAGAAGAGATAGATTCCTTATTCAATGCATTACAGCGCATTAAAAAATTGTTAGGCTAGGCGTTAAAGCCTGATTGTTTTTGTTATCATTGACTGAAAAAGCCAATATGTTATTGGCTTTTTCATTTATTAACCCTGCTCCTATTAACTGAACGATTTGCTAATCAGCAGAGAAAACGAATCAGGTTGACTAGCCTTAGAGACATTTGTGATTAATTAAGGAAAGAAGTATGCCAGCTTTACCCGATGAACATAAATTGCTACGGAATTTTGCACGTTGCCAAGACTGGGAAGAGCGTTATCTATACATGATAGAGCTTGGTGGGCGCTTAACGCCATTAACAGAGCAACAACGTAGCGATAGTAACTTGATTGCAGGTTGTCAAAGCCAAGTCTGGATAGATATGCAAAAACAGCCAGATGGTAGCATTTGTTTTGCTGGTGATAGTGACGCGGCGATCGTGAAAGGGTTAGTTGCAATAGTCATTATTCTTTTTCAGGGGAAAACGGCTGAGCAGATCTTGTCAGTAGATGTCAAATCATTTTTCGCTCAACTTGCTTTGGAGCAGCATTTGACGCCGTCGCGTACTCAGGGCCTTAATGCGATGATCCGGACAATCCTTTCCCGAGCAACACAGCTACAATAATTATCTCGCGGGGAATACTATTTCCCTGCTTGTTTTTTTGAACTGTTCTGAGCAGCCATCCCTTGTATTCATGATTAACTCTTCGATTTAGCTTAACTCATTGTTTCATCAATGATATAACGATTACTACTTACAAAATATTCAACGGGTATTAAAGATGAGCAATATAGTTGCTATTATGTACATCTTGAATGAGAAGCGATGTCTATCCGCTTCGAATCGTCGAGTTGTGGCTAAGCTCCATTTGAATTTCTCGTGGCTGCTTTTTTGCTGCCTAGCTACCCCTCAAGTTATTAGAGCATAGTTTGGTATTCCCTGGAGTCGGTATGAAGAAAGCGTTAACTGTGGCAAGTTTGTTTGTGGCAAGTGTATTGCTATCGCCAGTACAAGCGAAGGATTATCCATTACCAGATAGCAATACGCGCCTTATCGGGGAAAATACACACTATGTTGTTCCCAATGATGGTCGTTCATTAGAAATGATTGCCAGCGAATATCAAATTGGTTTACTGGCGATGCTAGAAGCGAACCCCGGTACGGATCCTTATTTACCCGAAGCTGGCAAAGAGTTGATTATTCCGACGCAAATGTTATTGCCAGCAACACCTCGGACGGGGATTATTATTAACCTCGCCGAATTAAGACTGTATTACTATCCTGAAGGTAGTAAAGAAGTGGTGGTCTATCCTATCGGAATTGGTCAATTAGGGCGTGATACACCGGAAATGGTGACATCTGTGAGCCAATCCATTAAAGATCCCACATGGACGCCAACGGCGAATATTCGTAAAAATTATGCCAAAGAAGGGATCACTTTGCCTGCGGTGGTACCCGCAGGACCAGACAACCCAATGGGGCTTTATGCGTTACGTTTAGCATATGGCAGAGGTGAATATTTAATTCACGGCACGAATGCTGATTTTGGTATTGGTATGCGTGTTAGCTCAGGCTGTATTCGTCTACGCCCAGATGATATTGAAGCTCTGTTTAAAACGGTTCCTAAAGGAACGCGAGTGCAAGTGATCAATCAACCGGTTAAATATTCAAAAGAAGCCGATGGTAGCTATTACATCGAAGTACACCAACCTCTTTCCAAGAAAGCCTCAGATGATCCACAAACAATGCCGATACCGCTCTCTGATGATTTTAAACGTTTCCTTGAAAATGAAGAGATTGATAAAGCATTAGTGGAAAAAGAGCTGGCAAGGCGTTCAGGGTTGCCTGTGAGGGTTAACAAGGAGCAGGGGGTTGAAAGGCAATATGAACCGGAGTACAGCGTGAGTGGCAGTCAAACGGATGAAGTCATCAATGAACAGGGTAAATATCCAGCGTTGAATCCGATTGATGAATTTACTATTTCACAGCCTCAACCTGTCTATCAGGGATCTGAAAACGAATAACAGGTAAAAAATAAGGGCCTAATATCTAGGCCCTCTACATATAAGATTATGCGGTATAAAACAGTAGACTGTTATACCGTTGCTAATTCAAACTTACTTTTTGTAAGAACGAACTTGGTTATCAAGACGTTGGTTAGCACGAGCTGCTTCTTGTTGTGCAGCTTGAACTTCAGCGCGAATAGTCTGGACATCGTTGCTCAGTTGATCAACTTTACCATTCAGAGTTTGCACGTCTGAAGAGAGTTTTTGCACTTCAGTGCTGTTAGAACAACCCGCCAGTAATGCTGAAGCTAGAACGATAGAGCCCAGAACAATTTTAGTACGAATCATTATTTTACCCTCTAGATAGATTTATCTTGAAAATACCAAAGTAAGCGACCAGTAAAATAGATATCAGATTGTTTCTACATCTACTTATTCCATATGAACAACGCAATGCGTTCAGGAATGGTACTTACTTTTTCTTATGCTAGTACTTAATTTCCAGTTTTGCTAGAAATACTTTTAGCCAGACAGTAGGAAAAATAAGAAAAAATGTATTCTCAACTCTCAAGGCTATTATTCAATCAAATCAAACTCTCTTTGAGATATTAGTCTAATATAGCAAATGAATAATAGATTGCAATAACGCCATAAATCAAAATATTCTCTACCGGAAGCATTTTATGTTAAAACAAAACATCCTACCTTATTCGACTAATAGTATAAGTGTTGGATGAGCGAAAATGGCAACCATTTATTGTGCTCAGGCAGAATGACAAACATTCATTTATTGAAACATGACTTAAAAAAACAAAAACGGGAAAAACAAAGTTCTCCCCGTTTTAATTACGCCCTAAACGATGTCTTAAGACGTTATGGATTTTAAGCTATTGCTAATTACAGCACGTGTACGGAAGATGTATTGGTTGTTCCGCTTGGAACTAATGCACCAGATACCATCACAATAGCATCACCTTCTTTCGCCAAGCCGCTATTTAAAGCTGCACGTTTACCTTCGCGGTAAAAATCATCTGTTGATGTGAAACCACCAACCATCATTGGTACTACACCTTTTACCAATAACAACTGACGAGCGGTTTCTTCGTTAGTGGTTAGCGCTAAAATAGGCGCGGTAGGGAAGTATTTACGGACTGATTTGGCTGATTTACCGCCGAAAGTAGCAACGACAATCAGTGGAACGTCTAACTTCTCAGACATCTCAACGGCGCCACGGCAAACCGCTTCGGTGACACGTAGGCGTTGGCCTGGTTTTTGGTTATCAATACGGGTTGGCATGATGCGATCTGTGCGCTCACAAATCGTTGCCATGATAGTAACGGCTTCAACAGGGTATTTGCCTTTAGCACTTTCACCTGAAAGCATCACAGCATCCGTACCATCAAGGATGGCGTTTGCCACGTCGCCTGCCTCAGCGCGAGTAGGGCGTGGGTTTTTGATCATTGAATCTAACATTTGCGTTGCGGTGATCACGACTTTACGTGCAGCAATACATTTCTCAATCATCATTTTTTGGGCGAAAATAACTTCTTCTACAGGGATCTCAACACCCAAGTCACCACGGGCAACCATGATACCATCAGACGCTTCTAGGATATCATCAAAGTTATTCAAACCTTCTTGGTTTTCAATTTTTGAGATGATCTGAATATTTTCGCCACCGTGTTTTTTCAGGTGAGCACGGATTTCTTCCACATCAGAACGTTTACGGATAAACGACGCGGCGACAAAATCGACGCCTTGCTCACAACCAAAAATCAGGTCTTCTTTATCTTTTTCAGCGAGAGCAGGTAAACCAATAGAGACGCCGGGTAGGTTAACGCCTTTTTTCTCACCTAAATCACCATTATTCAAGACTTCACAGATCACTTCTGTCGCGGTGACATCTTTCACTTTCATGCCAATTAAACCGTCGTCGACTAAAACGGTATCACCCGCGTTAAGATCTGCGGTCAAACCGGCATAAGTTACAGCAACTCTGTCCTTATTACCGATAACTGAGGTATCTGTAGTGAATGTAAAAGTTTGACCAGCAACGAGAGAAACATCGTTACCGCCCTCAAGTTTCATGGTGCGGATTTCAGGCCCTTTAGTATCAAGCAGGATAGCGGCTTGTTTGCCAGTTCTCGCACAGACTGCACGTAGATTTTTGATACGTTGACCATGCTCTTCATAGTCGCCGTGAGAGAAGTTGAGACGCATGACATTCATGCCTGCATCAAGAAGTTGGTTCAATTTTTCTTCTGATTCGGTTTTTGGACCGATGGTACAAACAATTTTCGTTTTTTTCATGGCAGTCTATCTAAAGGTTATAAAGGAAATCGGTATTGTCGTCGATTCATGAATACGTTTTGTTGCGCAACGCATTGTATTAAGAATAGGCGACAGTCTGGTGTTCAATGCAATTATGTTGTGGATTAGATCACATTTTTTATGCTAATTATTATGATTGTAACCTAATGCACTAAAGCTAACTTACTGATTTATTTTTGATGAAACCTTTCAGCTTGTGCGATTATTATAGACAACAAAAAACTGTGAGACAAATCAAATTTTGCAAAATTGAGTGAAGAGATATTTCAGATCAAAATAATTGAAGATTTTATCGGTGCTGTTGCGCAACACGAGAAGGTGGTCACAAAAACGGTGGAGCAGATAAGAAAACAAGAGAGAAACAGTGAATAACATCGTTGAATGGTGCGTCCGAGTAGACTCGAACTACCGACCCCCACCATGTCAAGGTGGTGCTCTAACCAACTGAGCTACGGACGCATTGTAATATCATTGACGTTGTGAAATGGTGCGTCCGAGTAGACTCGAACTACCGACCCCCACCATGTCAAGGTGGTGCTCTAACCAACTGAGCTACGGACGCGTTTCAAAACTGTCAGGGTGACAACGGGAACGAATATTAACGTCCTACCGCCGTTCTGGCAAGGGGAAAATGTATTTTCGTGATAGTTTGCTCGTATTTACAGCGACTAAAGCAAAAATACATTCCCCAATCGAATAATTTGCTTGTTATTCCATCAATTAGCGCGTTGAACGAAGTAAAACAACGCTATCAGGTTGCCTATGGATCCACCAAATACGGGTGGCCATACCCACGGCAGCCGCACTTAGACCCACAATAAATCCGATCCAAAAGCCTTTAGGTCCCATCGCAGGGAAGATAAAGTCAGTTAATGCGAGTACATAACCCACAGGTAACCCTAAAATCCAGTAAGCGGTAAAGGTAATAAAGAAGATAGAACGCGTATCTTTATAGCCGCGTAAAATACCTGCACCGATGACCTGCACCGAATCTGAAAGCTGGTAAATCGCTGCAAATAGCATGAGGCTTGAAGCGAGAACAACTACTTCAGGGCTTTTGTTATACATTAACGCAATAGGTTCACGTAAGGTTGCCGTCAGGATCGCGGTACAGCATGCGACTAATAAGCCAACTGCCAAACTGGTATAAGAAGAGACTTTCGCTGCTTCAGTCGATTGTTGTCCAAGGTTATAACCCACACGGATAGTGGCAGCGATACCCAATGACAATGGGAACATAAACATGACCGAGCTGAAGTTTAATGCAACTTGGTGTCCTGCAACCGCCACGACACCCAGCGGCGCAACCAGCAATGCGACGATGGCAAATAGTGTCACTTCAAAAAATAACGCTAACCCAATAGGTGCACCTAAAACAAAAATACGTTTCATAATAAGTGGGTTAGGGGAAGCAAAGGGTTGTGTCGCCTTAATATCGCGTTGTGAGCCCGCTCTTTTTACGTACCAACGCATCATAATGCACATTACCCAGTAGACTGATGCAGTTGCGACACCACAACCCACACCACCTAATGCAGGCGCACCAAAATGCCCATAAATAAAGATATAGTTAATGGGAATGTTGACCATCAAGCCGAGAAAACCAATCACCATGCCTGGTTTGGTTTTGGATAGACCTTCACATTGGCTACGAAAGACCTGATAAAATAGATAGCCGGGCGCACCCCACATAATCGCATGTAAGAAACGGACAGACTTATCTGCTAGCTCTTCATTAATATGCGGCATGTTACCAATAATTAACTTACTATTATAAAGTAAAAAAATCACACCCAGTGAAAGGAAGAACGCTAGCCATAGCCCTTGCTGAATTTGATTACCAATTAACTGACGGCGACCAGAACCATTCATCTGTGCGACGATAGGTGTCAGTGCCATTAATAACCCCTGACCAAAAAGAATAGCTGGCAGCCAGATAGAAAATCCAACTGCAACTGCTGACATCTCGGTTTCACTGACACTACCTGCCATCACGGTATCCACAAAACCCATCGCCGTTTGTGAAAATTGAGCAAGAATGATCGGAATGCCGAGAGCGAGCAAGCTACGCGCTTCTGTAAAATATTTCTGCACGCATACACCTTTAGAGTAATAAATACTGATTAATAGAATATAGAGAAAGAAATGCTAATGATTTTTGATAAATCAAATAGTTAATAGCAACTTTATATTTTAACTCTTTTGATAACTTAAGCCAATGATCTGTTGTTCTTAATATGAAAGAAAGTTGTGTATGGAGCGGCATGATAATGTTACACAAATTCACACATAGGTTGAGCCAAACCACTCAAATTAGATAGATCTCTAAGAATGTTTAGGTAAACTGAGACTATCAATTCATAGCACTGAGAATCATTATGTTTACAGGTATCGTTCAGGGGACTGCCCCAATTGTTGAGGTTACAGAGAGAGCTAACTTTCGTACCCATGTGATGAAATTTACACCAGAACTGCTTGTCGGCTTAGAGACCGGCGCTTCCGTAGCGCATAATGGTTGTTGCCTAACAGTAACAAAAATAGATGGCGAATATGTTAGCTTTGATTTAATCAAGGAAACACTCAGGCTAACCAACCTAGGTGAATTGAAGGTTGGTGATGTTGTTAACATTGAAAGAGCTGCAAAGTATGGTGATGAGATAGGCGGCCATGTGGTATCAGGCCACATTGTGACGACCGCAGAGATCAGTAAAATCTTCACATCAGAAGATAATCATCAAATTTGGTTGTCTATCTATGACAAAGCATTGATGAAATATATTTTACACAAGGGGTTTGTTGCGATTGATGGGATCAGTCTCACTGTCGGTGACGTAATCAATAACCGTTTTTGTGTACATCTGATCCCTGAAACCTTAGCAAGAACCACATTAGGTTTGAAACGGCTGGGGGATAAAGTGAACATTGAAATAGATCCACAAACTCAAGCGATAGTTGATACAGTCGAACGAGTTTTATTGCAGAAAGAGCAGGAAAAAAAAGCTCAGGAAGCGATTACACAGGCAAGCGATAACTAAATGTAACCCTTTGTATGAGGGAAACTGAAAATGCTATAGCACCGAGGAGTTAGCTGGTGTTATAGCATTAAAAGTCTGATAAGTTTTACTATCTTAAGGGGAAATCCCTTGTATTTGCACTTTTGTTGGGTTTTTTAGTACCAAGTATTAATTTGCGCCACTATGCTTTTTCGCTAAAATTAATAGAAATGCTAGCATTATCACGTTCAATTGCTTCAACGAGCCGTTTAAAATGCGCTGACTTTTTATGCATTTCAAGCGCATCGGTACTTTCCCATTCTTCAAAAACGATGTAACCATCCTCTTTAGTGATAAGGTCATATTTAATGCATCCTTGCTCACGACGACTTAGCTTAGCTAAATTTTTGATTATGTCTTTGGTTAAAAATCCATTCTTATTTTCTGTTGTGATTTGTGCATATACAACAATACTCATTCCGTTCTCCTTATGTGTATCGAGAACTATCTTAAAGGGAACTTGGCTTTTGTATTGTAAAAAAACGAATAATGAGACTTCAAAAAAGCAGACGGCGTCATCGTGAAATAACGCTTAAAATCACGATAGAAATGGGACTGATCATAATAGCCTGTTTCTAGCCAGCGATAGGTATCTTGCTCGGCAAGCATTGCCTTAAGTAGTTGTTCTAGACGGCAATTTATCTGATATCTTTTAGGGGTAATGCCATATTCTTTTAAAAATTCTTTTTGTATAAAACGTGCGCTGTATCCCATTTCATCAGCAATATCATTAATCTTTTTGGTTGGATTTCGGTAGAGGATCGCCAATATATCATCCACTAATTGATGCTGTTTTGAGACTTTCGTCGCATTAAAACAATCAAGGAGTCCTTTAAAGGATGATTTCGATAACTCTTTATACCAAGGATCCTGCCATATATCGGCTAACGCGGTCGGTATATCGGTATAAGTTAAGATGCGTTTAGGTAATAAAAAACGCACGGCATCATGGCGTACACGCAATACCATGAGCTTCCCATGATTAGGCTCTGCGGTAAAAGTGTCGATACGCGGAATAACAAGCTGATATTTGTTGACTTGTTGATGGTGATCAGTAGACAGACGTAACGCTTTGGTAGAAACCCAAATTTCTGCGCCAGTACCAGGAAAAATTTTAATCGGTGTTGTAAATTTCTTGATAATTAGAATCGAACTGATAAAACCATTCAATTCCGTTGGCGGATAATACTGTTTGAGCATAATTCCTACATAGCGAGTTGTTCGAATCACTTATAATAACGTTTTTTAGTCGAAAGACTAATTAAAATAATATTTATGCATTATTAAAGGCTCTATAAAGAGATTCATCTCAATAATAGAGCCTTTATAAGAAGGAATATTCCGTAATTGTGTTACCGAGGAACTCTAATGCCTCCGCTAACGCCGTTCGGACTCCAGAGGATTTGCCACAACTGAATATCTCTTGCTCGGAAAGCGCCAGCACAAGAGTTTAAGTAATAGGTAAACATACGTTTAAAGCGAGGAGTATAATTATTACTTAGTTCTGACCAACTATTTAAGAAGCGTTCATACCAAGCCATTAACGTTTTATCGTAATCAGCCCCAAAATTGTGCCAATCTTCCATGATAAATTTACCTTCACTTGAGTTCCCAATATTTTGAATAGAGGGTAATACGCCATTTGGGAAAATATATTTACCAATCCACGAGTCCACATTGACTTTATTTTTGTTAGAACCAATTGTGTGTAACAAAAATAAGCCATCGTCTTTAATATTTCTACGTGCCACATCGAAATAGGTTGCGTAGTTTTTAGGGCCAACGTGTTCAAACATGCCAACAGAGACGATGCGATCAAATTTATCATTTAACTCACGGTAATCTTGCAAAATGATATTAACGTCTAAGCCTTTACAACGCTCTTGTGCGAGTTTTTGTTGCTCTTTAGAGATAGTGACCCCTGTAACAGAGGCGCCATAATGGCGAGCGGCATAGGCGCTTAAGCCTCCCCAGCCACAACCAATATCTAAAAGGCGCATACCCGGCTCTATTTGCAGTTTGCGACAAATTAGATCCAATTTATTAATTTGTGCCTGTTCAAGTGATGTCGCATCATGCCAATAACCGCAAGAATATTGCATATAAGGGTCAAGCATTAGGGTAAAAAGATCATTACCCAAATCATAGTGCTCTTCTCCTACAATCCAAGACCGTTTTTGGGTTTGCAGGTTTCTTAGGCGCGCCATAGCGACTTTCATGATATCGGTAAGGTTATTCGGCAGCTTAGTGTCGAGTTTCGCTTGCAATACTTTATAGAAAAATATATCTAAGCGCTCACAGTCCCACCAGCCGTCCATATAACTCTCGCCAAGACCGAGAGACCCTTTTTGTAAAACCCTTTTATAAAAATCGGTATTATGTATTTGAATATCGAAAGGGCGAGAGCCGTTTATTTCTATGCCTGCTTGGTTTAATAAAGACTCTGCGATCCTTTGCCAATTCGAAACTTTCGCTTTAGTTTCATCTACACAAGTGCTCATATGCTCTCCAACTTGAGATGAAGGTTTTTGAGATAGAATTTCAGTTTGCTGAAAGTGTAGGGTTGCGAAGAATAGCTTCACAAAGACAGGAGCGCATTTATACCGTCGCGCCCTGAGTTTAAACCATCAATATTTATTAACTCAAAAATCACTTCGGACTAAGTATTATCCGAGTATAGAAGCGATAGTTTTATTTAACAATGGCGAAAAATGTCACTTTAGCCAGAAAAGTAGAATTTGAAAGTAAATATACAGAATTGGAATGTCAAATAAAGAGTGGATGATTTTAAAAAGACGACTTAATTAGGTTTTTTATTCCAAATCAGCCACTACAGAGTAGTGGCTGATAGCAAAATTAGTTATTGAGGCTGATATTCTGCATTTTTCCGTGATGATTCAGTGCAATCTTTTGTATTTTGAACAAAATAACCAATAATCATTGGTAATATTGTTATTGCCATGACACCTGTTGTGGATAGTAGCGGCTCAAAAGGTAATGCGGAAACTAATATACTGGCGACAAAACACAATCCCAGTTGTAAGGTATTTTGCAATGCGGCAGCTTTACCACTTGCCTGAGGGTAGGCATTCAGCGCTTTTGAAACTGCAATTGGGTAAGAAGCACCGTTCATTGCTGCCATAAAACAAAAGGGGATTAAGATCATGGTTAGGCTTGGTGTGGTATAAATTGCCATTACAAACAGAATTGACATACTCACAGCATAGCCGATCAATAATAATGGAAATAAGATTTCAGCACGGACTTTGATTAATAAAAAACGACATCCATAACCACCAATAATAAAGGCAAGAGTTTGAGGAATATAACTCAGACCAATATCTGCTGGGTCAAAACCCATATTTCTTAAAATAAAAGGTGACCCCGTTAACCAAGCAAAGAAACCGGCACTACAGGATGCGTAAACCAAAACGTTACCACTGTATATACGTGAGCTGAGTAATTTTAAAAATGAAACGGACTCTTTTCCTGATGTACTACTAATGATCTCTTTTGGGGCAACATTTTTTAATAAAAATGTCGGAAGTAATAATAAAACCCCAACGGCCATTAAAACAACAAAGATAATTTCCCAATCATAATGCTCAAGCACCCATGCACCCAATAAAGGCGCCAAAGCAGGAGAAAGAGCAACTAGGGGCATAATGGTCGCAAACACTTTTTGCGTACTAGAGGAGTCATAACGGTCGATAACTAGTGCTTGCCAAAGAACGGCTGCACTACAGACGCCAATTGCCTGTAAAAAACGTAAGATAAGCAGTTGTGTTGCACTGGTGACCCATAACATCCCTAAACAACTTAAAATAAAGAGTGACAAACCGGCAATGAGGATCGGTTTACGACCTAGCTTATCCGATAAAGGCCCCCATAGCAGTTGAGCAAGGGCAAATCCCCCTAAGAAGATACTTAGAGAAGCACTAATTGCGCCTTCAGAAGTATTTAATGCAGTTTGCATTGACCCAAATGCGGGAAGATACATATCAATAGCTAAGAACCCTAGCATACTCAACCCAGCAAGGTAGAACATAAAGCCTGGGGAGTTTTTTGTCGCAGTATTTGTCATGGCAGATTACTTATCTAAAATTTACAAAATTGTTAATAGATACCCTATTGTATAGGTTGTATTTTTACATTGTGAAACGGTAATATTTGGAATGTGCTATCAAAATTTTTGAAAGGTATCGTTATGTGGTCAGCTCATTCCTTAGAAGTGATTGATGCAGTTGCAAGAACTGGGAGTTTTAGTGGTGCAGCAGAGGAGCTTCACCGAGTGCCTTCTGCGATTAGCTATACGGTCAAGCAAGTCGAGGAATGGCTTGCAGTACCGATATTTGAGCGACGTCACCGCGATGTTGTTTTAACAGAGGCTGGGGAAATATTTATCAAGCAAAGTCGATCTGTTATCAAAAAAATGACACAGACACGCCACCAGTGTCAGCAAGCCGCAAATGGCTGGCGAGGGCAGTTTAGTATTGCGGTTGACTGCATAGTGAAACCTCAACGAACGGAGCAATTGATCCTCGATTTCTATCGCCACTTCCCAGACATTGAGTTGTATATCCATCCTGAAGTTTTTAACGGTGTTTGGGATGCGCTTGCGGATGGGCGTGTCGATGTGGCCATTGGTGCAACACGCGCCTCACCGATCGGCGAACGCTATAGTTTTCGCGATATGGGGTTTATGTCATGGTTATGTGTTGCCAGTCCTAACCACCCATTAGCGCAGTTAAAGGGAGGATTAACGGATGACCAAATGCGTGAATACCCAAGTCTATGCCTTGAAGATACATCAAGGAACCTACCCAAACGCGATACATGGGCACTAGATAACCAGCGGCGTTTAGTCGTGCCATTTTGGGAAAATGGAATGGCATGTTTAGTGAATGGGTTATGTGTTGGGATGGTACCTGAACACCGCGGAGCGCCATTTTGTGAAGCTGGAAAGCTTGTGCCATTACAATTAACACAGCCGTTTCCGCCAAGCCCATGCTGTTTAACTTGGGTTGAAAAAAATACCTCACCGGCGTTGAGTTGGTTACTTGAATACTTAGGAGACAGTGAAACACTCAACGCCGAATGGCTAGCTCCTTAATTAGCGGCGGTAATCGATGAACGGACCATCAGCCACTGAGCGCCGTTCAACTAAACGTGGATGCACTTCGATTGTTTGTGCATCTTCACGTTTATTCACTATGCGATCTAGCAACATAGCGAATGCCATTTGGCCTAAGCGTTCTTTAGGTTGATGTATTGTGGTTAATGCAGGGGTGAAATAACGTGCATTGCGCACATTATCATAACCTATAATGGAAATATCTTGAGGAACCCGTAGCCCCATTTCGTCAGCGGCACAAATGGCGCCCATCGCCATGATGTCACCACCACAGAATACGGCAGTGGGTTTTTGCTTATTACTCAAAATTTGCATCATGGCTTTATAGCCTGACTCAGGTTCAAAGTCGCCTTGAACAATCCATTCGTCACGTAAAGTGACCTTCGCCTCTTCCATGGCCTTTTTAAAGCCAGTGAGCCGCCCAATCCCTGTATTTCTTTCCAAAGAGCCGGGGATCACCGCAATATCGCGATGGCCTCGGTCAATTAAGTAACGACCCGCGAGATAGCCGCCATGGAATGAATTATCAATGATACTGTCAGTAAAGTCACCGCGTGATGTTCCCCAATCCATAACGACCATTGGGATGTTACGGTAATCTTCTAACATATTGATTAGTTTATCAGGGTATTCAGAACACATGACGAGTAGGCCATCGACACGTTTTTGTGCCAGCATCTGTAAATAAGCTTGTTGTTTACCTAAGTTATTATGCGAATTACATAAAATTAGAGTATAGCCTTTCTCATAACAACTGTTTTCAACAGACTCAATGACCTCAGCAAAATAAGGTGCCTCACTCGATGTCGCGAGCAAGCCGATGGATTTTGTATGATTAACTTTCAAACTACGAGCAACGGCACTCGGCGAATAATTGAGTTCTTTTATTGCAGCCCAAACAGCAGCCTTAGTATCATCGGCTACAAAGCGTGTTTTGTTAATTACATGGGATACGGTTGTGGTGGAGACGCCAGCGCGCTTCGCCACATCTTTAATCGTTGCCATGGGGAAAAAAAACTCCTGACCAATAAGCGGTCTTGTCATGAATTCTTATTAAAAATTACCAGCATATTGAGGCATAGTACCTTAACTGGCAATAATTTAGCGATTTGTTATCGATTTTGTCTGATCTAGCGCAAAAACAAAAGAAATAATTGATGTTATAACCTGTGATATAGACACTGGTTTTTATAAATCGTCATGTCATACTTATTTAACCATGTTAAAGTTATGGTTATGTTGCTGGTTAACTGTTCGTTTGATGAGAGGAACTCATGGATACAGATTTTAAATTTGGATTATTAGCAGCGTTAGGTTCTTTGGCTGTGATCATTGCTTTTGCAGTACATATTTTCTAATTTTGCCTTTTAAATAAAGGTAGAATGAATAAGGGCGAGTGAATACTCGCCCTTATTGTTAGTGATAAAAATCAATTAAGCTAGATTTTCTTCAACAAATTTCCAATTAACCAGCGCCCAGAAGTTCTCTAAATACTTAGGACGTGCATTGCGGTAGTCAATATAGTAGGCGTGCTCCCAAATATCGACAGTAAGAAGAGGTTTGTCATCACCAGAGATAGGGGTGCCAGCGTTAGAGGTATTTACAATCGCTAAGCTGCCATCAGTTTTTTTAACTAACCAAGTCCAACCAGCACCAAAGTTTTTGGTTGCTGCATCAGTGAACTGCTGTTTAAATTCAGCGAAAGAACCAAATGCTTTGTTAATCGCTTCTGCGACTTTACCTGTTGGTTCCCCGCCAGCGTTTGGCGCTAAGCAGTTCCAGTAGAAAGTGTGATTCCAAACTTGTGCCGCATTGTTAAAAATACCAGCATCTGAGGTTTTAATGATCTCTTCCAGTGATTTACCTTCGAAAGCAGTACCTTTGACTAAGTTATTCAGGTTAACAACATAGGTATTATGGTGTTTACCATAATGGTACTCGAGTGTTTCTTCCGAGATATAAGGTTCTAGAGCATTCTTAGCATAAGGTAGAGCGGGTAGTTCAAAAGACATTGCGTACTCCTTGTTTAGGTGTAAAACAACACATATGGGTGTAGTGCTCATAAAGTTGAGCGAATATTTTTATAGCCATGATCATGCTGTTAATGTGCATAAACTGAACATTTATGCGGCATGAACTATTATTTAATATATTAATAATAGCACGATATGGCTGTCTGATTGTAGGCTTAGTCATTATAGGGTTATCTTAACAAATCTTACTGATAAATACACCGTAAAATCATAGGGATATTATTTTATCAGCAGAGTTTCACCGTAACTGTAAACGGGGAGATGAACGTATGGCTTTTCAATAGCGGGTGGATGACTAACGTGTAGTTAGCTCATAACTACCGTCGCTATCCTGATTGTTCCCTAATACCAAATAAATTTGTGAGATAAGCTGATAGTTCAGTGAGACTGTTATTCGTCGGTTTTTTATCATTGCGGGAGAGTATGGTAGGAAAAGAGTGATGCAGAGCAGGGAGCGTGCTAGGTAGTAGATTTATTTGACTTGAATCATAAATAAGTCACAATACAAGCAAACCAAAGGAGGGGCTTAACACCCCTCTTTTTCATTCGTAATCGCAGCTTAACTCATTGATGTATTAAGAGTGAAATGTAGTATTATGTAGTATGTTTTTTGTTCTGTATTTTTTATCTGATTGAAAAACAAGAAATATACTAATTATATTAATGTTAAGGAAGTAAAAATGACGACAATTGAAAGAATCGAACGCCAGATTAAAGAAAACCCAATCCTGCTGTATATGAAAGGCTCTCCTAAGCTTCCTAGCTGCGGTTTTTCTGCTCAGGCAGTTCAAGCGTTATCTGCTTGTGGTGAACGTTTCGCTTATGTCGATATCCTGCAAAATCCAGATATCCGTGCAGAGCTACCAAAATACGCAAATTGGCCAACATTTCCCCAATTATGGGTTGACGGTGAATTAGTAGGTGGTTGTGATATCATCATGGAAATGTATCAGCGTGGTGAATTACAGTCACTGATTAAAGAAACAGCAGACAAGTACCGTCCTGCTGATGAGACGAAAGCTGAGTAATCTCGTCATTAATGTATCTAAAAAGACCGTATTAAGCGTTTAGACTAATACGGTCTTTCTATTTCGGAAACGGCTATTTTTTACTCTTGCTCCGCCGGTGGCCATCCACCGAGCTTTTTCCACTTATTAACTAACTCACAAAAAAGAAGAGCAGTGCGGTTTGTATCATACAAAGCGCCGTGAGCCTGCTTACCGTCGAAAGGGATCCCTGCTGCGACACAGGCCTTAGCTAAAATCGTTTGCCCAAAAACAAGGCCACTTAATGCAGCGGTATCAAAAGTCGCAAAAGGGTGGAAAGGGTTACGTTTTAAACCCGCACGTTCAGCGGCATTCATGACAAAGCTGTGGTCGAATGTGGCGTTGTGAGCCACAATGATAGCTCGATTACAATCGGTCGCTTTCATCCCTTTTCGTACCATTTTAAAAATGGCATGCAGTGCTTCATACTCACTAACAGCACCACGTAAAGGGTTAGTTGGGTCAATCCCCGTAAAAGCTAACGCAGCGGGTTCTAAATTAGCCCCTTCAAAGGGTTCAACATGAAAATGAAGTGTTTCATCAGGCGATAACCAGCCATCTTTATCCATTTTGAGCGTGATGGCGGCAATTTCAAGTAGACCATCCGTTTTGGCATTAAACCCACCAGTTTCTACATCAATGACAACAGGGTAATAGCCCCTGAAGCGGCTAACCAGTGCGTTAGGATTATTTTTATCAGACATTAGGCTTTCATTTTAGGTTTCCGGTTGTTGGTTATTATGCCAAAAACCGAAAAGTTTTGCAGATAAACTCACACTAGGCAGCATATGAACTGCCTAGTGACTTAAGAATCGAAATGAATTAATTACCGAGGCCTTTGCTAGCACTTTTGTTCTCAATTAGCTCGATTTTGTACCCATCAGGGTCTTCTACAAAAGCAATAATTGTACTACCACCTTTGACTGGGCCTGCTTCACGTGTCACATTTCCACCTGCACGGCGGATATCTTCACAGGTCTGAGCGACGTTATCGACACCGAGGGCAATATGGCCATAAGCTGTGCCTAATTCGTAACTATCAACCCCCCAGTTATAGGTGAGCTCAATTACGGCACCTTCACTTTCGTCACTGTAACCCACGAATGCCAATGAATATTTATACTCAGGGTTTTCACTGGTACGCAGTAGACGCATACCGAGAACCTTCGTGTAAAAATCAATTGAACGCTGCATATCCGTCACACGTAACATGGTATGTAGTAAGCGCATAAGAGAACTCCCTTGAATTAACTAAATGAAACTGAATCGTTTTAACGACTAATATAACGTACCTATTATCTTTAACACAATGAAATAGGTTTATTTATTGTACAAATAATAGATATAATCGTATTAGTGGAGTATATCATTAATTGGTGTTTTTAGTTAGGTGATATCAGTATGGCAGAGCAACTCGAGTTTTTTGAAATTCAAAGCCCTTGTCGTGGGATTTGCCAAGCCAATGAGCAAGGTTATTGCCGTGGTTGCTTTCGCTCTAGGGAAGAACGTTTCGGATGGTTAAAATTTACCGATAGCCAAAAGCGTAATATCTTACGTTTATGTCGTCAGCGCTATATTCGTTCAATAGCCGTCAAAACTCAGCAAGATGACTCACCTTCACCTCAACAAGAGCTTTTTTAATTGTTATCAACGCACTCATCCCCCATCAATCTTTTTAATTAAAGTTTTTTAACGACTATTCGTTGAAGCGTAATTAAATTGAAATGAAATTAATAAAACATAGTTAATTACTTCATATATCCTTCAATTAAATTTTAGTTATTCAAAATAATAATCAAATAAGGGCAAAGCTACCGAAAATGGCATGATTTTAAGATTAACTATATTTAATTGTTTTTAAAGGAGTAATCGGCAATTGTCTTTTTTATTGTTAATTGTAATTACTATAAGGGTTAAAATAGATAGATTCGAAAGAGGAGTAAGGCTATTCTTATTAACAAGATCATTGATAGTCTATGTGAGTAAATAAAACGATGTTTAATATATAAAATGAGTGGATTTAATGGGTGATTAAAATCACAAATCAAATGATTGACTATGACTATAAATAGGTATTTATCATGGTTTTTTCTAATAATTAGTTGTCATAGCAAGAAGGAGTGAATATATAATTTAAAGAATAATTTATGGGTTGTATATTTGTTGGGCAGAATAGTGTTATATAAGGAGGGAACATTGGAGTCACAAATAGGAGCTGATTTATCACGTGTTGTACGCATGTGGAGATCACTGATTGATCATCGTTTGAAACCACTTAAGCTAACGCAAACGCATTGGATTACGTTACATAATATTAGCCAGCTACCGCCGGAGCAGTCGCAAATTCAACTTGCAAAAGCGATTGGTATTGAGCAACCTTCATTAGTGAGAACGTTAGATCAGTTAGAGGAAAAAAAACTGATTTCTCGTCACACTTGTGCGAATGACCGTCGTGCAAAAAGAATAAAACTGACACCAGAGTCTGAGCCATTTATCAAAACAGTTGATGAGGTAATTGATAATACACGCAAAGAGATTTTAGGAAATATTACACAGGATGAACTGGGTCAGTTATCATTATTGTTACTGAAATTAGAGAAAAATATTTTACGATTACAAGGAGATTTATAATTAGTGAAATTATTAATGAGCTAAGTACATTATTAAACTTTAAATCATTATGACAAGATTAATTATCTATTTTATTGATAGAACTTTTCTTCTGATTTTTTCGCCTAATAAATTAGTATGAAACTAAATTATTGGCTTTATTTATTGTTTGATGATAAATCATTTTTATTTTAACTGATTTATAAGATAGAAGGGTGTTTAAAGTTTACTGCTGTTAACTTGAGTAGCAAGTGATACTTTTTAGATTAATTGTGTTTTGAGGAACAAATCAAACAGCGTAAAAATAATCATTGGAATTTAAGCAAACATTAATATTTGTCAGTTATTTACAGATGTTCAACGGTTTGTTGGTACTGCATAAGATGTCAAATCCAAAGTCCAATAAGGAAGTGAAACTGTAGATGTATGATGACTACACAACAATGGTTTAGGTAACCTTAAAATTAAGAAGATATGTTCACCGGTCAGAATTTTGCCGGTGAACATATACTAAGATTAACGTGGAGAAACAGTGACCGTGCCGCCACTATTTGCAATCATGACACGTTGGCCAGAACGGAAAACACTTGGATCTTGTTTTTGAACGACGACAATGTTTTTGCCGCTATCAAGACGGATCTCTAACTGTACACCTTGGCTTCTATTCAGCGCACCTTGGGCTTCTTGGCCTGCTAAACCACCCGCAATAGCCCCCGCAGCGGTTGCAAGCGTTTTACCAGAGCCGCCACCAATGGTGTTACCCAATAGGCCGCCTAGTACCGCACCACCAATTGCACCGATAACGTTTCCATCATCACCTGCTTGGATAGTAACAGGGCGAGCATTAAGCACAGTGCCGTAAGTCACAGTCTGTACTTGTTTCGCGTCTTTAGCTGAAATAGTATCACCAGAAAGTGTACTGGTATTGACACAGCCAGATAATACAGTGACTGCTACAACACCGACGAAAACTTTCTTAAGCATAATTACTCCTATGAGACTTGCTGTCTGTGGCACTAACATAGCATTGGATTGTTGTTTTAACCATAATCACAATATGAAGATGACCATTATGATGTAGGGCTAAAACGGGTATCAGACTACTGATTTTGTTTTAAACAAAGTGTAAACACTAGGTAAAATATCTCAAAGTAGGAAATATTTCATAAAGTAAGGCACACTTTGTTAAATGTTTCCATTAAATAAATTGACGATACAAATATCATTGTGTGTTAATTGCACAAAAATTGTTCTAATTACCCAATGACGACCCTTGTTTGCATTGATAAATACCTTAGCTTGTTAATTATACTATAACTTATAATTGGCTAGGTAGATATTCGAGCGCCCAAATAACCTTATTGTCGATATTTTAAACGTAAAATCGTCAGGATCCGTGTACTGACTTTTTTTCTGCGAGTCAGCCCGAGAAATTACAATGTGTGGTTGACAAACTCCCCCATCAAAGCACAATCTTTTGAAGCTTAAATTCACAAAGCGTTATGCAACCTAAAGGAACAATAATGATAAAGTCAGGTCGTTATATAGGGATTATGTCAGGAACCAGCTTAGATGGGGTTGATGTTGTTCTTGCAGCGATTAGCGATAAATTTGTTGCTGAGCAATTAAGCATTAGTGTTGCGTTTCCTGTGGAGCTAAAAAAAAGAATTCTTAATATTTGCCAAGGCCAAGAAACCACATTATCTGAAATAGGAAAAATTGACCGTGAATTAGGGTCACTTTATGCCGATGCTGTGAATCAATTATTGGCGAAAGCCGGCATTCCCGCAAAAGATATCATTGCAATTGGTTGCCATGGGCAAACCGTCTGGCATGAACCCGATGGCCCGCAACCTTTTACTACACAACTGGGCGATAACAATAGAGTTGCTGCATTAACAGGCATTACGACGGTGGGGGATTTTAGGCGTCGCGATATGGCCTATGGTGGACAGGGGGCTCCATTAGTACCTGCATTCCACTTGGCAGTATTAGGCCATGCAATAGAAAAAAGAATTATATTAAATATTGGTGGCATATCGAACATTACCGCTTTACTGCCGGGGGCTTATGTCAAAGGTTACGATACCGGGCCTGGTAATATGTTGATGGATACCTGGATATGGCGTCATAAACAGTGTGCATACGATGAAAATGGTCATTGGGCGAGTACAGGTACGGTACATCAACCTTTGCTCAAGGCGATGTTACGTGATCCGTACTTCCGGCGGTCGGCACCAAAAAGCACTGGGCGTGAATATTTTAATATGCAATGGTTAGATAAGCACTTATCTGACTTCCCTGATATTTTGCCTCAAGATGTGCAAGCGACTTTATGTGAATTAACCGCCGCGTCAATTGCCGAGCAGATTTTACTGTGTGGCGGCTGTGAACGTTTAATTGTTTGTGGGGGTGGTGCAAAAAATAGCTTTTTGATGCAGCGCCTAGCGGCTTTGCTTCCGGGGACAGAGGTGGGGCCAAGTGATAAATATGGTTTAAGCGGTGATGATATGGAAGCATTAGCTTTCGCATGGCTGGCTGCTCGAACTATGGCTAATTTGCCGGGGAATCTTGCATCCGTGACAGGCGCTGAACGTGAAACGGTGTTAGGTGCGATTTATCCCGCGAATATCGATGAAAAATAATTGCGTTAAGGAAATAAGTAAACGATGAATGACGCACAAAATTTAGAGTTAGCAGCATTACGCCGTGAATACACGAAAGGTGGTTTAAGGCGATCTGACTTAACGGCAGACCCACTAGATCTGTTTGAGAAGTGGTTAAAACAGGCCTGTGAAGCGAATTTAAGTGATCCTACTGCAATGTGTGTTGCGACTGTTGATGAAACAGGTCAGCCGTATCAACGTATTGTTTTGTTAAAGCACTTCGATGAAAAAGGGTTGGTCTTTTATACCAACATGGGGAGCCGAAAAGCGCAGCATTTAGGAAAAAACAATAAAGTCAGCTTACATTTCCCATGGTACCCACTTGAGCGCCAAGTGAGTTTTTTAGGGGTGGCAGAGCGTTTAAACCCTATTGAGGTCGTCAAGTATTTCCATAGTCGTCCAAAAGATAGCCAGATTGCGGCTTGGGCATCTCAGCAATCATCCAGAATTTCAGCGCGTAGCATTTTGGAAGGTAAATTTTTAGAACTAAAACAAAAGTTCCAAAATGGCGAAGTGCCACTACCGAGTTTTTGGGGTGGTTTCCGTGTGGTATTCAATAGTGTTGAGTTCTGGCAAGGGGGAGCCAACCGGTTACATGACCGTTTTATTTATCAGCGAGACGGGGATGGCTGGAAAATTGATAGATTAGCGCCGTAATTAAATGTTTTTTAGCTGGCACTTCACAGCTAGGCGCTTTATGCTATAGGTTCGTTTACGAAAACTGACAAGCGACACCTACGAGATTGGGTAATCACTCCCAGCTCGAGGTCATTTTACTAAAAATAGATAGACAAAATTCAACTGATGGAGTCATTGATGTCTAGCAATAACCTGATTAAACAATTGCAAGAGCGGGGCCTCGTTGCCCAGGTAACGGATGAGGATGCGTTAGCAGAGAGACTGGCGCAAGGCCCTATCTCTCTCTATTGCGGCTTCGACCCTACCGCCGACAGCTTGCACTTGGGACATCTGGTTCCCTTGCTGTGTTTAAAACGATTCCAACTAGCCGGGCACAAGCCTGTGGCGTTGGTCGGTGGCGCGACGGGTCTGATTGGCGATCCGAGTTTTAAAGCCTCTGAGCGTAAATTAAATACCGCAGAGACCGTCCAAGAATGGGTAGAAAAAATCCGTAATCAAGTATCGCCTTTCCTAAGTTTTGATTGTGGCGATAACAGCGCTAAATTAGCCAACAACTACGATTGGTTTGGTAAAATGGATGTGCTGACTTTCTTACGTGATATTGGTAAACACTTTTCTGTTAACCAAATGATCAACAAAGAAGCGGTAAAACAACGCCTAAATCGTGATGATGTGGGGATCTCTTTCACTGAGTTTGCTTATAACCTGCTGCAAGGTTATGACTTCGCAAACCTCAATAAAGAGCATGGTGTTGAGTTACAAATTGGTGGTTCTGACCAGTGGGGTAACATTACTTCGGGTATTGATTTGACTCGCCGTTTAAATCAAAACCAAGTATTCGGTATGACTGTACCGTTAATCACCAAATCAGATGGTACTAAATTCGGTAAAACTGAAGGTGGTGCAGTCTGGCTTGATCCTAAGAAAACCAGTCCATACAAATTCTACCAATTCTGGATCAATACGGCTGATGCTGACGTCTATCGCTTCTTAAAATTCTTTACCTTCATGGAGTTAAGCGAAATTGATGCACTTGAAGAAGAAGATAAAAACAGCGGTAAAGCGCCACGTGCACAATATGTTTTAGCTGAAAATGTAACTCGACTGGTACATGGTGAAGAAGGTTTAGCCGCGGCGCGTCGTATTACTGAAAGCCTTTTCTCTGGTGCAGTGTCTGATTTGACCGAAGCGGATTTTGAACAATTGGCTCAAGATGGTATGCCATGCATTACGCTTGAAAATGGTGCTGACTTACAGCAAGCGCTTGTTGATTCAGAGTTAACGCCTTCACGCGGACAGGCAAGAACAGCAATTAGTTCAAATGCGGTGGCAGTTAACGGTCAAAAACAGACCGATCCAATGTATGTGTTCAGTGATTCTGATCGCCTGTTTGGGCGTTTCACACTGATCCGTCGTGGTAAGAAAAACGACTGCTTAATCAACTGGAAATAACGCTGACGAACCTTTGTCCTACTAGCCCGAGAAGTTCTCGGGCTATTTGTATTCATCATATTTTTCAGATGGCATGATTGACTAAATATATTGAGTTACTGTGAACATACCTGTTTCTATGAACGTTAGTATTGCCTCATTGGTTGGTCACATCTATTTGGAATTATTTTGAATCTATATACGCAATGGTGAATCACTGATTTCGCTTCATTCGATTTAACAATTCCTTGGGTCTTCCATGAAAAGTGTTCTCTCAATTCAATCCCATGTTGTTTTCGGTCATGCAGGAAACAGTGCGGCTGTCTTTCCTATGTGCCGTATGGGCGTCGATGTATGGCCACTCAACACCGTACAATTTTCCAATCATACGCAGTACCCGCAATGGACGGGCACAGTTTTTCCCGCTCAACATTTAACAGAGATTGTTAGCGGCTTAGCTAAAATTCATAAATTAGACATTTGTGATGCCGTCTTAAGCGGTTATATCGGCTCTGCTGAGCAAGGCAATGATATTCTTGCGATTGTCAAACAAGTCAAAGCAGCAAATCCACAGGCGCTCTATTTTTGTGATCCGGTAATGGGGCATCCAGAGAAAGGATGTATCGTTGCTCCAGGAGTCGCTGAGTTTTTATGTCAACAAGCCTTACAAGCTAGTGACATCATCGCACCTAACCTACTTGAGTTAGAAACACTGTCAGGAAAAACCATTGCAACGGTAGAGCAAGCTGTGGAAGCAGCACGTCAATTATGTTGCAAAGGGCCTAAAATTGTTCTAGTCAAACATCTAAGTCGAGCGGGCTACAGAGCCGATCGTTTTGAAATGATTTTAGTCACCGCAGAGCATAGCTGGCATGTGAGCCGACCTTTGGTTGATTTTGGTGAAAAGCAGCCGGTAGGAGTGGGGGATTTGACGAGTGGTTTGATGCTGGTGAATTTATTAAAAGGTGAAAGTTTGCCTAAAGCTTTAGAGCATGTAGCTGCCGCTGTTTATGAGGTGATGTTACAAACCAAAGTAATGGGTGAGTATGAGCTTCAATTAGTTGCGGCGCAGGATAAGATGGTTACACCAGAACATAAATTCTGTGCAACCGCACTTGATTAAAGTGTGCAAACAAATAGAACAGGTAGCGCTCCATTATGGAGCGCTACAGTAAAATCAGATCAAACCTTCAGCAGCTAATGCTTCTTGGACTTTAGGGCGCTTAGCGACTTTGTCTCGATACTCTGTTAAATGTTTCAGATGAGTAATATCAACACCGACGATTTTTGCCCAGTTACTCACGGTAAATAAATAAGCATCAGCAACAGTAAAGCTGTCATCGGCAAAGAAGGCTTTTTTAGCCAGTACATCATCAACATATTGGAATTTTTTGATGAGTGTCGCTTTAGCCATCTCTTTATACTCATCAGGAGTGCCCGGCGTGAATAAAGGCGCAAAATTCTTATGTAGCTCAGTAGAAATAAAATTCAGAGCCTCCAATTGATGGTAGCGTTTCATCGTACCTGCTGGCGCGATTAGATTTCTATCTTGTTTTTGATCAGCGAGATACTGGACGATCACGGCTCCTTCAGTTAGCTGTTCGCCATCATCTAAGATTAAAGTAGGAACTTGCCCTTTCGGGTTGATAGCTAAGAAATCTTCGCCATTTTCGGTTTTCTTCTCTTTTAAATTGACACGCACAATGCTGAAATCCAGCCCTGTTTCGCGCAAGATAATGTGAGGGGAAAGGGAACAAGCACCGGGAGCATAATACAATTTCATCATAAAACTCCTAAATAGTTATATTGGCAATCAGCAGACTAATATCACCCATAGTATATCATGACGTATGAGAAAGCATTTGCTTTAAGATGTCAGTATTTATTCGTTTTAGAGTAGGCAGATGATTAGATGTAACTTTAGTAAATAATTAAGACTAATGCCTTATCTTTTATTGTGTGGAACTTGTTAGGATCCGCGTTCAAAATCAACTATCACAGAGTCGCCACTTTATAACGTTAGGCTTGTAACATGGAAAGTATGTGTAACAAATTAAAAATATTAAATAAACTTGATAACGTATTAATGGCGCATACGCCTAATCAGAGTACTGGATTTAAGCGTTTTGTTTTAGAATTTTGGTTTTTTGGCTTAATCAATGCGCGCTCATGCTTATTTGCGGGCTTCTTTTTTTTAGCATTGTTTCTTGTTCCTGTTAAAGGGCTATTTGGTTTACCTCGCTATGATATTTTACTGGTGTTTGCAGTACTATTTCAGGCTTTTCTTGTTTGGTCAAAGTTAGAGACTTGGGATGAGCTAAAAGCGATTTGTGTTTTCCATTTAGTGGGGTTTATCATGGAGTTGTTTAAAACTTCAGCGACAATAGCCTCGTGGCAATACCCCGATGAAGCCTATAGTAAACTGTGGGGAGTTCCTCTATTTACAGGATTTATGTATGCGGCTGTTGGTAGCTATATTATTCAGTCGTGGCGTTTTTTTAAAGTGCGTATTGAGCATTACCCACCTTATTGGATGGCAACATTGGTGGCTTTAGCGATATACATTAATTTTTTTAGCCATCATTATATTGATGATTACCGTTGGTATTTAACGGCTTTTATTTTTGGCCTATATGCACGTAGTACCGTTTTTTATACTCCCTTAGATAAAGAGCGGCGAATGCCATTATTACTTGCGTTTATGCTGATCGGCTTTTTTATTTGGTTAGCGGAAAATTTCGGAACTTTTTTGGGGTTTGGCAATACCCGAACCAAATTGGTGCGTGGTCGGTTGTGCATGCAGGGAAGTGGGGAGCTTGGTCTTTATTAGTCATTGTGACTTTTACGATTGTCGTTCATCTTAAACATATTAAGGCGAATGTCACAATCGCTCGTTAAATGCGGTTGTTTTTAAAAGCAAAACGCCATCCGGAGATGGCGTTTGTCATCAATCAACTAAAACTTATTTAAGTTCCAGTTCATTCATTGCGGCAATGCTGAAACCACCATCAACATGTACGACTTCACCAGTAATACCTGCTGCAAGATTTGAGCTTAGGAATGCCGCTGTATTACCCACGTCTTCGATAGTGACTGTACGACGAATTGGCGTTACAGCTTCGCAGTGTGCCAGCATTTTACGGAAGTCTTTGATACCTGATGCCGCGAGTGTACGGATTGGGCCTGCTGAAACCGCGTTGACACGGATACCTTGAGGACCCATTGCATTTGCCATATAACGAACGTTAGCTTCTAAAGAGGCTTTAGCAAGACCCATTACGTTATAGTTAGGAATAGCGCGCTCAGCACCTAAATAGGTAAGCGTCAGTAAAGAAGCATCTGGGTTTAGCATGTTACGGCATGCTTTTGCCATCGCAACAAAACTGTATGCACTGATATCGTGAGCGATACGGAAACCATCACGTGTTACCGCGTCAACATAATCGCCGTCAAGCTGATCTGCTGGTGCAAAGCCGATTGAGTGGACAAAGCCATCAAATTTAGGCCAGGATTTTCCTAATTCAGCAAACATAGCGTCAATACTTGCATCAACAGCAACATCACACTCAAGAACGATGTTAGAGTTTAAAGATGCAGCAAACTCTTCGACACGAGG
This sequence comes from Providencia sp. PROV268, assembly GCF_028477805.1. Taxonomy (NCBI): domain Bacteria; kingdom Pseudomonadati; phylum Pseudomonadota; class Gammaproteobacteria; order Enterobacterales; family Morganellaceae; genus Providencia; species Providencia sp. PROV268. The sequence continues at coordinate 319,460 of NZ_JAMPLW010000001.1, forward strand.
TTTTAATTTTTCGTTTTGATAAGTGAACGCCAGTTCAGCGCCTTGTTCATGCATTGCTTTAGCAATACCGTATGCAATTGATAATTTACTGGCAACGCCAGTGATTAGAATGCGTTTGCCGGTTAAAAAACCCATAGCATTATCCTTGTTTATTTTCTATTGAAAACGCGAATATAACAGAAGACACCGTGTCTTGGGTAGTTTTCGCATTTTTTATTGACGAATCGTCGATATCTTACCATGTATTGCATAAAGAAGGGTATTTTGCTGTTCTCCTCGGAGCAGTCAAATATCCTGTCGCCATGCGTCAATGGATAAAGGTTCGCCGAAATGGCTCTCAATCAATCGACGGGTGACATCATGAAGTGGTGACGCTAGCACTTCAGCAGTATTTCCGCGCTCGACGACAACCCCTTTATCCATGACTAACATTTTATCGCTAATATGCTTCATCATTCCTAAATGCTGCGTGACATAAATGTAAGCAATATCCTGCTTTGCCTGCAACTCCAACATCAGATTGATAATTTGTGAACGCATTGACATATCTAAGGAGGCCAATGCTTCATCCGCAATAATAATTTCAGGCTGTAAAATTAGCGCTCTTGCCAATGCGACACGCTGCTTTTGGCCTGACGCAAGCATATGAGGGTAATATTCTGCATGATCGGCCAATAGACCCACTTGGCGAAGCGTTTGAATAATACGGCGCTCTCGCTCAATACCGGTCAGTTCCGTGTTCAGCTTTAGTGGTAACTCAAGGGTTTGACCAATACGTTGGCGAGGGTTTAGCGAGGTGCTGGGATCTTGGAATATCATACGGATACGCTGGCTACGGTAACTGTAGTCACCATAACTGAGGCGGTGACCGCGGATCATAATCTCGCCTGCGGTCGGCTCCGTGACGCCGGATAACATACGAGCAAGGGTTGATTTCCCCGAACCGTTGGCACCAATAATGGCTAATGTCTGGCCTGCCTGTAAGTTAAAGCTCAATGGTTTCACCGCTTCTAATTCATAACGGCGGAATAGCCCCTCGCGAAAACGAAAAGTTTTGGTGAGATTGCGAACCTCAAGTAACGTTTCCATCAGGATGGTTCCTCCGTATTTAGCGGATAATGACAGGCAAACAGATGGTTTTTGATATTACGTAGAGGTGGAGCCACGATACATGTCCGTTGTGCATAAGGGCAGCGGGGGCCAAGGCGACAGCCAATTGGAAGATGTTCCAGCGATGGGATGGCGCCCGGAAGGGTATTTAATCGGCCTTTATGGGGAATCGGGCTTTCAAAATCAGGTATTGAACGAATCAGTGCTTGTGTATAGGGGTGGCGAGGGCGTTGCAAAATATCCTCTGGTGTTGCGCTTTCAACAGTTTGACCACAATAAAGCACGTTAATTCTATCCACGAGTTTTGACATCATTTCCATATCATGGCTGATCAACAAGATAGTCATATTATTGTTTTGATTAAGCTTATCGAGCAGTCGGAAAATTTGTGCTTGGGTAGTGGACTCCATCGCATTGGTTGGCTCATCGGCTATCAATAAACGTGGCTGATTCGCAATTGCAATGGCTATCATGACTTTTTGGCATTCACCATCAGTAAGTTCATAAGGGTAGCTACGCATAATGTCTTTATGATCTTTGATCCCCACGCGGTGTAATAATTCGATGGCTCGGCGCTTACGCCAATTAAAACGTTGCCACCAACGACCTTTATAAGTCCAGCCTGGGATAGCCTGTATCAATTGCTTGCCAATATTTTCGGCGGGGTCGAGACAAGATTGCGGCTCTTGGAAAATCATCGAAATATTATGACCGATCAACCGACGGCGCTTACGAGGGCTAAGTTTAAGTAAGTCAATATCTTGGAAACGAAAGCGGTCGGCGGTAACACGGATATTATCTTTGGTGACGCCACAAATGGCTTTGGCAATGAGGCTTTTACCTGAGCCAGACTCACCAACTAAGCCACGGACTTCCCCCTCAGTAAGGGTCATCGAAATACGGTCAACGGCTTTGACTGGGCCGTTGGCTGTCATAAATTCAATGGTCAAATTGCGGATGTCTAACAATGGCATTATTCAACCCCCGCATTGATTGCTCGGTGTAAGCCATCACCGAGTAAATTGACGAATAAGACACTTATCATAATCGCTGCACCGGGCAAAATGACTGACCAAGGGGCGACATAGATAAGCTCTAAACTATCCCCTAACATGGCTCCCCACTCAGAAGAGGGCAACTGTGCACCCAGATCAAGAAAGCCCAGCGCGGCAATATCCAAAATAGCGATAGAAAGTGCTCTCGTCAGCTCTGTTACTAAGATTGGGGTAATGTTAGGTAATACGGTATACCACAAAATAAAAATATTTGATGCGCCGTCAAGCCTAGCAGCAACAATATACTCTTTATCTAGCTCATCGTGAACAGCAACATAAATTGTTCTCACCATGCGAGGGATCAGGGCTAAGCAGATTGCGAGCATAGCATTTTGTAAACTCGCGCCCATGAATGCAACCACGATAATGGCAAGTAACAAAGACGGGATGGATAACAATGTATCAAGTATATGGTTGAAAACCGCTGATTTTAAGCCCCGTGTCATCCCTGCTAGACAGCCTAATATCAGGCCTATTAGAGTGGCAATAAAAGTGATTAATAATGCCGCGCCGAACGTCGATTTTGTGCCCAAAATGAGGCGGCTTAGGATATCCCTGCCGAGGTCGTCAGTACCTAGGAAAAAGGCGACATTACCATAGTGAGACCAAGAAGGCGGTAATAATTGGTAACCTAAGAATTGCTGATCGATGGTATAGGGCGCGATATAAGGGCCAATAAAAGAGAGCGCTAATAAAAATAGCACGCCATAGAAACCGATCATCGAGAGAATATCAGATGAAAAAATATTCCAGACAACCCGCGTAGGGGAAGGCATCTTCTGTTCACGATAAAAATTATCTGAGGACATACCAATCCTTATGTTTTAACGGATCCATCATTGCCCCTAAAATATCAGACAGTACGTTAACGGTAATCACTAAGGCCCCAATCAACATGACGCCAGCAGAAATAGCAGAGTAGTCTTGTTGGCGGATGGCGGTGACTAACCAACGCCCCAGTCCTGGCCAGTTAAATACCAATTCGGTCACCATGGTCAGTGTTAACATGGTAGAGAATTGTAGTCCTAATTTAGGGATAATTGGCGGGATCGCATTGTGGAAAATATGACGACGGATAATGGTAAGTCGTGATAACCCACGCGTTGCAGCCGCTTTAATGTAATTTTCACTGGCTATCTCTTCAGTACTATTTCGAACTAAACGAATGACCTCGGTAGTCGGAGCCAGAGCCAGTGTTAATACAGGTAAAATCATATGTTCGAGTACGTTTATGATCATTTGTTGGCGATAAGGTGAGTCGGAAAGCCAAGCATCAATTAATGCAAAACCTGTAACAGATTTTAGATTATAGAGAAGATCAATACGCCCAGACACTGGCAGCCAGCCTAATCGTAGTGAGAAAAACAGTGTCAAGACTAACGCTAACACAAAGACGGGTACAGAAAAGCCAAGTAATGCAAAGGTGCTGATTGCAATATCTGCGGGTTTATTTCGCCAAAAGGCGGCAATCATCCCTAAAGGAATACCGACGATCAGGGCAAACATAAAGGCTAAAATACACAATTCCATTGTTGCAGGGAACGTGTCTTTTAATTGCTCTGTAATGGGTTCGCCATTAATACTGGAAACGCCAAAATCAAAGTGGAGTAGACCATCGAAATAAAATAGATAAGCATCAATAAGCGATGCGCCGCTTAAAGGCGCATTAGGCGTGAAATAGCTGAGGCTAAAGCTCACCAAAGAGAGAAAAAAAACGGTGACTAACAGCAAAAGTAAACGACGCAGCGAATAGATGATCATGGTTACTGTTCCTGTTTATGACCTGTTTTTTGGCTATTTTCATTCATATCTCTGTACACGCCTGCAAATGAAGTATTACCAAATGCACTGATCACGAGGCCCTTCATATCAAAGCGATAGGCTTGCAAACGTAAAGAGTAAGCGAGAGGTAAAACAGGCAAATCATCGCTCAGTAGCTGTTGGGCTTGATGATAGTAATCAATACGGGCGGCAAGTTGCTCCGTTAACAGTGCTTTATGCAGTATTTCGTCAAAAGCAGGGCTGCACCAATGACTTAGGTTGGTTTGAGAAGCTATCGCGGCACAACTCAGCAAAGGACGGAAGAAACTGTCTGGGTCGTTACTGTCGGTCGCCCAACCCGCTAAAGTCATATCATGGGAGCGATCCATTAATTGGTTCTCTTGAAAACGGCCTTCGACAGAGCGAATATTCATGATAATGCCTACTTGCGCCAAATCAGCTTGGATAAGCTCAGCCATTTTTAATGGGCTAGGGTTATACGATTGTGATGAAACAGGTACCCAAAGGTCAAGTTGCAAGTTTTCCAGTCCTAGCTCTTGTAACATTTTTTTGGCTAACTCGGGGTTATAATCAGTCACTTTGGCTTGATTATCATAGGCCCAAGAAGCTCGAGGCAAAATCGAAGCGGCAGTTTCTGCTGTGCCGTAGTAGATAGATTGCATCAAGCGATCATTATTAATGGCATAAGCGATGGCTTGGCGCACTTTGAGTTGGTCCAAAGGGGGCTTGCTGGTATTGAAAGCCAAATATGCGATATTCATGCCTGAACGCATTGATAGGCGTAGACGTGGGTCATCACGTAACACTGACAATTGGCTGGCGGCAGGGTAAGCCAACACATCGCATTCGCCAGTGAGCAATTTTGAGATTCTCCCCGTACCGCCTGCGCCCATATCAATAACCACTTCTTTCATGCGAGGTTCACCCTTCCAGTAGTTATCATTACGAAACAGACGGACAAATTGGCCTGCTTGATAGTCATCAAGGCGAAATGGTCCGGTGCCGACAGGGCGCCAATCAATCATCTCTTGGCGATTAATTTGAGCGAGGTGATCGGCATATTCAGCCGATAAAATAGGCGCATAGTGGGTCGCTAAGTGCCATAGAAAAGAAGCATCAGGGGCATTCAGACGGAATTCAACCGTATAATCATTTAATTTACGAATACTTTGTACGCTATTGGCAAATTGCAAACTATCAAAATAGGGGTAGTGACCGCCATTAATGTAGTGATAAGGATGATTAACTTCAAACATGCGAGCGAAGCTAAAAACAACATCATCGGCATTCATATTACGTGTTGGAGTAAACCACGGTGTTTGCTGAAATTTGACATCTTTACGCAGTGTTAATCGATAAGTTGCGCCATTATCCAGTACCTCCCAGCGTGACGCCACTTCCGGAATTAACCGATAGGTAAAAGGGTCAACATCTAGCAGGCGATCATAAATTTGCGCTGCCAAGGGGTCGACAATTAGGCCACTACTGACTAACTGGGGATTGAAAGTGGTAACAATGCCATTAACACAATAGATAAAGCCGTTTTGGCGGATGTTTTTGGGAACATCATTCGCCGCAGTATCCTGATATGACACATCGTTAGCCTGAGCGACCAGTGAAAAAGTAAATAGAAGCCAAAGAATTATTAAGCGCATAGCACTGATATCGTTAACCTTAAATATCCTATTGTAGCGTAAAAAGGGGCTGACAGGATATAAGCAAAAATAGTGTTTATTTTTAGGACAAGCAGGGCCGTCATGAATAGAAAACAGTCTGAAAAAGGAAAATAATATTATTAAAATTCATCTAATTATACTTAAATGAGAAAAAATCTCATTAAACTGCTTTACAAATGGTACTGATAACTATTATCATTCGCTTTGCCTCCTAAGCAAAAAGCTTGTGGTCAGGCATGACATTGCTCACATTGCTTCCAGTGTTTTTTTATAGCCAGCATGGGTGCTGGCTTTTTTTTATCTCAAAATAGATAGATTATACATATCAAAACGGATAAGGGTCGGCTAGTGTATTAACCCAACAGCTTGTAAATCCTTTTCTTCAACATTGCCTTGTAAAGTACACATAATTTTAACCGTGTTATTTTCCTTGTTGGCTTCGATAAAAAACAGTTTTTCAGCGGAATCACCAACAGGGATCAGGCCGCTAACTGGCGTGAGGTTTTTTTGCCAAGGTTCAGAAATCGCATTTCGCATTTTTGAATTGGCGACAAAATAGCCAGCCCCTTCAATCAGGGGGATGTGCTGAGATAAATGTTGAATGACATCTTGTTCTGGCATGGATGTTTCAAACCCCCAGTAATAAAACCTTCCCCCAATCTGGTTATTAGAAATTTCTTTATAACGTTCAAGATCAATAGCAATGGCGATAAAGTGGGTAAGTTCTAAACCATCTTTAGTGGTGTATTGCAAAGGAATATTGATGCCTGATTGACTAAATAATTCAGCGATAGTGATATTTTGGGGGAGCATTGCGAATTCTTGGTTATGTTTTATCTCTTCAAAAAAACGACTATCGCATGCAGAAAGTGCTTTTATAATACCGATTGCATGTGCAGAGTAAGTGCAACTTATCAATAAAGAGAATAAAATCATTTTTTTTATGATAGCCATTTTATACCCTCAAAAATATAGCCATAAACAGTGACAAAACGGTCAATGACAAGTAACGTATAAAATAAAAATTAAGTGATTAGCTTTCGTAATGTTAATTAAATTAAACTCAGTTAACTTGATAGCTCTACTTGCAGTTTATTTCACACTTATTAGGTGTACGTATATTTACTAATCGAGATGTTAGCCATTTATCCTTTAATGTAATAGTAGAGTGATATATGAAGATTAACAATATTTAAAAAATCACATCGGCTATTTTAGTTCGGTCATTATTTATCTACTCAATTATGTTGTACACAACAAATAAAAATATACGTTCTTACTCCCCCTACGAATAATACTATTAATAGGGAGAAAAGATAGTTTATGGATTAATCACTCATTAATTGCAAATGTGGCTACTATTGCCGAGAAATAGCATTTAAGTACTGTTAAAGACAATCATGCCATGTTCAGTCAGCTTTGTTTTGACGTTGACTGAAACGGATATTTAACACCATAAGAGATAAATAACAGAGCTTTTAATTTATTTTAGTATCATATCGATTTAATTATTAGTTGATAAATTATCAAGATTAATTTGATGTTTTTTAATTAACCCACGTAGCTGATCATAACTTAGAGATAACCGCTGAGCGGCTTTACGCTGATTAAATTGGCTCTGTTGTAAAGCTTGCTCAAGTAATTGTTTTTCACTTTGCTGCTGCCAAAGGCGTAAATCACATGGCAAAGAGGGTAATGATATTTTTTGCTCTGGTATCTTTTCAGGGTTTGAGAGGGCGGCGAGTTTCTCACCAAAAGGGTCAAAAATAATTGTTTCAACAGGCGCATCATTATCTTTATGCCGATAAACGGAACGCTCAACCACATTTTTTAATTCACGAATATTACCCGGCCACGGATATTGCTCTAACGCTTGCTGTGCTTTTGGACTAAAGCCGCTGAAATATGGGCGTTTGAGTTCACCACACATTGCGATGGCAAAATGTTCGGCTAAGAGCATGATATCGGACACACGCTCACGTAAAGGTGGAATACGGATCACTTCAAAGGCTAACCTATCAAGTAGATCTGCCCGAAAGCGGCCCTCTTTTGCCAATTCAGGTAAATTTGCATTTGTCGCACACACTAAACGCACGTTGACTTTCAGAGATTGACTGCCACCAACACGTTCAAGTTCGCCATATTCAATAACACGAAGAAGCTTTTCTTGTACGGACATAGGCGCAGTAGCAAGTTCATCGAGGAACAGCGTGCCTTTATCTGCCCGTTCGAAACGACCTTGATGGCGTTTTTGAGCGCCCGTAAATGAGCCTGCTTCGTGGCCAAATAATTCAGAATCTAGCAAATTCTCATTGAGTCCACTGCAATTTAGGGAGATAAAGGGTTCTTGCCAACGAGGAGAAAGGTAGTGTAGGCGATCGGCAATTAGCTCTTTACCTGTACCGCGCTCACCAATGACTAATATGGGTTTATTTAGTTGAGCCAGTTCAGACGTCCGTTCAAGTACATCTAAAAAGTTAGATGAGTTACCAATAATTGTATCATTAGTGTTTTTCATGGTTATTTTTACCAATAGTTGGTTTTGTTGGCCTATTTAAAATATAGTCTAGATTGACGCTAATGAATACAAAAATAATTTATTGGTTATAATTCAATGTGTTATGTATTTTTATGAAAGTTGGCACGCTGATTGCAGTAAATTAATCGTAATAGAACGAATGTCCTTGTCACAACGTTATGTGGCGGATGAAAACAGTTAAACGGAGCATCACGTATTGGTTGGAAGCCAAAATCGGGTTGAGGCTCTACTGAATGATAAAATCCATCAAGAGGAAATAAATAATGGGTATTTTTTCACGTTTTGCCGATATCATTAATGCAAATATCGCATCTTTGCTGGACAAAGCAGAGGATCCGCAAAAAATGATCCGCCTGATGATTCAGGAAATGGAAGACATGCTAGTTGAAATCCGTTCGACATCGGCTCGTACTTTAGCGGAGAAAAAAGGTTTAGAGCGTCGTATCGAAATGGGCGAAAAGCAAGTCGCTGATTGGCAAGAAAAAGCGGAATTGGCTCTTGTGAAAGATAAAGAAGATCTTGCGCGTGCCGCATTGATTGAAAAGCAAAAAGTCAACTCAATGGTTGATACCTTAAAACATGAGCTTATTATTGTTGAAGAGACGCTAACGCGCTTGAAAGGTGAAATCACTGAGCTTGAAAATAAATTGCAAGAAACGCGCGCTAAACAGCAATCCATGATGGTGCGTTTAGAAGCGGCACAATCTAGCCGTAATGTTCGTCGTCAACTCGATAGTGGTAAGTTAGACGAAGCAATGGCACGTTTTGAGCAGTTCGAACGCCGTATTGACCATATGGAAGGTGAAGCTCAGAGCTACGGTATTGGTAAACAAAAATCATTGGAACAACAATTTGCTGAATTGAAAGCAGATGATGAAATTAGTGAACAATTAGCGGCATTAAAGGCTAAAATCAACACTAATAAAGAACAGTAATTTTGTAATCCCTAAACCTTAGCGTAGCGAATGGCTGCGCTAGGGAAGGCGGATACCACCATTTGATATAAGGAAATGTGATGGGCTATGTTTTTCTGTCTCTCGTACTGATTGTTTTTCTCATTTTTATTCTGCCGTTTTGGTTGTGGTTACACTACAACAAACAGAATAACAGGCAGGGGAGCCAGCTAACAGAAAATGAAATCCAACGTTTAACTCAGCTTGCAGAGCAGACACAACGTATGCAACAGCGCATTAAAACGTTGGAAGATATTCTGGATGCGGAACATCCTAATTGGAGGCAAAAATAATGACCGATTTTCGCAATCGCCAATTATATCGATTAACTGACCGTCGTGTTTTTGGCGGAGTGTGTGCCGGTATCGCACAATTTTTTGATTTACCGGTTGCCTTAGTCAGGGTGATTGCCATATTGGCACTCTTTATGAGCTTTGGATTAACACTGGTCTTATATATCGTCATGTGTTTTGTGCTACCTAAAGCTCCAAGTGGTTATCAAGGTCAAGATGTTAGTGTTGAAGTTTCAAAACTATTTAATGAGATTGATGCACAGTTAAAATCAGGTGAACTACGCTTACGCCAAATAGAGCGCTATGTCACCTCAGATACCTATACCGTTAATAGTAAGTTTCGTCATTTATAATTAATGTGCGCCCTCACATTTCGGGGAATAAGACTTTTGTTTTATTCCCTAAAATGTCTATCCAACGCTTAAATTCATGCGGTGGCACTATGCAAACGAATATTAAACGTAAACTCAAACAACAAGCCAAAAAACAAGCACTCAGTAAAGGGTTGAAGATAGTTGCAACACTTGCCATAACTTATGGGCCAGGAGGTATTCTTGGTAAAATACTCAAAATAGTAGGCAGTAAGTGGGTCATCGGTTATTTAACAAAACGGATAGTAAAATAATCGTATAAAATACAGTGGTTATTGACTGAACCGTATAAAAACAAATTGCACTCAACAAATTAGTGATGCTGAATTTATGCTAAATTAGGCATCAATAATATTTGAGCGAGTGGGAGAAATATGAAACGGCTGCAAAATGAATTGACGGATTTGGTGAATCGTAGTGTCGATCGCCATGTTAGGCTCGCCGTAACTGGGCTGAGTCGTAGTGGAAAGACAGCATTTATTACTTCTCTTGTAAATCAGCTATTAAATGTAAATAGTGGTGCGCGTTTACCGCTATTTTCAGCCGCACGAGATAACCGTTTACTGGGTGTAAAACGGATACCGCAGCGTGACTTTTCGATCCAGCGCTTTACGTATGATGAAGGGATCGCACAATTATATGGTCATCCCCCTCAATGGCCAACGCCGACACGCGGTGTCAGTGAAATACGCTTGAAATTACATTATCGCTCAGAAGACTCATTTTTTCGTCATTTTGTTGATAACTCTTCTTTATATCTGGAAATTATCGATTATCCAGGGGAATGGTTACTCGACCTTCCTATGCTTGATCAAAGCTACTTAGAATGGTCTTCTCAAATGAAGACCTTACAAAAAGGAGAGCGAGGTAAGCTTGCGCAAGCATGGTTAACATTATGTGAGTCATGTGACCCACTCGCACCCGCCGATGAAAATTTACTCGCGGCAATTTCCACGGCCTACACCACGTATTTAGAAGAGTGTAAAGCGCAAGGCCAACATTTTATTCAACCCGGACGTTTTGTACTTCCAGGGGAGCTTGCTGGAGCGCCAGCATTACAGTTTTTTCCATGGCCGAATATCGAAAAATATGGTGAGAAAAAACTGGCGCAAGCCGATAAGCATACCAACATTGGTATGCTACAGCGTCGCTATCAATATTACTGTGAGAATGTTGTAAAAGGCTTTTATAAAGACCATTTTCAACGGTTTGATCGGCAAATTGTTCTGGTGGACTGTTTACAACCTTTAAACAGTGGTCCGGACGCATTTAACGATATGCGCATGGCTCTGACACAGCTAATGCGTAGCTTCCATTATGGTAAACGAACGCTACTAAGACGTATGTTTTCCCCCTGCATAGATAAGCTGCTATTTGCTGCAAGTAAGTCTGACCATGTCACGCCAGATCAACATGCTAACCTAGTGTCGTTATTACAGCAGTTGGTCCAAGAGGCTTGGCAAAACGCAGCATTCGAAGGAATTAGCATGGATTGTATTGGTCTTGCGTCTATCCAAGCCACAGAGAGTGGTATTGTTGATTATCAAGGTGAAAAGCTGCCAGCATTAAAAGGGGAACGTTTGAGCGATGGTCAATTGATGACATTCTATCCAGGGGAGGTTCCAAAAAGGCTTCCGAGTGAAGTCTTTTGGCAAAAGCAGCGGTTTGAGTTTGAAAACTTCCGTCCTCGGCAAACACCGTTAGATCAGCCGTTACCTCATATTCGGATGGACAGTGCACTGGAGTTCTTGTTGGGAGATAAATTGAAATGAATGAACCAATCAAACAACGAGTTGATTTTTCCGAAGAAGATATAGCAGCAGAGGCTGAAAAACTCAGAAAAGCACGCCACTTTGATCCGCAAGAGCAACATAAATTTACGCCCGTAGAAATTGAGGCCGAGCAAGATGAGCAAGAAGGTGAGGTTGAAAGTTTAATTAACGAAGCGCTTAAGCCTAAAAGGAGTTTCTGGCGTAGGCTAGTCGGAACGGCAGTTGGGATTTTTGCTGTGAGTGTGATGGCTCAGTTAGGTATCTGGATCCACACGTCATGGGTCACGCAAGATTGGACTGCATTGGGTACAGCAGCCGCAGGAGGACTAATTGTCGTTGCAGGTGTCGGATCAATTGCCACAGAATGGCGGCGTCTATATCGCTTAAAAGAGCGGGCTCAAGAGCGTGATATTGCAAGGGAATTGCTACACAGCCATGGCATGGGGCAAGGGAAAGTCTTTTGTGAAAAACTGGCAAAACAGTCGGCACTTTCGGAGCAGCATCCCGCAGTGCAACGTTGGCAGGCTACGATACAGGAAACACACAATGACCGTGAAGTGGTTGAGTTGTATAGCAAATTAGTTCAGCCGATTCTTGATGAACAAGCACGTAAAGAGATCAGCCGCTCGTCGGCCGAGTCTGCTCTGATGATTGCGGTTAGCCCACTTGCCATTGTTGATATGGCATTTATTGCATGGAGAAATATTCGCTTAATTAATAGAATTGCTGCAATTTACGGTATTGAATTAGGGTATTACAGCCGCATTCGACTCTTTCGAATGGTATTAATTAACATTGCTTTTGCCGGAGCGTCAGAGCTGATCCGTGAAGTGGGTATGGACTGGTTATCGCAAGATATTACGGCTCGTTTATCTACTCGTGCCGCACAAGGCATTGGTGCAGGGCTATTAACCGCCAGATTAGGGATTAAAGCGATGGAGTTGTGTCGCCCATTGCCGTGGATTGATGATAAACCGCGTTTAGCTGATTTCCGAGGGCAACTGCTGAGCCAAATAAAAAATGCGGTTCCGAGCAAAAAAGACGCTAAATAAAAGTCTCATCGCTGGCAGGTGTGATTGACAGTAAAGTACACTTGCCAGCCTAAAAACAGAAAGTGGTTATCTTTACTACCATCCCTGATTATTACTTGTTGTCGTAATAGCAATTTTTGCCATTTTCCCACGTTGTAAATTATTAGTGTCAACAATATGTGACACATGTGCTGTATTCTTACCGTAAATCAAGCTAAAATATTAGATCTATATTGTTTCTGCTAAAGGTTTTTATCCATGCGCCTCGAAGTGACTTGCCAAGACCGTATCGGTCTAACTCGTGAATTGCTTGATTTATTGGTCCTACAGAATATTGATCTTAAAGGCATTGAAATATCGGCGCAGAGACGGATATACCTCAATTTTACGCCTGTTGATTTTCAGGTGTTCAGCACGTTAATGGCAGAAATTCGTCGTATTAATGGCGTAATTGATGTACGTCGTATCTTTTTCATGCCGTCTGAGCGGGAGCATAAGGCGGTGTGGGCGCTATTAAACTCATTCCCTGAACCAGTTTTATCCATCGATAATAAACTAAACATTGAATTGGTTAACCCAATGTCATTACAAATTTTTGGCGTGGATGAAACCAAGATAAAACAAAAGACTTTCTCGCAACTGGTTAGTAACCATGGTTTACAACGTTGGTTTGAGCGAGAAGAGCCTGAGCCTTATACGGAAAGAGTAACCGTAAAAGGAAATGACTATTTAATGCAAGTCACGCCAATCATCTTAGCGGATGAAAATGGCAAGTCACACTGTACTGGTGCTGTTTTATTACTAAAATCAATAGCGATATTAGAAAAACAGCGCAAGCAAATTGTGGGTGCAGATGTGGATGGTTTTGACCTTATCGTTGCCAGTAGCCCCGCCATGTCACATGTTGTCGAACGTGCTAAACGTATCGCAATGTTAGATGAGCCTTTATTGTTAGTTGGGGAAACGGGAACAGGTAAAGATATGCTAGCCAAAGCGTGTCATTTGCATAGTGCACGCGGTAGTGCGCCATTTTTAGGGCTGAATTGTGCTTCAATGCCTGATGATGTGGTCGAAAGTGAATTGTTTGGTTATGCAGCAGGGGCATATCCGAATGCCTTAGATGGGAAAAAAGGGTTCTTTGAACAGGCAAACGGTGGCACGGTATTATTGGATGAAATTGCGGAAATGTCACCGCAAATGCAGATAAAACTATTGCGTTTTCTGAATGATGGAACATTTAGGCGCGTCGGTGAAGAGCGAGAAGTGAAAGTGGATGTGCGGGTCATTTGTGCCACACAAAAGAACCTGCCAGAGCTCGTTGCACAGAAAAAATTTAGGGAAGATTTATATTATCGCTTAAATGTTTTGAGCTTAACTATTCCTCCTTTACGTGAAAGACAAGAAGATATCCTGCCGCTAACCGAAGTTTTTGTCGCGAATTTTTCTAAAGAGCTAAATATCCCTAAACCTCGATTAGCACCTTCCTTAGTTGATTATCTAAGCCGCTATTATTGGCCTGGTAATGTAAGGCAGTTACGAAATGCCATTTATCAAGGCTTAACTCAATTAGAAGGGGATGTCCTGAATTCACATGATATTGATTTGCCAGAAATAGACAATTTACCAACGGTGGCTGTTGACTCTTTAAATGGTTCGTTAGATGAAATAACAAAACGTTATGAGGCATCGGTACTCGCACGTTTATATCGTGATTATCCAAGTACACGGAAGTTGGCAAAACGCCTTGACGTTTCCCATACCGCGATTGCGAATAAGTTACGCGAATATGGATTGAGCCAGAAAAAAGAGCAAGAATAACTTTTTTTGATGAGAAATGTGATCGTTGGCGATGATTTCATCACTGCGGGTATCTTTTAGCACAAAAAGCAAACTATACTGAGAATAACTGGATATTCATTTGAAAAACGTTAAAGCTGTATTTTGATTGATGATAACCGATATCGCAAGGCCGCCCGTGTGCCTGCAAGGAGTTGCTATGGATCAATTCGCTCTTAACTTTATTGTGAATACAAAACTACGTGAGTATCTCAATCAACGTCATTATAAAAATGATATGTTTGAGTCAGCGGCCTCGGCTGCTGAGTTATATTTGATGAATAGAGCGGCAGCCCGCTATTTAGAAAAACGCCATCGTTTCACATGGGAAGCCCTTGTTAAAAATGGCAATAAACCCCGTGATCTTATTATTGATATCCTCACATCCTCATGCCCCGCAAATAAAGAGCAGGCAATGAAAATCCTCAGTTGTTGTTCTCACTCGTTAGTCAATATGATGAGCGAAAATAAACTGTTTGCGAGTTTAGTGAATGCTAAACAGGGCAAGCCACTGAATTGGCTCTATGTGGAATAGTTGATGGGAATAAGCAGCCGGTTTTTAGGCTGGCTGCTATTGAGGATTACTTCAATGCAGCAAGTGCTTTGTCATAATCAGGTTCTTCAGTGATCTCTGGAACTAACTGGCTATAAATCACTTTATCATTCTCGTCTAATACGACAACAGAACGTGCTGTTAACCCTTTTAGTGGGCCACTCGTCATCGCAACGCCATAGTTTTTGGCAAACTCAGGGTGACGGAAAGTAGAAAGAGTGACAACGTTGTCTAAACCTTCTGCGCCACAAAAACGTGCTTGTGCAAAAGGCAAGTCAGCAGAAATACACAGGACAACAGTATTGTTGAGGTCATTGGCGAGTTGGTTAAATTTGCGTACAGATGCAGCGCAAACACCAGTATCAACACTTGGGAAAATGTTCAGAACTTTACGTTTACCTTTGTAACTTTCCAATGTTGCTTCAGAAAGGTCTTTAGTCACTAAGGTAAATGCTTTTGCTTGATGGCCAGGTTGTAAAAATACACCATCAACGGTGACTTCATTACCTTTTAACTTGACGGACTGTGACATATTATTTTCTCCCATATATGAGCAAGTTTGTGAAACTACGAATATTATTATTGATGAGCTTGCTAGCGACCAAGCTAGCACTAGATGAATTCAATAGCAACATAACACAACCAATTTGCTTTGATTGCTAATTAAGTGCTTATCTCATTATTTTAAATCAAGTGATTTTCCATAGGGAAAGCACAATACCTAGAAAGGGTTAAAGTGGTGAGAAAAGAGTCTGTCATCGGAAACAGATTAGAGTAGAGTATATAGATTTTTAAACAATGAAAGAATATGATGCCTAAAGGGTTCTTGGTCGTTTTGTGAAGCCATCAACCTCTAGCTAAGATATTTTATTAGTCATAATATGTAGAATATCTTTTATATTTGCTTAGCTGATTTTTCGGTCTCGTAGCACGAAATTGTCAGTTAACCTTATTTGCTAATACGACAGAATCCCAAAATGCATAAACGCTCACTTTCATCTTTAGCTATTATTTTTACAGCGATGTTTACCGCTGCTCCTGCTGTTTCGGCTGTTATTCCTGCTGGTACAGTACTGGCAGAAAAGCAAGAGGTGACCCGTCATCTAAAAGATGAACCGGCATCCTTAGATCCGATAAAGTCTGTTGGGCTGACTGAAGCTCAGGTTATGCGTGATTTATTCGAAGGGTTGGTTAATCAAGATAGTCATGGGAAACCTATCCCCGGCGTTGCGCAAAGTTGGAGCACGACGGATAATAAAACGTGGATGTTTAAGCTACGTCCTGATGCGCGTTGGTCAAATGGTGACCCTGTGACAGCCGACGATTTTGTATATAGCTGGCGTCGGTTAGTTATGCCTGAAAATACCTCACCGTTTGCGTGGTTTGGTGCCCTTGCTGGTATTAATAATGCACAACAAATTATTGATGGGAAATTACCTGCCGACCAACTGGGGGTAGAAGCCATTGACAAACGAACCCTTAAAATTACGCTTGATAAGCCAATTCCTTATTTCCCATCCTTAACGGCTAACTTTAGCTTATTCCCTGTTCATGCTAAGACGGTCGAAAAATATGGTGCGGATTGGATTAAAGTTGGTAATTTAGTGGGTAATGGTGCATTTATATTATCGGATAGAATGGTTAATGAAAAAATTGTGTTAACACCAAATCCATTCTACTGGGATCATGCAAATACTGTGATCACAAAAGTGACTTTTGTTCCTATCAACCAAGAGTCAAATGCAACAAATCGCTATTTAGCGGGGGATTTGGATATTACAGAATCTTTCCCTAAACAACGTTATCAAAAATTACTGGCAGATATTCCTAATGAGGTTTTCACACCTGACCAATTAGGCACTTATTACTATGCATTTAATACACAAAGAGCGCCAACTAACGATGCTCGTGTGCGTAAAGCCTTATCAATGACGATTGATCGTAATTTGATTGCTAAAAAAGTATTAGGTACAGGGGAAAAGCCAGCAAATCGTTTTACGCCAGACGTGACAGCCGGATTCAAACCGCAAAAAGGGATGTATGATAATGCTTCCCAAAAAGAGTTAGATGAAAAGGCAAAAGCGCTATTGCATTCAGCAGGCTATGGGCCTAATAACCCGTTAAGATTGGTTCTTCTGTATAATAGTTCGGAAAATCACCAAAAAATTGCCATTGCTGTGGCTTCAATGTGGAAGAAAAAATTGGGGGCTGAAGTTAAGCTAGTCAACCAAGAATGGAAAACCTATATTGATAGCCGCAATACGGGGAACTTTGACGTCATTAGGGCATCTTGGATAGGGGATTTTAATGAACCCTCTACCTTCTTATCGTTATTAACCGCTCAACACAGTGGCAATATCCCCAAATTTAATAGCAAAAGATATGATGAGGTGATGGCTTCGGCGAGTATTGAGACAAACGAAGAGTTGCGTAACCGTTATTATAATCAAGCGGAAGAAATAATCGCTCAAGAAGCACCGATTGCCCCAATATATCAGTATACGAATGGGCGTTTGATTAAGCCATGGTTAAAAGGGTATCCAATAGAAAACCCTGAAGATGTGGCATACAGCCATAGTTTTTATATTATTGAACACTAACGCCATACGCAGCCTATATATTTTTATATGGGCTGTTTTTTTGGGTGTAAAAAAGAAAAAGCTCCTTCCGCTGGAGAGACAGAAGGAGGACCAAAAAAGGAATAAACACTACAAAGTGAATACTAATGTAGTCCGATGTTAATTTATTGTTCTTTTGTGGCAAAGTAATGTTGGTATTTAGCAAAAATGGCGGTTGCAAAACAAATCGTTCGCTTTTACTGACTATACTTTCATTTGAACGCATTATTCTTACGTATTATCTGATAGCTGTCTGTTAATTAAACAAAATTTTATATGTTACGTCGAATAAGCGAAGAGAATATACTCGCTTTGATGTGCCATATTAATATAGGCGTTAGGCTGGATAGTAGGGACTTGCGAATTTTGTTATGACTACCATGATGAATAGATAATAAGCAGGTATGGTGAAAATATGGAGAATAATAAATATTCTAAATGTGATTTAACAGTACCATACTGATATTTCAAGCTTTGGTAGGGCTTATTTGAGATAAGCTAATAAGCAAAAATAGGCGTTATTCAACCTATATTTTATGTTACCTATATATTCAATCTAATCTAAGATATTTTTTATATTATCGATACGATAAAACCGTGAATTGGGTCAACGCTATTTTTCACCTTGATATTTCCGGCACATTCCCTCTATGCTATAACGATAACTGGCTTAAAAGGAAGGAGATAACGGCATGGCGTTGATTTATGGCTCATTATTTCAGAGTTCAAACCCTGTACATGCATTCCAATTAAATGGAGAGGGTGGATTTATTCCCCTTGATGTTAACGCGAGTGCCACTCAACAATCTCCTTTTTGGCTACATTATGATTATAAAAATCGAGAAAGTGAGCAATGGATCCAAAACTCAGAGCTGTTTAGCGAACAAGTTAAAGCCGCGCTTTGTGGCCATGCAGGTCGTTGGCGAATTTTGAGAGTTGGCGATGGCATTTTATTAACATTGCAAACGTTGAACACTAATGCAGGCCAGCGCCCTGAACAGCTAGTCGCTTTCCGTGTCTTTATTAACAGTCGATTGATTATTTCAAGTCGCCATAGAAAAGTAAATTCGCTCGATTCAGTTATTATTGACTTACAAGAAGGGGTTGGTGCGCAAAGTACCGGAGATTGGCTGGTGGAAGTTGCGGATGCGATTACTGATGAAATCAGCGACTTTACCGATACTTTACATGAACGTTTAATTGGGATGGAAGATACCATTTTGAATGGTGAAATCCCTGAGCGCGGTGAACTCGCGTTATTACGCAAACAAATTATTGTGATACGTCGCTATATGGCACCACAGCGGGATATGTTGGCGCGTTTGGCGACAGAAAAGCTATTATGGATTGATGATACCGATAGGCGGCGGTTGCAGGAAATTTCCGATCGTTTAGGGCGTTGTATTGAGGATTTGGATGGTTTTGTTTCGCGTACAGCAATTATGTCTGATGAAATCACCAATATGATGACCGAAATGATGAACCGTCGTATTTATACGATGTCACTACTTGCGATGATTTTTTTACCAACAACTTTTTTAACAGGGTTATTTGGGGTCAATTTAGCAGGTATTCCTGGCAGTGAATTTAGGTTTGCATTCAGCGTATTTTGTCTCTTATTGGCGGTATTAATTGGTACTGTTTTTTGGTGGTTGAGAAAAAGCCGTTGGCTTTAAAAAGAAAGTTATCTGTGTTAACCCACCCTTGTTTGAGATAAATCAATAAAAGGTACGTTGATTTGGGGCACTATTAATTCCGCAGGTGAATGCAACGTTGAGCGATGAACGTTGTGCTCCATAATTGTAGTTTTTCTCATATTGAGTTCTTGTACAGAATAATTGACCACTGTAATGCCGATGTATATTGCATCGGCTTTTTTTTATTCTAAATTTACCTTCAATCCATTCACATTGTAGAGAATGCAAAACGGATATTTGTTGGGGTAGCGACATTCAGGTGCGCAACATGATACAAATAAGTATCTTGCCACCTTCATACAAAGTGATGGTGGCAATGGCGTTATTTCACCTCAATAACATTCAGGCGTTCCGCAGTAAATTCAGGCCTATCGTCATCATCAACTTGGTGTTGTGTGGGGATTTCTTCTCGATCAAATGCTAAATCGCCACCATTGATGACGGTATCGCCATGAGCGACATTTTTAAAATCAAACAACTCAGTATCACATAAGTGAGAGGGAACGACATTTTGAGTGGCTCTGAACATCGTTTCAATACGACCTGGGTAGCGTTTATCCCAATCACGTAGCAGATCTTTAATTACTTGACGCTGTAAATTAGGTTGTGAGCCACAAAGATTACACGGAATAATTGGAAATTCTTTTGCTTGGGCGTAACGCTCAATATCTTTTTCTCGGCAATAAGCTAAAGGGCGGATCACAATATGTTTACCGTCATCGCTCATTAATTTAGGTGGCATACCTTTTAGTTTTCCACCGTAAAACATATTTAGAAAAAGAGTTTGTAAGATATCGTCGCGATGGTGGCCTAGTGCGATTTTAGTTGCGCCTAATTCTGTTGCGGTACGATATAAAATGCCTCTACGTAAACGGGAGCATAGTGAGCATGTTGTTTTCCCTTCTGGGATTTTCTCTTTTACAATCCCATAGGTATTCTCTTCAACAATCTTGTACTCGACTCCGAGGTTTTCAAGGTATTCGGGGAGAATATGCTCGGGGAAACCGGGTTGTTTTTGATCTAAGTTAACAGCAACCAACGAGAAAGAGATCGGTGCACTTTTTTGCAGGCTTTGCAAAATAGAAAGTAGGGTATAACTGTCTTTACCACCAGATAGGCAGACCATAATCCGATCGCCATCTTCAATCATGTTGAAGTCGGCAATGGCTTGCCCTACATCACGGCGCAATTTTTTTTGTAGCTTGTTAAAGTTATATTGTTCTTTCTGTGCGTTCATTTTCTACTGTTCTGTATCGTTGCTGATTATTGTTTAATTCAATGATTTTTAAGTTTTTTGTTTTTAATTGTCCTCATGGCCTATCATCTTGCTGTATCTTTTGTATAAGAAATAAGGCGCTTTATGGATGCGGGCAATAAACTCACTAACAAAAAACTTAAGGCAATCCTCGGTAAGGAAATTGCTAAGCCAGCCATAATAGCAGATGGACGAGGTCTTTCGATACAGGTAAGTCAAAATTGATCCATTTTAATAAATGAGGAGCTTTAGTAATGGAAGATAACTCAATTATTGTGGTGTTCATAACATAATGAAAAATCATAAGTTATAGTCAAAAGATTAAACTCAAATCTGTTAAATCCTAGAATCTTTAGGTATCGTAGCAACGCGCATTACAACCTCTAAAAAGCGTGGCTTTCATAGTGATAGAGGTACTTATATATCAATAAATTATATCGGTTGGCATGCGATAATGGCGGCATTAGTGACGGAGATTAGTTAGCCAAGGTATGTATGAATCTAGCCATAAAACAAATTGCATTAACACAACAGATAAAGCGATAACCCGCCATATCGATGGTTGTATCCATGTCATGCAAGATAGAAATAGAATCACAATAATGGATAAAAAAATCCTGACAAATAAAACGACTAACATAAGTGAATAGGCATGATTTACATCTAGCACTCGATATTTAAACACAAGTATCGAGGCAAACGTCATACTAGGAAGGATCAACATCCAAATCAGGAAAAATACAATGGCTAATGAATACCGACTTGTGCAGTATTTATGTAATTTACTCACCCAATACCCCAGATAAAAAATCAACTTAAGTCATATATTAAATAAATAAAGATCAAATGTCATCAAAAGTGTATTCAATGGTGATTAGTGAATAAAAAGTAGATTTTTCATTGGCTGATGCTGCTATGGCGTTTATCAGTCAAGCATAGGGTTTTTGACATCGTGTGTCGGTAAGAAATCAAAAATATTGGCTGCCACCATAAAGTGGTTTAGCTTTGATGTTGCGATTGGATTAGAATAAATTTTAGGGCAGTGAAAAATTATTAACGCATTAAAAAACAGCTAGAAATTCACAGTATATCTCGTTGATATTTTGATAATGCATTGCTTTATCAATTAGATATTAAAAAATACGATGGCATAGTTGCTAATAAAAGTAGCAATAACACATTAATATTGAGCGATTATTACTGTTTTTTTTGTAAAGCGCATGCTTGTTAACTTATTTAACTCATATTGTTAAATTTTATTATTCATCTAAAACTATTAATTATTAAATTTACTAGCTAGTCTTTATCATAAAATGATCATTAGAATAATACTAAGAATAACAAAAAATTAAATAACATTGGAAACAGTAGGGCGTTTAGCCCTGCTGTATATTCAGGGGTGAAGGAAGGACAGTCAATATCTATATCCAAGTTGGTTTTCCTGGTTTTTCAAAAACTTCAAGCAAATGTTTAATATCCACATCCAGTATACTAGAAACAATCATTAGGTGTTCCACATAAATAGAGACGCTTCCTTCTTCATATTGAATATAGTTTCGTTCTGATATTTTTAATGCAGCAGCCATGGCTTCCGTAGAGATACCTCGGGATGTACGTAGTTTTCTAATATAGTTGCCTAAAGCGATTCCTCTAAAGTTTGGTTGCTTCATGAGTCAATTATCCATAGCGTAAAATGTAAGGCTATTATCAGAAATAATATGATTAATTCAATAGTATTATTCTGCTAAAAAAGTGTATTTCATAAATTCAAAATAATCATATGGAAATTTTATATTTATCTAATAGTGAATTTGGCGATAAATGAATCTAAAAAATGTCAGATTTGTACAGTTATAGATATTAAAACTAATATCACTGGATAAATAATTTTTCTTAACATAAGAAAAGTTAAGTAAATCCACTTAGTACATGGTAAGAAATGACGAAAAATGAGGTAAATACAATTAAAAGTAAAAACGATAAATCTATCCCACTTTATCTGTTTCAAAAATAGAAGGTCTATTATCAATAAAGTATTTAACCTCATAAGATCACCTTACTCTATTTTGAGCTAATAATAGTAAGGTGCTATTTTCAAGGAAATGAATATTTATTATTCGCTTAAAGCAAAATCAACAGCTTTTTGAGCATGTAAAGCCGTTGTATCAAAAATAGGTACCGATGTATCATTTTGATCTACCAATAGCGTGATCTCTGTGCAACCCAAAATGATCCCTTCCGCGCCATTTTCAACCAGTGATGCCATAATTCGTTGATATTGCTTTTTAGATCCGTTAGTGATTTTTCCTAGGCACAGCTCTTGATAAATGATGTCATGAACAATTTTTCTATCTTGGTCGTTAGGTGTGAGCACAGATAAATTGTATTTTTCATGAAGACGATCTTTATAAAAAGGTTGCTCCATCGTAAAAGCCGTACCTAATAAACCGATTTTTCTAATGCCTGAATTGATAATGCGTTCGCCAGTCGCATCAGCAATATGCAGTAAAGGAATATTAATGTTATTCTCAATTTGCTCGGCAACTTTGTGCATTGTATTAGTACAAAGTACAACAAAGTCAGCACCTGCTTGCTCTACGTTTTTTCCTGCCTGCGCAAGGTATTGACCCGCAAGCTCCCATTGCCCTGCCGATTGCATATGTTCTATTTCAGCGAAATCGACACTATATAAAGCGATTTTTGCTGAATGAAGACCGCCAAGCTGTTGCTTGATGCCTTCATTAATCTGCCGGTAGTAAAGCAAAGTTGATTCCCAACTCATTCCCCCGATTAAACCAATTGTTTTCATATCCGTTTCTCCATTATATTTTTTATAGCTAAGAATACTTCTATAACAACTATTTTTTTAGGGCAATAGATTATTTAAGCTATTAAAATAACAAGTAGAAACTCTTAGATAAATTAAAAAAATAAAATGAAATGACGAAAAAAGAATAATTACGGATGAATCTTATGTATCAAAAAATGAGATTTGTCATGATATCGCCGAGAGGTAAGAACCTCTCAAAGCGATTTAAGGAGAAAAAATGCGTAAAGTTATTTCAGTTTCGGCTATAGCACTTGTTTCTGCATTAACAGCGTCATCTGCTTTTGCGGCAAAAACGGACATTTATAAGTGTGAAGATCAAAAAATTAGGGTTTCATTCCCTGATGAAAATACCGCTGTGATGCTTTATAGCGATGAACTTATCGTGTTAAAAAGCGCTCCAGCAGCAAATGGTGCTCGTTATGTTGGCGAAAACATGCAGTTGTGGTCTCATGGGAAGAATGAGTTTAATTTAGCCACAATTTCTGAAGATGATGTTGTTAACAATCGCATTACCGATGATAAAGGCCGTACTTGTAAATTAGTCAAATAATTAATGGAGTGTGCTAATTTATTTAGCACACTCTACTTTACTAATTATCGGTTATTGAAATTAAGGGATATTGGGGTCTAAATATAATTTAGCGGCAGGACGCGTTAATACTTGCTGATAATATTGTGAAATAGCAGGGGTGTTTGGCCTAATAATCGGTGTAAGCAACCAGCGATGTATAGAGAGTGCTAGAGTAATATCAGCTACCGTAAATTGTTTTCCATTAATAAAATTACCATTTTTTTCAAGCTCTGCTTCAAGCAGCAGCATTTTACTGTTCCACTCATCAGTACTTTTAGCTATCAATTCAGGGTACTGAATAAAACTATCACTTTTCCGAACAAGTGCCATAAAAGCAGCACGCCATGCGCTGTTTAGTTCAGTTGCTTGCCAATCCATCCATTTTTCAACGTCTGCTTTTTCTTCTGGGCTTTCAGGTAGTAGATCAAAGCGTTGTGCTTTGGTGGCAATATAGCGGCAAATTGTATTACTTTCCCACAAAATACCATTTTCGTGGATTAATACGGGGACGAGCCCATTAGGATTAAGCTTAAGATAATCAGCAGATTTTAGGCTTAACTCATCTCCCCATTGTGGCTCATGAATGAAGGGAAGTTGAGCTTCTTGTGCAGCCCACAGGACTTTGCGAACATTGATTGATGTGGTACGACCTAGGATCTTTAGCATAACGGCCTCGAAAAGCATCAATAAGAAATAATGGGAATAACATAGCTCTATAGGAAGCGCAATTTAAATGTGGTGATATCAGCTAAAAGCGCCATTATTGCTAATGGCGACGATGAAACGACGCCTATACGTATTGTAGTAGGCGTACACAAGAGTTAACTTTGAATAATACCATTGATGGTGGTAGGAAGAGGTTGATCAGTTAGTTCAATATGCTGTGATGAGACTCGTTGCCCTTTAACATATAACTCTGCTTTTACTGGCTCTAAGCGACGTTCAATATTAATGTGGAACTTATTCATTAACTGGCTAATAAATCGGTGTTGATCAAGTTGATATTGTTTTACCTCACCATTACGTAGCGTCACTGCAAGATATGGTTTAGTCGTATCGATAGTATCGTTGTTGTATACCATCCCATAAGAGCCTTCTAACGCAGGGTAGATATAGCTTTTTAATTGATTTTGTGGGTCATAAAAACCGACTAAAGTGACAACCGGAACACCTTGTTTTACGGGTTTTTGAATGAAGGTTAATTCAGAGGACGGCTCCCATGAATCTCCATTTGAAATATAATACACTTTTGTATTATGGCTGATTATCTGCTTATTACCATTAACATGTAGTTTAATACTCCATTGAGAAGTGCAATCTATCTCAATCACTTTATTTTTATTGCTGTGATCCGCTTGAGGTAGATAAATATTGGGTGGGTAGTGAGAATTATAACTCTCTATTTTTATATGGTCATTTTTATTAAGTAGCGCTGATAAAGTTGTCTCCGTAACATCTTGATTATCTACTATTGGTACATCCACAAAAGAAATATTTTTTGCATGAGGGGGTAGGTACTCTTGCATTGTTTGTGTATTGGGATCCCACTTTTGATAACCTGTTGACGATGTTTTGCTAAATATTGCAGAGTTCTCGAAAAAATGTTGAATAGCTTGAGCCGTTGTTGGGGTATGTAATGTGTACGCATTGTACGCTTTATCGTATAGCTCACCACCAGACATAGCATCTTTTAGCATTGCATGTTGCATATAGGGTTCTGCTTTTTCTGCATTAGGATCACGCGCATCTAAAACCGTGTACTTATTTGTTTTCTTTTTTTCAAAGTTAGGAATAAAAAAGTTGTTGTCGGCATCCCATCCCCATGTCGAATTAGGTTTATCGGGGGTTGCATGAACACCGCCTTTAAATCCCTTAAAGTAATGACCAATCTTATAATTATGACCCAGTTCATGACTAAATTCATTATCTACGGTGTTGTATAATGTGGCTTTTCCCGCTCCTCCTGACCAACCATGCTCTTGTAAGCCATTTTTATATATACCACGGGAATTATGTATCGTAATTTGTGCGGTAGGTAAGTAGTTATTTTCTTTTGTCGCCGATGAATGAACGCCGTAATTGGCTAAATTAATGCCATCTGAAATAAGATCTTTAGAAATTTGCTCTCGCATATCCCCATTATGCCCACCTCCATCATCATCTGAACGATGAGTTAAATGTTTTCCTGAAGGAAGAACAATCTCTTTTAAGTGGATTGGAGCGTAGTGAGAGACGATTAAACGATTAATAGGGATTTGTTGGAAATATTGGCGTTGTAATTCAGCATTTTTTTGAAATGCTAATTCTCCTCTATAGGGAGTCAACATGCCGATATCGATAGTATGGAGCAGAAGTTCTGTTGGGGCTCCGACATAAATATCAGATAGCGTACCTTGTTTTCCATGATAATCGAATTCCAACCTTATTTTGGGCTTAATGTATTCAGCAGGAATAGCAACAGACCAGCCATTTTCGATATACCTGATTTCATCACTGTCATCATTAATTAAAGGCTCACCTTCATATGTACGCCAAAAACCAAATTCATCACAAACAAATAATTGGCTATCACCTTTTCTTATCGTTATTTTTTGGTCACCATAGAAAACATGACTGTCATAGTCAGCCTCTGATGAAAAATAAATTTTTTTATTTTTAAAATTGGGATGAGTCTCTAATGTAAAATGACGGGCCCAATTAGCATTACGCGTTGCGATATGGATGTTATCATTGTTATTGATAACTTCGTTAAAATAGCAAATATCTTTTGATATTTTTTGCAATTCCTTGTTTTTATTTATCTTGATATCAAATGATTGAGGCAAGGCATAGTTAACCGTACTTTGGGTATCCGGAGAGTAAATTGACCATACACCTTCATCATCACTAATAAAAAGCTTAGTTTCACCCGTAGTAATTCTAACTTCATTATCGCCATAGGTAACATCACTATTAAAATAAGCTTGAGAAGTGAAAAGTATTTTTTTATTGGCATATTGTTTACTATTGGGGATAATAAAATCTTTCGCCCAATGGTAATCTCTGGTTGCTATTTTAATAGTGTCATTTTTTTTAATAATATCTTGGAATAATTTGGGTTTCTTAGAGATATGATTAATATCATCATTTTTCGTAAATTCCACATCAAAGGTTTCGGGGGTTTTGTATTTATCAATATTTAACGCTTGTTGATAGTGAAAAGATAATCTAGATTCGTCACGAGTAAACCAACGACCTGTTTCATCGCTTATCATAACAAAAGATTGCTGTGCAGAGAGAGGTATTGAATTATTTCTATATTTAATATTTGCATCGATATTATCCGCTAAATTCAATATGAGTTTTTTATTCGGGCGTTTTTTTAAACTATCTAAGTTAATAGATAAATTTTCAGCATCAATATCGACTCTAATAATGTCATTTTCGGTCATAAGTTGATTGAGGTAGTTTGTGCTCTCAGTCAATTCTTTAATCTTTTTTGATGCATTGATAGTAAAATCAAACGATTTAGGAATAGTAAAATCGTCAGGTGTTAAGCGGGTAAACCGTTGCTCAGTGCCTGCAATTTTAGGCAGTTTTGATGGTGGAAGTAGGTAGGTTGAATATATCTTTTCATTATCCTCATTATAGACCTTAATATTTAATTGCTCATTTTCTTTGATTTTTTCATGAGGCTTAAATATCACCAATGTTTTACGGCCTGAAACGAGATGAGGTTGTATATCATCATCAATTCGATTAATGGCTGGGATAATGCTATGTTGAGCATAAAATACATTCCCCTTAAGATCCCCTTGGATATCACTTGGATAATTATTTGTATTATAGTAAAAAACTTTCCCTAGTTTTTCTTTGTATTCAGACAATAACTTATTATACACCCCTTGTTCATCGGTCATTTTTTTAATCAGCGCATGATTATTAATCTGTGTATCAAATAACCGTGAGATAACAAGGTTATCTATCAACGATTGCCAAAAATCAAACAGTGTATTTGGGTTATTATTAAGGTCATTAAGACCTAATAAATGAGATGAATGAGTATCATTTTCTTTATTTAATTGTGTTGTCGGTATCATCACTTCATGACGATTTTGGCAAATGCAAATTGTCAAAGCTAGCATATAAATCCTTTTAATTGATTAGTTTATTGCTAATATCTTCATTTTATTAGCAGTATTAGATAATAAAGAAAAAAATAAAAATGATAAGCAAATTATTTTATAGTTAATCTTAATTTAGCCAAATAATCAGTCAATTGTTCATTCTGAACACTTGAATTTCTTGATTTATTCATTAATAGCAATTCGCTTAGAGATAATCCCATCGGTTAATAAAATAGAATGAATATTTCATTTCTTTACGAAAGAAATCACCAAGATCTCAAGGGGTAAAAAAGGCGCCGAAGTCCCCTTAATCAGGGGATAGAATGAGAGAAATCTGTGATCTTTGTAACATAATTTTCTGACTTTCCACTTAATTTCGTTATCAACACAACAAAAACAAAATTTTCATATAATAAAAATTGGAATATATGTTTCATTAATGTATATCTATGTTATCGCCATGTTAAATATTGGTGACATCAAAACACAACATGTATTCATAATCAGTGGGAAGGGCAAAATGAAAAATATCATGAAATTAACCGCGCTGGTTGCTGTATTGGGTTTAACACCGAGTGTGATGGCTGAAAATGAACAAATTGTCTTTAGTCCGCCAACATTGGCCAGCCCGTTTGAAGTGCATATGCAGAAATCGGCGGTGAAAACCGCTAAAGAGTTAGGAGTCAATATTCAAGTCTTAGATGGGCAAGGTAGCTCACCTAAGCAAGTTGCTGATATTGAAAATGCGATCACACGAGGTGCACAGGGCTTTATTGTGTCACCTAATGATGTCAATGCCATTGCCGATGCGGTGGTTGAAATTCAAAGCGCTGGCTTACCGGTGGTGACTCTTGATAGAACCATTAATGCACAACAACCGGTGCCGCATTTTGGGGCTAATAATTACAAAGGCGGTTACGCCATTGCGGAATATGTCAAAAAGCAGTTTCCAAATGGCGCCGATCTGATCTTAATTACAGGGCAACCTGGCTCCTCATCAAATATTGAACGTACGAAAGGGATCCGCGATAGCTTAAAAGAAGGGGGGAGTAAATACCGCTTAGTCGCTGACCAAAATGGTAATTGGATGCGAGCGGAAGGGATGCGCATCACCGAAAGTTTATTGCCTTCACTCGCGAAAAAACCGGATGTGATCTTATCTGCTAACGATGATATGGCCCTTGGTGCGATTGAGGCGCTGAGCGCGCAAGGTTATAAACCGGGCGACATTTTAGTGACAGGTTTTGATGCAAGTCCTGAAGCACTTAGTCGTATTAAGGAAGGTTGGATGGCTGTAACGGCTGATCAGCGCGCAGGCTACGCAGTAAAAATGGCGATGGGGCAATTGGTCGATAATATTCGTGACAAAAAAGCGATCACAGGCGCGGATTACCCTCCCACAATTATTAGCAAAGATAACCTTGATCAAGCGGAACGTATTGGTGAATTGAAATAGTCATTTACAGTGCTATTCAGGGCTCGGTGAGCCCTGTTTTCCTGAAAAGGAGTTTTTATGTCAGAGCCACTACTTAAAATTACAAATCTTGCCAAAAGCTTTTCAGGGATCTGGGCGCTAAGTCAAGCCCAAATGACAGTGATGCCAGGGGAAGTGCATGCGTTATTGGGGGAAAATGGTGCGGGTAAATCCACTTTCTTAAAGGCACTTGCTGGCGCTCAACCGCAAACCAGTGGTGATATTTGGTTTAACGGTGAATTGCTTTCCATAACAGATACCCCGATTGTTCGCCAACAAAAAGGGATTATTACTATCTATCAAGAATTTAATTTGCTACCGAATATGACGGTAGCGGAAAACATGTTTTTAGGGCGTGAAGCGCTAAAAATGCGTTGGATGATTAATGAAAAAGTCCTTAATCAGGAAGCCAAAGCGATCCTTGATTATCTTCAATTGGCAATTTTGCCAACGACCCAAGTGGCACGGTTAAGTGTTGCCCAGCAGCAAATGATTGAAATTGCACGTGCACTGACGCTCAATGCTAAATTAATTGTGATGGATGAGCCTTCAGCGGCTCTAAGCGATACTGAAGTAGAAAGTCTGCATCGTGTTGTTAGGGAATTGAAAAACCGTGGGGTGAGCGTCATTTACGTGACACATCGCTTACATGAAGTTTTTCAGATATGTGACAAGTTCACGGTATTTCAAGACGGCAGATACACCGGATCGGGGAATGTGGCTGAGACCTCAGTACAAGAGATCATACGTATGATGGTTGGGCGGAATGTGATTTTTGAACGTAGGCCGGCCAGCGAAACATATCATCGAGACAAACCGATTCGCCTATCGGTGAAACATTTATCGAAAACTAAGCCACCTTTAGATCCTCATGGTATCGCGCTTCACGATATTAGTTTTGATGTTCATGAAGGCGAAATACTGGGTATTGCGGGCCTTATGGGGGCGGGAAGGACTGAGGTGGCACGCTGTTTATTCGGCGCAGATAAATATACCACGGGTGAGTTTATCCTTGATGGTGAGCCTTATCAGCCAACGACCCCAATGAATGCACTGGATAAGGGAATTGCACTCGTTCCAGAAGATCGTAAAAAAGAAGGCGCCGCGCTGGGATTATCCATTCGTTACAACCTATCACTTTCAGCGTTATCACATCTACTTAAAATGGGGTGGATGGTGGATAGCAATAAAGAAAACGCCTTGATAGAAAGCTACAAACAAGCACTACAAATCAAAATGGCCAGCAGTGAGCAAGAAGTGCGTAAATTGTCTGGTGGTAACCAACAAAAAGTCATTCTTGCACGGTGTATGGCCATGTCGCCAAAAGTATTAATTGTTGATGAGCCAACTCGGGGTATTGATGTTGGAACCAAATCGGAAGTTCATCAGGTTATTTTTGAGATGGCGAAAAAAGGCGTTGCGGTTATTGTTATTTCTTCTGATTTACCTGAAGTCATGGCGATTTCAGACCGGATCATCACGTTGAGCGAGGGCCGTTTAACGGGGGAGATTAAAGGTGATGATGCAACAGAAGAGAAGTTAATGATGATGATGGCTATTTGCCATCAAAACTCACCAGCAGAAATGGTCGTATGAGAGGTTTACATGTTACAACAACAATCTTCTACGGCGGTCGGCCGTAAAAAAATAGATTTCATCGCTTTTTTTGAGCGCTTTGGTGTCTTGATTTTTATGGTGCTGTTGGTGCTATTTTTTCAAACCCAAAACAGTAATTTTCTGACTGAACGCAATATCACTAATATTTTAACCGAAGTGTCTATCTATGGAATTATGGCCGTGGGGATGACGTTGGTGATTTTAACCGCTGGTATTGATTTGTCTGTTGGCTCAATACTGGCGGTTTGCGCGATGACAGCGGCGTTTGTGATTAAAGGTGATAATTTAGTCGGCTTAGATCCTAATGCTTGGGGAGGGATGAGCTGGTTAGTTGGATTAGCTATCTGCTTAGCGGTAGGCACAGGGATCGGGTTTTTACATGGTCTTGGGATCACGCGGCTGAATATTCCACCATTCATCGTCACATTAGGTGGCATGACAATTTGGCGTGGGCTGACATTAGTGATTAATGATGGTGCACCAATCTCAGGTTTTGATGCTGGCTATCGTTGGTGGGGGCGTGGGGAGCTACTGGGGATCTCGGTGCCTATTTGGATCTTTGCGATTGTGGCATTGATAGGCTATTTAGCGCTGCATAAAAGCCGCTGGGGGCGTTTTGTTTACGCAGTTGGCAGTAATCAAGAAGCAGCTCGGTTAGCAGGGGTGAACGTTAAACGTGTTCTTGTCAGTGTGTATGTGGTGATTGGCTGTTTAGCTGGGCTGGCTGGGTTTGTGCTGAGTGCACGTTTAGGGAGTGCTGAAGCGGTAGCGGGGATGACATTTGAACTGCGCGTGATCGCCTCTGTTGTGATTGGTGGTACATCATTAATGGGGGGATATGGTCGTATCGGAGGAACCATTATTGGCTCAATCATTATGGGAATATTAATTAATGGTTTAGTTTTAATGAATGTTTCAGCGTATTATCAGCAAATTATTACTGGACTGATCATTATTTTAGCTGTTGCTTTTGATACTTACGCCAAAAATAGACGTGGTGCCAGTTAAATATTTTCACTATTTATAAAAGATAAACGCCTTTTTATTTTAATAAGAAGGCGTTTATCATAAGAAAATAAGGATTTAACGCTAAGAAAATACAGGTTGATACTTTTTAAATTTTAGTGCTAATAATATTGATATCTTATAAAAATTCCACCTCAGATAGTTCCCTTGTGAAACTAATTAGTTTAATTTCATTCACTTATATTTTATCGATGCTATACTATTAGGGTTATTTTTGAATTTTGAGTAAAATTTAAAATAACCCATGCAGTCAACACTGGCTATGTTTTTGATATTCAGCTTATTGCTGAATTTAAATGTTGTAGTTAAGGAGTCGATATAATGGTAAGTAATAATGCAGCACGTCGCTTATTAGGAATGCCTTATAAGTTAAGTCGTTCTAAGAAAAATATTCGAGTTTCTGTCGTAGCAAAAGAAAATGTGACGGAACAGCTGCCCGCTGAATTACAAAATCAACCTGTAGTTGCGGCATTAAATAATAAAGCGACAGAGAAAAAAACCTACCACTCAACAACGGTATTCTATCCTGAATATGTTATTAGCTAATTAATTGAGTGAATGTTGACCCTCTGGCATTGCTAGAGGGTTAAAAACACCAAATGATATTCCTACCTCATTTCTTACTCTTTTTCTTGCAACCAGTACGACCGCTACCTCATCTTCATATTAGAATGGTCAATATGTGATTATTGTCACTATCTAAAATTACAAATAAATAAAATATTGAGACGTTTCCGATGAAAAAGTCATGGAACTTGGTTACATTGAATTGGCGTATAAATAGAAATAGGGTAGGTATTCCCGTTGGCTTATTTTAAATATTTAATTTTTTGTTTTTGTGTTATTTCAGTGGCAGGATGTTCGACAGGCTTTAGAACGGATGAAGAAAGTAACCGATTAAAATTTAGCATTCAACAAGCCAATACGATACCGATTAAAGAATCTGTAGAGGCGCTCTCTGCTGCTGATATGTTACCAGGCGATATTTTATTGTCTTCCGCAACGGGAATTAATTCATGGGGTATCCGTCTTTTTAGTATTAGTGGGGTGAGTCATGCCTCAATATATTTGGGGGCTGGTGAAGTAGCGGAATCTGTCGGCAGTGGCGTGAGGATCATTACGCTCGATCAAGCTATCTCGGACTCAAATAATATGGTGGTGTTGCGGCAAGAGGGGTTAACCTCTATTCACGCCCATAAATTACGTGAATTTTCTATGCAAAATGAAGGGGGCAAATATAACTTTAAAGGGATAGTGATGATAGCGCCTTGGATGGTGACAAAGCGCGTTTGTGAATTACCTTTTATTGGTCAAACGATCCGTAATTTTTGTTTGAGAACGTTAGCGACGGTACAGTTAGGTAGCGATGTAGACCAAGCTAACGGCTTCTTTTGTTCGCAGTTTGTCCTTGATGCCTATAAATATGCAGGACTTCCGTTATTTGAAGGGAATTCAGCATGGATAACGCCAGCGGATATCCTTCATATGCGAACAGGGGATGTGCCGACCTTTGTTCCGACCCATCGTTTAAGCTATGTAGGGCACTTGAAATCTTGGAGTTTATCGAGTGCGCTTCACCTGAGATAAATATCGTCAATAAAGTGGGGTTGTGGCGACGTGTTAATGAAAAAAAAGGCCAACTCAGAGAAGTTGGCCTGCTAAAACTGGAAGCAATGTGAGCAATGTCGTTTACGAAAGCTTGAGTAATTTACTCAAGTATTCGTTAGGTAAAAGATAACCATTCTCATTTGATAAATCAACCCTTTTTTATGTCTTATTATGCGAATTTTACCCCCTATAAATTCGTTTTTATAAAAAATAATTAAAATTCAATACGTTATTTTTGGTTCTTTTAAGGATAATTCGAATAAATTTTTATAAAACAAGTTAGTACTCGAAATAAGTTGTTCGTTATACTTGTCAGTATCCTTCCTACACCGTCAGCACAGAGGTCAATCTTTGATGAGAACATTACGCATTGGTATCGTAGGGTTAGGCTCTATTGCGCAAAAAGCCTATTTACCGATACTGAGTAAAACAGATAATTGGCAACTGATAGGGGCATTTTCACCAAATCAAAGGAAAGCAAAAATCGTCTGTGATAACTATCGTATTCCACTGTATTCAGATATAAAACAGCTGGCCCAGCAGTGTGATGCGGTTTTTGTACACAGTAGTACCGCCAGCCATTTTTCAGTTATTTACAGTTTGTTATCATACGGCGTACATGTGTATGTTGATAAACCGCTTGCTGAGACACTTTGCCAATCAGAGCAATTAGTGGACTTTGCACATAAACAGAAACGTTCGCTTATGGTTGGGTTTAATCGGCGCTTTTCACCTTTTTATCAAGAACTCAAACAACACCTCAGTCAAGTTGCTTCATTACGTATGGAAAAACATCGTAGTGACAGTCTAGGCCCTCAAAATGTCCGTTTTACTATGCTAGATGATTATTTACACGTTGTAGATACCGCTATCTGGCTCGTGGGAAGCGAAGCAAAATTATTGGGAGGCAATATTATTGCAACTGAGGAGCAAGCGTTATGCTATGCAGAGCATCATCTGAAAGTGAATGAATGTTTAGTGACGACATCAATGCATCGCCGAGCGGGTAGTCAACGCGAGCAAGTTGCAGCAATTTGTGATGGTGGGGTCTACCAAGTGACAAACATGAATCATTGGATGAGTGAAAGTCACGAGGGGATAAAACAAAAACAACCTTCTAGTTGGGAGTCGATATTGGTTCAACGTGGATTCGATGGGGCTATTCGCCATTTTATTGATGCGGTGAGCCATGGTAGCGAGCCTGACGTCAGTGGTGAGCAGGCGATTTATGCTCAACAAATGGTAGAGAAAATGTTAAGCATTGCGTAAATACTGTTCATTGTTTCTCAGCTCATAAACCATTCCATACCAGTCTTATATAGGATTAATATGTTAAGTTCGCATCAAGCTTCAGAAATTTTATTTGTTGCAGGTTTTGGTCCGATAACACGTGAGCCTAATGTAAGTTATGATTTCTATGTTAAAACTTTAGGTTTACCTTTAAAGGCAATGGAAGGTAATCAGGATTATTTCACCAGCGAAGAAGAACAGCTTAGTGGCGTTAAACACTTTGCGTTATGACCATTATCTCAAGCTGCACAATCTTGTTTTGGTGTCGATCATTGGCCGGAAACGCACCTTGTTCCTCAAAGCTGGATAGAATTTGAAGTCGCTAATTTATCAAAAGCCACTCAATGTTTTATTAATGAAGGTTATTCCATTTTAGTTAATGAGCGAATGGAACCTTGGGGGCAAATGGTTACACGCTTACTTAGCCCCGAAGGAATGTTGGTTGGTTTAACCGTTACACCATGGTTAAGAGAATAATAGTTAATAATTTGTAGCGAGAGATCTCATTTATCTTGTTGTTTAAGAGACATTCTTGCGTATTTGATTATAATTTTGTTGTTAACTTAAATTCTTTTTTCTATCAGGAGGGGTTATGTATAAAACGATTCTGGTTCCTATAGATTTAACTGAGGATGAACTGACAAGTAAAGCTGTTCGCCATGCAGTTAATTTAGCTAAACAGTCTGGTGCGAAAATTCATTTGATCCATGTGCTACCAATCTCTTCTGCTATTATTAATGCGTATGCACTTGGTTATATGGAAATAAAAGACCGTGCAACCGTTAAAGCAGAAGAAGACATGAAAATGTTGATGGATACGATTGATTTACCACTATCTGATGTCAATTATACCATAACGTTTGGCTCACCTCGTGATGAAGTGATTAATACTGCAAAAGACATTAACGCCGATATTATTGTTATCGGTTCACGCCGTCCGAATATTTCTACACACCTCCTAGGCTCTACCGCAGCGGGCATTGTTCGTTACGCAGAAACCTCTGTATTGGTAGCTCGTTAATTTTTTAAATAAACCTATGCTGATATTTAGCATAGGTTTTATTGAACCCATTATTTTTTATTTTACACGATCGTCATAAAGCGATGAGTGATTAAACCTTTTTCTTCTATCTTGTTGGGTATCAGGTATTGAGTGTAACAGTTCAGCCGAATAGGCCCTATTTTTATTGGGAATGGTGAGCTTATTTATGGAAAAGTTTTCGCAAGAAGTTATCCGCATTGAACATTTCTTATTCAGGGTATTACGTTTTTATTTTTTGTCGCTATTGGTTTTTTTCCTTGGGCTGTTACCCGGTATTATTGGCTTTTATTTTATTGAAGGTCATTCTTTGATGGAGTCAATGCTTAATGCATTATCCATGCTAAGTGGACAAGCAATAGAGCCTGCACCAATCACGCAAGGTGGGCGTTTTTTTATCGCAATATATGGGCTGTTTTTACAGAGCGTATTCATTATTAGTATTGGCTTAATTGTCACACCTTTTTTGCACCGCATCTTACATAAATGGCACTTAGAAGATAGTTAGCATATTGATAAAATTGTGAACTTGCTTTAACAAATCGTCTGGTAGCTCACGGCAGTTTGTTTTTATTAAGACTATACTTTTGGTGAACAAAAAAGATAAACATTCACAAAGTGTATCCTAGTTATCACATCGCACTAAGGGATCACAGGTGGATAATAGAATGATGACTAATTAATAGGGGTATCGCATGTACAATAAAATTTTGGTTCCCGTAGACATTTCTGAAGATATTCTGACGGATAAAGCATTAAAACACGCAATTTATTTAGCAAAAATGTCGGGGGCAAAAATACATCTTTTCCACTCAGTTCCTGATGTTTCAAGGTTCTCAATGAGCTATAGCTATCATTATGATCTTTTATCTTCATTTGCTAAAAAAGCCGTTGAACGTTCAGAAGAGCAGTTAAAAGAGATTATTGCTAAGATCGATTACCCACAAGAAGATATTTCTTACAAAGTCGCTTTTGGTTCACCGAGAGATAAAGTGTTAGCTGAGGCAGAAGAAATAGGTGCGGATCTGATTGTGATTGGTTCACGTAACCCGAGTATCACAACGCACTTACTAGGGTCAAACGCATCAGGCATTGTTTCTTATGCGAAAATATCTGTACTGGTAGTCAGATAACCCGCCAATACAATAAGGCCAGTATTATACTGGCCTTATTAACGCTCTAATCTTTAACGCAAATCTATTACCATCTTAGCCTAAAGCAAGGCTAAAATTCGCATCGAAAAAGCAGATGGTGCTTATTCATCCCTATTAAATCAATATAATAGAGATAAAAATTATTTACCTTCCACTGCCTCTTTAGCTGCTTTAATAGCTTGAATGCCTTGTTCACATGCTTGTTCTTGAGCATCTTCTGGATAATCAGCGAGTGCTTTTTTCGCTTCTTCCAATTGATGTTTCATCTCAGTGATCCTTTCTTTAACATTAGGGTCATTTTTGTACTGCTCTTCAGCTTGTTTAACCAGCACATTCATTTCTTGGAAATAAGTATCGCAATTTTTTCCTGCATTCGCACCAAATGCAGCTAATAGTGCAGCAACCCCGAAAGCAACTGAAAATCTTTTTTTCATAATTTATTCGCTTTTTTGATGTAACAATAAAACGAGAATAGCATTCCATATTCAAAAAGACATCACCTCTCTTAATCAATATTTTCTACTGTAGGTAATTTTGCTGCATATTAGGAATTATCTGTAATAACAGCACCGCGTGAATAGCATAATTTGCAAAAAGATAAATGAGAATCATTCTTGACTCTGTTGCAATTAAAAGTGTACAGTTAAGTACACTTTTTTTGTGGGGGAGCTAGGTATGCAAAATAAGACGATTATTGATACGGCTGAGTGGCCAGTTTGTGTAATCCATTCATTTCCAAAAACCTTAGATGAAACGCGTTTATGGTTAGAAGAAATGGATATGTTATTGGCAAGAAGGGCGCAATTTGTATTAGTTTATCCGCCGGTCAAACAGAGCAAAGAAAAACCGTCTGAGGAACATATGAATGCCATGAAATATGTTCGCCGTTGGTTAAAACATGCTAAAGAGCCGATGGTTGAACACTGCCGTGCAATGGTGGTGACGTTACAACCAGATGGGAGTGATAAAGAAGATATGGAACAAATGGCGCCGTTACTTTCTGCATTTTATGGGCCTGAAGTGTTTATTGAACATAACATCGCCGCAGCGAAAAAATATGCTACGGCATTGATTTCTTAATGACGATGACCGCTATTGGCTAATTTTACGAATATAACTGGCGATGATGTCCACTGAGAGCGCAATTTGTTGCGTGATAAATTCATCGCTAGGTTTAAAATCAGTGACACAGAAGGTTTTAATAAAAACATCTGCTTTTAACATTTCTAAAAATCGAGATGAAATACTTAATAGCGTTTGTTCGTTAACTTTCACTTCAGGTAATTCAAGGAGTTTCTCAGTTAATAGCCGATAACTACGTACTGGCCCTTGTTCAAAGAAAGCATGGCTAATTTCAGGAAAGCGGTTATATTCACCAAGGATCAAACGATATAAACCAATAGACTGTGGTTTAATCACATTCAGTAAAAACCGTGCGCCGTAAAAAGACAATACAGATTCAATGCTATGGAGAGAAGGGGGATTATGATTTTCATCATCGGCGAAAATATCGTCAATCATTGATGCAACGACCGCAGCGAATAATCCTTCTTTATCACCGAAGTTTTTATACAGCGTGGAACGAGAGCCTCCTGCACGCTCAATGATCATATCAAGTGTTGTTCCTTCAAATCCATATTGAATAAAAATTTCAGAAGCCGCACTAATTAATGCTTTATTACGACGCTGCCCCTTAGGGGTTTTAGCGAAAAATGGGCTACTCATGCAATACTCATCCTAGCATTATGATTTATCTAACTATTCTTATCATGAAAAGGCAAAGTTCGTGATGACTAATCATGCTTTAACCTGAAAGAGATCATAATTCAGGCTATTATTTCACTTTATGATGTTGCTAAAGGTTATCACGTTTAAATCGTTATCTAAATCATCGCAGTGGATTGGAGGAAAAATGAAAGGGGAGGCTATCGATGAGTTGCAAGGTATTCATGCGATTACCGAAACACAAAGGGAGATCACTCGATTATGTATACAGTGTGGCCTCTTATTATTACAACATGGTGCGGAGAGTATGCTGGTGGAGCAGCTTACCAGCCGCTTAGGGATTGCACTCGGGGCAGATCAAGTTGATAGTGCTATTTCCTCGAATTCATTAGTACTGACAACCATAATTGAAGGTCACTGCTTAACGTCGACGCGTCGTATTATTGACCGTGGTATTAATATGCATGTGGTGACAGAGGTACAGCATGCTGTCATTTTAGTTGAGCATCACCTTTTGGATCGCAAACAACTTGAGAAGAAATTGTCCTCAATAAAACCATTACGTTATCCACGTTGGATAATGGTGCTGATGGTTGCTCTATCTTGTGCCTGTTTTAGTAAATTAAATGGAGGAGGATGGGATGGCTCCTTAGTGACATTGATTGCGAGTGGTTGTGCAATGTATATTCGTCAGGTGCTGACTTCTCGGCAAATGAATCCTTTGATTAACTTTTGTATTACTGCTTTTGTGGCAACGTCTGTTTCCGGATTATTATTAAAATTGCCATTTTTTGCTCCGACAGCAAGTATTTCGATGGCAGCAAGTGTATTGCTACTCGTGCCGGGTTTTCCATTAATTAATGCGGTGGCCGATATGTTTAAAGGCCATGTTAATACAGGGTTAGCGCGGTGGATGATGGCGAGCTTACTGACGCTGGCGACATGTATTGGTGTTGTGATTGCAATGGCAATTTGGGGACTAAGGGAGTGGGCATGAGTTTTTTACTGGCACTTTTAGAGGATATGTTACTAGCGGCTATCCCTGCTGTTGGCTTTGCGATGGTATTTAATGTGCCGATCAAAGCATTGAAATATTGTGCGTTGTTAGGGGCTATTGGCCATGGCTCACGTATGACTATGATGACACTTGGCTTAAATATTGAATGGGCAAGTTTTATTGCCGCTATTCTTATTGGCGCGATTGGTATTCAATGGTCTCGAACATGGTTAGCACATCCTAAAGTTTTTACGGTTGCAGCAGTAATACCGATGTTTCCGGGGATCAGTGCTTATACCGCAATGATCTCCGTCGTCAAAATTTCTCATTTAGGTTATACCCCTGAGTTATTTGAAACCCTTGTGACCAACTTTTTACGAGCATCATTTATTGTTGGGGCCTTATCAATTGGTCTATCCCTTCCTGGTTTGTGGTTATATCGTAAACGCCCAAGTGTATAAAAAAACAAGAAACGCCTTCGGTAAATGTGATATTCA
This sequence comes from Providencia sp. PROV268, assembly GCF_028477805.1. Classification (NCBI taxonomy): domain Bacteria; kingdom Pseudomonadati; phylum Pseudomonadota; class Gammaproteobacteria; order Enterobacterales; family Morganellaceae; genus Providencia; species Providencia sp. PROV268. The sequence continues at coordinate 359,935 of NZ_JAMPLW010000001.1, forward strand.
AGAAGGCGTTTTATTGACTTTATTTACTATGGCAACCTAGCCTTTATTCAAAATTAATCTGATATCTCTTTCAATAGCTTTTACTATAAGTTGTTAGATTGATTAATAAACAATTCCTGTTATTAATTAGAATTATTAACATAACTGAATTGCTCTAATATGGAGTAGTTGTGCAATTTTATCGTGGTAAGTCGGTTGTTTCTAATATTCATTAGCTGCAAAAAAGCTTATATTCGGTTGTGTGGTACTGGCATAAGAAAATATGCAGTATATTACAGGATGCACTAACGCATTTAAGTTAATTGTTTATTATCAAAACATCAGTGGTGTTATTTTGAATAAAATATTCGCTTCATTGTACCCAAAATGGGTACTGTCATTCTTTTTATTAATATTTACTTTCCCGCTTATCGCTGCGCCAGGACAGTTTGATGAAGCGAAATTATTAAGTAAAACTAAAGTATATCTGGATCAAAACAATCAAGGTGAGGGAACACTTTACTGTGGTTGTAAATGGGAGTGGGCCGGTAAAAGTGGTGGGGTAGTCGATTTAAACTCGTGTGGTTACCAAGTCCGTAAACAGCAAAATAGGGCAACGCGTATTGAGTGGGAACATATTGTTCCGGCATGGGTATTTGGTCATCAGAGACAATGTTGGCAGAACGGTGGACGTAAAAACTGTGTTTCAACAGATCCTATCTTTCGTAAGATGGAAGCCGATATGCATAACCTTGCACCATCAATTGGTGAAGTAAATGGTGACCGTAGTAATTTTAGCTATGCTCAACTTCCCTCTAATGCGCAATATCCTTATGGTCAATGTCGTAGCCGAGTTGATTTTAAGCAACGCGTTTTTGAACCTAGAGATGAAGTGAAGGGGCAAGTGGCTCGTGTCTATTTTTACATGCATGACCGTTATAACTTGTCGATGTCACGTCAACAGCAACAACTATTGATGGCATGGGATAGACAATATCCGCCGAGTCAGTGGGAAAAACAACGTGACGAACGCATTGCTGCAATCATGGGGCACCATAACCCCTTTATCACGGGGGAAATGAAATGGGAGCTTGGGCATAAAAATAGTGCTCAAGGGATTAAGCAAGTTGATAATTTATCGCCTGCACCTACAAAAGAGACACCAAAACCTCAAGCATCTGAAACCAGTACTCAAGTAAAAGGTAATCGTAACTCACATAAATACCATTTAGCACATTGCTCTGGTTTTAAAACAACATCCGATAAAAATGCAGTGATGTTCAGCGATGAGTTAGCCGCACAAGCCGCAGGCTATGAATTGGCAGGTAACTGTAAGCCTTAAAAGGTGTTTTTAAGGTAAAGTAAAAAAACACCCCAAAGTTGTACTACAACGTTTGGGGTGCTGTTCATCACTTTTGGGTTTTTTTATATTATTTTTCGCTGACAATTTTGCCATTAATAACGGCGGATTTTTGAACGAACTGCCCATTTTCATCAAATTCAGAGATAAAACCTTGCGGTTCACCATCTTTGAAAACACCGGAAGCATAAACGTTGTTGCTTGGGGTGTCGTGATAAACTTTAAATGGACCTGTAAGTTTTCCGTCAGTAGCGGTCATTTCGATATCCTTACGACCATTTTCATGGTAAATCCGTACTAATCCATTCACTTTACAGTTTTTAACTGGCGTATACATTTTAACGTTACCATTCTCATAGAATGACTCAATGTAACGATCTAAACACCCCTTTTTAACCCAACTTCTGGTTTCCAATTGGCCATTATCATAATGAAATTCATAAGCGCCTTCAGGTGTGCCTTCTGGCGTTTTAGTTGAAGGAAATTCAATACCTTTGAGTTCACGAAGTGCATCTAGATCAGATTTTGAAGATGTTGGTGTGAGTAGTTGACAACCAGAGATAAGTAGAGCAAAGGAGAAAAGTAAAGTTGGTTTTAATAAGTGTTTTTTTATCATGATGTCCCTATTGAGGTAAATATGAAAATTTCAGTTAGGTACTGGGAAATAATATTTTTCCTATACCTATCAATAAAATATAGTCATATTTAGTTAAATATCAGTCAGAATCTTCTTAAGCTATGATAAATACGGAATAATTGTAGGGAATAAATGTTAATTTATTGTTGCAAACAAAATATAGACGGGGGTATAGTCTGTTTATAAGGAATAAATGTAACATGATAAAAAGTCGGGTGTGTAATATTTTTACGGTTCGTCATAATAGTGTCATATAAATTCATTAGTTTACGGGTGTGATCCAGCAGGGAGGAACTAATGGGAACTAAGTCTTTGTTAATGTTTTTACAAGGCCGGTTACTACTCCATCATGAAATTGTCATGGTGAGATTAGTAACCGGTTTTTTTATTGCATGTTCAACCAACATGAGCTTGAAGGGAGCTCCTCTCTGTTCTGAATAGTCCGTCATTTGAATTGACTTTAACGATACCTGGAAGGGTTAATACTATGAGTAGACAGAAAGCTGCAACAAAGACGCGTCGTGAAATGAAACGGTCATTACGTAAAGAGCGCGCAGGTCGTTACGAAATGGCAAGTGTGGCCTCTTTTGCTGATTTTACGGGGATTGAACCTATTGGTATGGCGAAAGAGCGGCGTGATACATCGCCGATTACTCCACGCAATGATGCGCAAAAGCTCTATATTAATTCGATTAAACACAAGCAATTAATTTTTGCGAACGGTGAGGCGGGTTGTGGCAAAACCTATATTAGTACTGCACTGGCAGCAGATGCGTTAATTAATAAAGATATCAACAAAATCATCGTGACAAGGCCTGTTTTGCAGGCAGAAGAAGATCTCGGTTTTCTTCCGGGTGATATGGCTGAAAAATTTGCGCCATATTTCCGACCCGTTTATGACGTGTTAGTGAAAAGGCTTGGTAACTCCTTTTTGCAATACTGTTTACGGCCTGAAATTGCCAAAGTTGAAATTTCACCTTTTGCTTACATGCGTGGTCGCACATTTGAAAATGCGATTGTCATTCTGGATGAAGCTCAAAACGTTACTGTTAGTCAGATGAAAATGTTTTTAACGCGGTTAGGGGAAAATGTCACTGTTATAGTGAATGGTGATGTGACGCAATGTGATTTACCTGATGGCGTTATATCTGGTTTGGCAGATGCCTTACAACGTTTTAGCAGTGATGAAATGGTCTCAATGGTTAATTTCACGGTAGATGATTGTGTGCGTTCAACGCTTTGTCATCGAGCATTATTAGCTTATAGCCATTAAGTGATGTGATAGCCCCAGTTGTTAGCCAATAAAACTGGGGCTATTTGCAAATCTAATGATGATTAATGATGCAGCATTTCATGGACAATTTGTTCATCATTAAGCGAATAGGGGTAATAAGTTGGCCAATTATCCATTTGTTGTAATAGTTTTTCGTGGGATTCATTCCCCATATAGAGGTGAAAATGCCCTGAGGCCTGCGGTTCAATAATATGGTCACTAAATTGGATATATTTCGGTGCTTTTGAGTGTTTGTCTTGGCATTCGAATAAATAACGAACCCCTTTTTTACCGGAAGTATAATGGAGGATTTTAAAACCGGAATAGTGGTATTCACAACGGCTGATTTGACCATTCTGGGTAAATTCAATAATGTTATTCTCAATACTGATATTCTCAACGTCCGTTTGATAACCTTTTTTATAATAAGCGCGATACTCATCGACGGTTTTGTCTTTATTATTTTTTGCTTTATGCTCCAATACGGGATCGAGTTTGCCAGTTATTAATAATGGGTAAATTGACTCCCAGATGCCATCCCAATCACTGAGCTTTCTATCTTTTACATCAACATCATTAAAAATACCTTTACTTGCTTGTATCGCTTTTTCGGATTGCGGGTGAGCATGACTATGAGCTTGTGTATTAAAGCTAACAAAAAGTGCACTGAGACTTAATGCAGCGGCAATAAGGGGTTGCTTATTCATTGAAGGTTCCTATAGTCCATAATAAATTAAGGTTATGTTATAACATAACATTTAATGAATGCAAAAATATTTTTGGGGAGAATAGGGGGATGTGGGTAAGATTGAGCTATTGGAAACTAAAAACAGGCCACGTTAATGGCTGTTTTTAGGGAAAAGTACTCGAAGAGAGGGCTTTAATAGTTGGGTTTTCTAATCTGCTGCTCTTTATAAATCTCTTGGTTTTTCTTGATTGTATTTAATACGCTATCTTCATATGGATCATTTTTCGGTTGACTATCCTTGTGAGCAGAATTGGGGGAAGTGGCGCATCCAGACACGAGGACAGCAATAATAACTAATAACCCTAAACGCATACAAACCTCCTAAAATGAAAAGGACTAACATAATTCAAAATATCAATTTTTAAAAACCAGCTGGCTAATTAATATATTTAATTTATGGATAAATAGCCAGATAGCATACTTTGAAGTTTTTATTCAATGGATTGTTTATGTGGAATATTTACACAATAATAAAGTGATGGTGAGTGCCATCACTTTTCATCAGTAGAGATTAAATATTAATCATCAGGATTATCCATCACATGATGTCTTTCTTGATGATAACCTTCTTCATCGTAACCATAACGCCAATAAGGTATCGCATAAATACTTTCACGACTAACCCCTTTTTCGCGGCGAATAAAACGGCGTAAATCGCGAATAATTTGGTCTTCTCCGGCAATCCAAAATGACGTATCTTCGGTCGGGATATCCCAAGATTTGAACGTATTAATTAGCTCATTATTTTTACTAATATCACCACAAATCCATATTACCTCGATACCAGCAGGTTTAGTTAATTCGCGAATATCGCCTTGGTGATCTAAACGTAAAACGACTTTACCTGTCGCATTTGCAGGCATTTTTTCGAGTAATGCTGCAATCGCTGGTAATGAGCTTGAGTCTCCTGCCATGAAATAGTGTTGCGTATGAGGTAATAATGGATCAGGCCCTCCTGGATTGGTGATCCCCATCCAGTGACCTTGTTCCGCATCGCGAGCGAATAAATATGCTGGTCCTGAAGCGCCATCATGCATGGCAAATTCAACGTCTATTTCTTTAACCTCTGGGCGGATTGCTCGAACGGTATATGTACGCACAAAGGGGCGTGGCTTATCTTCTGGCCAGCGGCGCCCTTGTTCACTGAGTATTGGTAATGCAGGCTCGCTTTTTAAATCAGGGGCGAGAAAAATTTTGATATGACCACCTTCACATTGTGTTGGATAGTCACCCAGTCTTTCTCCCGTAAAGGTAATGCTGCGAATAGAAGGGCTGATATCTGTAATGGATTTGACCTGAACAAGTTGCGGTGGCGCCGGGCGGTAAATATTCTTTTCGACGGGTTTGTCACTAGCCACAGGCGGTCTCCTTTTAGTTATGATAATGATAAAATTATTATTTGGTAATTGTTATCATTATCATATCATGGTTTTATTGAATATAAATAACCGGAAACCAAACATTTTTATATCCAAAAAAATGCCACATTCGTCAGAAACGAGTGTGGCATTTGTGTGAGGGGGATTACTTGACTTTCATCCCCGCGGCAGTCATTAACAACCTAAATACGGAAGAGAATGCAAATAGCGCCAGTACACTTCCTAACCAAATAATCGCCATCCAACCTATCTTTTTCCACCAAGGTGATGAAATAGTCTGATCAGTGGTAACCTTGGTCTGGGGTAATTTTTCCTCTGAAGACATAGTAACTCCAATAGGTATAAACCAAAATAATAGGGATAATAAATAGAGCGCCAACAAGCATAAAACCTAAACTTTCCATTGGCCCAGCCGCATCACGGAAACTGATGGCGGGTGGAATGAGATTTGGCCAAATACTGATCCCTAACCCCGTAAAACCAAGGAAAATTAATAGCAACGCAGCTAAGAAAGGAATGCTATCCCATTTTTGTCGTTTGGCGCTTTTTAGCATGACCCAAACACACCACACGACTAATAATGGAACTGGGAGGAAGAAAAAGAGATTTGGTAAGCTAAACCAACGGCTATAAATCGCCTCATTGAGAACAGGTGTCCATGCACTGATGATAACAATCACAGCCAACATCACGAGTGTTAATGGTCGCAATAAACGGTACATGGTTTGGCGCAAATGACCTTCAGTTTTCATGATCAGCCAACCGCAGGCCAGTAGTGCATAAGCAACCACTAAACCAAAACCACAAAATAGTGGGAACGGTGAGAACCAATCGAAATAGCCGCCCATATACACACGGTTTTCAACATGGAAGCCTTGAATAAAGGCACCCACAACGACGCCTTGAACAAAAGTGGCGAAAATCGAACCCCAAATAAAGGCGTGATCCCAATGTTTACGATGCGACTCATCCGCTCTAAAGCGGAACTCAAATGCCACGCCTCGGAAAATCAAGGCTAACAACATAAAAGTTAGAGGAATCGATAAGGCATCAAGCACAATGGCATAAGCGAGCGGGAAAGCGCCAAATAGCCCCGCACCGCCTAATACTAGCCAAGTTTCGTTGCCATCCCAAACCGGGGCGACACTGTTCATCATCAAGTCGCGATCTTGGCTATCTTTAAGGGCTGGGTACAAGATACCGATTCCTAAATCGAAGCCATCCATCACGATATACATCAAAATACTAAAGACAATGATGACAAACCAAATGAGTGGTAAATCAATGCCCATGAGCTGTATCCTCCTGGATCCCTTTACGAATTAATTTCATCATGTACATATAGCCGATACCGAACACACTGCCGTAAACAGCAAAGAAAGCCAGTAGACTAATACTCATATGCATTTCACCATGCGCACTGACAGCGTCCGCAGTTCTTTGTAACCCATAGACGACCCAAGGCTGACGACCTATTTCAGTGGTAAACCAACCAGCTAAGATAGCGATTAGCCCTGATGGCGCCATGACGAACATAAAACGCAAGAAAACTTTCGATTCATAAAGGTTTTTGCGATAACGCAGCCATAATCCCCAAACACCAGCCGCAATCATTAACAAACCTAGCCCTACCATGACACGGAATGACCAGAACACCATGAAGACATTTGGTCTATCTTCGGGTGGATAATCTTTCAACGCAGGAACTTGCTTATCAAGACTATGGGTCAAAATGATGCTCGCAAGATAGGGAATTTCGAGTGCGTATTCGGTTTTCTCTTTTTCCATATTAGGAATACCGAAAAGGATCAATGGGGTGGCTTCACCTGGTTTATTCTCCCAATGACCTTCCATAGCCGCGACTTTAACGGGTTGATGTTTTAGGGTATTTAACCCATGAGCATCGCCAATAAGGGCTTGCAGAGGCGCTAAAATTAAAATCAGCCATAATGACATGGAAAACATTTTCTTCATGGCAGAAGATTTATTGCCTTTAAGCAAGTGCCAAGCTGCTGAAGCACCAATGAAAAATGCGGCTGCAAGGAATGCCGCTGTGGTCATATGCAATAACCGATAAGGGAATGAAGGATTGAAAATAACGGCTAACCAATCAACGGGAACGATGCGGTTATCGATAATTTCAAACCCTTGCGGTGTTTGCATAAAGCTGTTTGATGCAAGGATCCAAAACGTTGAGATGATAGTACCGAGAGCAACCATGCAGGTTGCAAAGAAGTGCAATTTTTCACCAACACGGTTCATACCGAATAGCATGACACCAAGGAAGCCCGCCTCTAGGAAAAAAGCAGTGAGGACTTCATAAGTTAGCAATGGCCCTGTGATACCACCGGCAAAGTCGGAAAAAAAGCTCCAGTTAGTTCCGAACTGGTAAGCCATCACCAAGCCAGAAACAACCCCCATACCGAAATTGACCGCAAAGACTTTCGACCAAAAATGGAACAATTTTATATAATCACTATCCCGAGTTTTCAGCCACAAGCCTTCGAGTACCGCGAGGAAACTCGCCAGCCCGATGGTGATCGCTGGGAAAATAATATGGAACGAGACTGTAAACGCAAATTGTATACGAGCCAGTTCCAGCGCAGTTAGTCCAAACATATTGACCCCTGATTGGCATTGATAATGCGCACATCACAGTTTCGTTTTTCCGTTAGCAATGTTGGTGCTGTTCCGTAGCAAAAATAATCATTGAAACGACAGGCTTGTGAAAAAAACCACAAACCTAACGAAAAAGTTTTGTGCTTATAGTTAAAAAAAGTCAGGTGAATGTATGGATAAGTAGAACATGAGACGATAAACTATAATAGTAACAATTTTTGAGTTATTAACTATAACAGTTGAGGCGGATATGACGCGATACGAACAACTGGCTGCACAAATACGCCAACAGATTGAAGATAATATCTGGCAAGTTGGCGATAGATTACCGTCACTTAGGGAAAGTGTAAAACAATCAGGTTTGAGTTTAATGACAGTTGTACAGGCTTACCAATTGCTCGAAAGCCAAGGTTGGATCGCTGCAAGGCCACAATCAGGGTACTATGTTGCTCGTCGAAATACGAATTTTGCGGCAGCAAAGGGAGGAAAAGGCCTGCATCTTAATGAAAATGTTGAGATCAACGCCTCTATTTTTGGTGTTTTGCAAGCTTGTAAAGATCCTGACATTATTCCATTTGGCTCAGCATTCCCTGAACCGGCACTGCTTGATGAACCGAAATTAGGGAAAACTCTCGCGTCAGTGGCTCGGCGTTTAGCGAGGTTTAATACGACAGCGAATTTACCGCCGGGTAACGAGCAATTACGCCGTAATATCGCTCAGCGCTATGCCAGCCAAGGGATCCATGTTGCCCCCGATGAAATTGTGATCACGGCTGGTGCGATGGAATCACTAGTATTAAGCCTACAATCGGTAACCCAACCGGGAGATTGGGTGGTTATCGAATCACCTGCCTTTTATGGTTCATTACAGGCTATTGAACGCCTAAAATTAAAAGCGATCGCCATTAAAACAGATCCGTTATTTGGGATTGATTTGGACGCATTGGAAGATATTGCCGCAAAATACCCCATAAAAGCCTGTTGGTTAATGACGCATTACCAGAACCCACTTGGGGGCACGATGCCGCCAGCAAATAAAAAACGGCTGGTGGAGATCTTGAATAAAAATCAAATTGTTTTGATTGAAGATGATGTGTATGGCGAATTGTACTTTGGTAATCAACAGCCGATCCCTGCCAAAGCTTTAGATACTAAGGGTAACTTTTTCCATTGTTCGTCATTTTCGAAATGTTTAGCACCGGGGTATCGGGTCGGTTGGGTGGCAGCAGGACAACACGCGACAAAAATTCAGCATTTACAGATGATGAGTACTGTTTCTGCCAGCGTTCCAACACAGCTGGCGATCGCGGAGTACCTTACTCAGGGGGGATATGACAACCACTTGCGGAAACTACGTCAGACAATGGAGCAGCGGCAACACCAAATGTTAGGCGCAATCGCACAATATATGCCGCCTTCCGTTAAAGTGAATACGCCAAAAGGGGGCTATTTTTTATGGTTAGAATTCGAACCACCTTTTAATGCGGTACGTCTCTACCAATTAGCCCTTAAGGAAGGGATAAGCATTGCGCCTGGCAGTATGTTTTCAACCAGTGATCAGTTTAACCATGCGTTTAGACTTAATACTTCATTTACTTGGAATGAACAGTTAGAACAGGCGATGAAAACATTAGGGCGTTTATGTTATTCATTGATTACCGAGAAACGTGGTTAGTCACATTTTAAGTGTCGAAACATTGCCCTAAGTCACTAAGTTTGCCACTCTTAATTATCATAACGGATAATTGATTGCTCGGGGGAATGTATGAAAATTAAATGTTTTGATGCGGCAGAGTTACCCATTGAAGAATGGCAAGATAAGTGTGGGAACAGCGCTGAAGTTTTTTGTTGGCCTGTCGCATCTGACTTTTCGCTTCGAGTAAGCATTACACAAATCAATCAATCGAGTGTTTTAAAGCAGCACGCTGAAAGTGAACAATTTTGTATTTCTTTGGATAATGGTCAGCTGTCTATTCGAGATCAACAAAAGACTAAGCATTCTATGGCAAAAATTGGTGACGCTTTTCATTCTGAGGGGGAACAATTGATTGAACTTGAATTAAGAGGCTCCCCAGTCCGTTTACTTAACGTATCGGTTAACCCTGAGCGTTGGCGAGTTAAAAGCCATGTGATTGCACAAGAACAACGTTTGCCAATAGGGCAGGCAGGGATAGTATATGTCTTAGCTGGGGAATGGGATGTCTCTGGGGCGAACTGTAAAATTATGGCCGTTAATCAAGGGGGCTGGTGGCTACCTGACATTGGGGAAGGGCATATTACGCCTCGTGTGGCAGGTAGCAAATTAATTTGGGTTGATATTACAGCCTGTTAGCTATTGGCTAAGCCAATCGCCGCGAGTGACAACATGCCTCCAGCAACGCCTTCCGTTAGACGGCGACGCTTATCGCTGTAATTTCCTTTTTTATGTACGGTGGCAAATACCATACCAATCATGCCATAAATCACGATACATGAGGCAATAAAGGACGTTGATAAAATAATAGACTGAATAGCAACACTGTCCGAAGAGTGAATAAAATTAGGTAAAATGGCAAAGTAGACTAAGAGTCCTTTGGGGTTAAGAAAGCTAGTTAGAAAACCTTTCAGAATGACACCTTTAGATGACGCTGATTTTAGCGTTATCTGGCTTGGTTTCATGGCAGATAAGATCATTTTTATGGCTAAATATGCGACATAAGCGACACCGACCCATTTAATAGTATTAAATAAGCGTGGTGACGCAGCCACTATCGCAGCGAGACCTAAAGCGGCTAGGATAGCATGCATAATATAGCCCGAGATAATGCCAATATTAGCTTTCCATACGGCAGATACGCCTCCCGATAGCCCTTGCGAAGAGATAAAAAGAATATCAGGACCCGGTGTACAAATAAGAGGGATCACCGTCGCACTAAACAGAATAATTGATTGTAGCTCCATCTGTATGCCTCATAGATATCATTTGATTATTGTTGTTGAGTTTAGCAAGTTAGCTTGAGGGAAATTATAATGATTTCATTGTAATATTTGGTCATTTTATGGGTAATAATTGATTTTAAATTTAGCATTGAATATCAAAAATCGTTAAACCATAGGAAAATAATGCTAATCAAATAGATACGGGTAATTTAGCTTGCTCAAACTTTATTAAGGAAGATGCAAGAGGGTTAAATTACTGGCTAAATCACAAGGCAAAAAAATACACTTAATATTCAATGAACTAAGTCATTAACTATTAAATGTATGATAGGTTAAAATATAAAAAGTACTTATTTTTTATTAATAGGTTATTTCATCAATTAGGGTAAGCTATTTTTAGCCAAACTATTTCATATTAGCATCGATTACTTGATAAAAAGCGTTGGCTGTATCCGCAATCGTCCAGACACCAAGAATAATTTGGTATCCTGTACGTTTTGGAATATTACACTCTATTCTTACGTTATTTTTGGGTACATTTCCTCTATCTTGTTGTTCACAAAACGGTTTTAAATCAAAATCATTACGTGTTAATGGTTTATTTGGATCCCAATTTTGTTTAGTGATAAAAAATTGCCATGATGTCGTTCTGTGTGATGCAGTTAATGTCCAAGAAAATACATTTTTACCACTAGATACATTCACTTTATGCCAACGACTGTTCGACTGTTCATTTAACTGAGAAAAATTGGCATTACCTCCACTTGCGATTTGACCATCCTTTGGCCCCCTTTCTGGGAAACCTTTAGGGCCTTCAACCGATTGAGGCTCATATTGAACGGCACCACACATTTTATTTAAATTGCCACCCATGGATGAACAAAGAAAAGCGCGGCTTGGTGGATTATCGATATAACCATGGCGAAGTACGTTATTATCAGCTAATGCTGACATTGAAAGGAAAAGCATTGATATAGCAATAAATGTTGTTCTCATAGAAGTATCCTCATGTAAAAATTAACAACCATATTTAAATGATGTATAACCTATAAAGAATGAACTCTCTGTTGTTATTTTATTAAACTAATTCGGTTATCTAGATGCGTATACTTTTTATTATGTGTTTATCAAAAGCTAATGAAAAATATTGAAAATAGTCCAACTAAAAACATAAATGATCACTAGTAGATACTAAAATGTTGGCTATTGTTTTTTCTCTATTACCATCCCCTCTTTTTAGGAAGAGAGTAGTTAATATTTATCAAAGATAAATAAAAGTATTAAAATGCATTATGAGGGCAAATAACTCTCACATACAGTTTGCTCAGTCAATATATGTATTGTTTTTGTCTATGGCCTCCTAAATTATACAGAATGGTGAAATTTTCATAAAACATACTGATGAGAAAGTGGCTTTAAATATGCCATATAGTCTTATTTCGTCAGCTTATTGATAAGTTAACCAACAGTGCCGATACCATCATAGCAAGTTCCACGCTCTTTCAAATGTTTCATCATCATAAGGTTGTGTTCCATTTTCATGCTTAATAATCGATTTAGCGAGTTTTATTAAAATTGATTTGTTTTCAAGATTAATAAATGTATTGGGGGATACATTTAGCGCTTTAGCAACATCATTAATATAATCGCTTGTTTGATTTTCATTGCTAGGTGCCCATCGACTAATTAATTGAGATACGGTTTGCAATGAGTATCTACGTTGATAGGTACGCAGTAACGCGAATAGTGCTCTGATACCATATTCTGAAGATTCAAATCGACAAAATCGTTTTTCAATAGATTTATCGTGTGGTAGTTGCCCCTTCCAATAATTGGCTTCATTGTATTCAATGTTACCGGGGTTATTGTTTCTGATGCCTCGAGAGATTTTAATCATGGATAAATTCTCCAATTCTAATGTTTAAATAAAAATGATACGAACATTTTTAATTAATCTATCTGTCCTAAGTAATAGGATTTATATTTATGTAATGATTTTAATTATATTAAAAAAGTGTTGGCGCAAATTATTAAAATTAAGTCATAAGACTCAATGAGCAGAAGAATACTGCTCATTGAGTGATACAAAGAGAAAATGAGATAAATTAAATTATAGATAAAATCATATTTACGATTAAATCAAATAAGTAAAATTGATTTTTCTTACTATAAATAAATTACCGAATTATTATCTGATGTTGGCAGTGAATTACCATCATGATCAGCTGCACCTGTGTCAATATTAGGGGTCGCTGCGCTAGCAAGGCTAAATTCATTTCCTATACTATTGGTTACCTTAAGAATATTAACATAGGCCATCGCGGTAACTTCCACATTAGGATATATGCCAGTTACATTCATATCAATATGAACCTTTCCGTTAATTTGTTGAGTAGTTGATAGCTCATCTAAGGTTGCGTGTATTTCTTGTCTATGAGTTTCGACACTAAAGTTAGCTGAAACCCACGCAAAGAAAGCAGTAAGACCTGCGCCAAATTTATATTCATTAAGTAGCTGTTGATACTTAGTCGACGATTCAAGGCTAATAATACTAAAATCCATGTCACCTTGTAATCGAACAACAGCGCCTTGGCCTGAGACAGTCGCAGAAATACCTCTCATCATTCCTTTCTTTTTTGAAACCTGCCAAGAATTAACATTATTATTGTCTGTCTTTACTGCTCCAATTGCAATATCGTTTATTTCGGAGAATGTTGTAGTCATTTTAATACCCTTAGTTTTAAATAAAGTGATGTTGTGGTGCTATTAAATAGATTAGTGGTTTGTGCTATAAAACCACACACTATCTAATGGCAATAATACTATTTGATATATTGTATTGATAATGTGATCGATAACGGATTTTTGTGTTGTTATATTGTTTCTAATTGAGATAAATATTCAAATTATTGTTTTTTTTGAGTATTTAGATCAAATTACTTATAGCTAAGTATTTTTACTTGAAGGATTTATTTTCACTGTCAGCGATATTTGCGGATAGCCTTGTAATTTTTTGAAAAATAACTAATTTAGTTGAGTGTTCTACTTGTTGTTTTATCTGATAAAATATGGCTGTATCGTTTCTTAGCTTGATGTTTATAGAGCGAGGTAGCGTTCGATTTCGAGATATTATGCTTTTAAATATGGGAATGATGGCAGATGGTGTCAAAACCATGGTGAATGACTTTGCTAACGTCACTATATAGTTTTTTTTAAAAATTATAATTATTTGGTATTAATTTTGGTGATCCTTCTTTTAATTGAAGATTAATGGGAAGGTGTGTTTTATCATTATTTTATAAATAGAGGGTAATAATTTTTATCACTATTAATGCTAGCAAATGAGAGACTTGTTTCTCCTGAACAAGATTCAGATACCGTATTGAGTATTTGGGGAGCCTCAAACCTTAGGGGAATTGCTGTATTTATCATGCTTAGCCATTATTGTGGATTTTTCAATTGAAAGCTTGCTTACCAATAGGTGTTTTTTGATTACGTCAAAGAGAACAAATCAAATCAATTGTATGATATAAAAATATCGCCATGTACCATTAATAATCTCAAACATAAAGCACCATTATTTTAATATCGAAATGACTACTTCGATTTATAGCGATAGAGGTAGATAGCCACAATATTACTCATAATATGCTTCAATGAATATTTCCTGAAATTTATACTAGGTCATTTTAGTGTTAACAATGACTAAAATCATAGCGTATCATTTAACAGCAAACATAAAAATGATAGTCGACGATTCGGCTTACTCTCCGTAAAACTTAAGATAGGCGCTTAGTCGCAAAATAGAACTACGAATGAAACCAGTGCGACCTTCTTCTTGATGGATAGATTATGTCCATGTTGCGAACTTGGCTGGCAGTGATTGATGTAAATTCCTCACGACACGTCAGAGAAGGGATAGTATCATGACCAGCCATTAGCTTTTTTACATTTTATTCGGAATTTTCATTGTGACCTCATTTGCTGAACTTAACACGCTACCTGAAGAACAACTTGCTAACCTTACTGAGCTAGGTTACGTAACAATGACGCCAATTCAGGAGGCTGCGTTACCAGCGATCCTTGCAGGCAAAGACGTCCGTGCTCAGGCAAAAACGGGAAGTGGTAAAACCGCTGCTTTTGGACTGGGTCTGTTACAACACATCGATGCGAAACAGTTCAGTACACAATCACTGGTATTGTGCCCGACTCGAGAATTAGCAGATCAAGTCGCGAGCGAACTGCGCCGCTTAGCACGTTATATGGCAAATATTAAGATCTTAACACTTTGTGGTGGTGTGCCATTTAGTGTGCAACGAGATTCCTTAATCCACGCGGCTCATATCATTGTTGCCACGCCGGGGCGACTTCTTGACCACTTGAACAAAGAAACCGTAAAACTGGATACATTACAAACATTGGTATTAGATGAAGCAGATCGCATGCTGGATATGGGATTTGCTGATGATATTGATGAAGTGATCAGCTATGCGCCCATTAGCCGTCAAACACTATTATTTTCAGCTACGTGGCCAGAAACAATTACAGCAATGAGCCAGCGTATCCAACGTAATGCAATAACGATTGAAATCAATTCAGTTGATGAATTACCTGCTATTGAACAACGGTTTTATGAAGTCGCTCGTCATGAAAAAATAGATTTATTACAAAAACTGTTAAGCCAACAGCAACCCGCATCTTGTGTGGTATTTTGTAACACAAAAAAAGATTGCCAAGCGGTGTATGATGCACTAAATGAGTGCCATCAAAGTGTTTTAGTATTGCATGGTGATATGGAACAACGTGAGCGAGATCAAACGCTTGTTCGTTTTGCTAATGGCAGTAGTCGTGTATTAGTTGCAACCGATGTGGCGGCTCGTGGGTTGGATATCAAATCATTGGAAATGGTAATTAACTATGAATTGTCATGGGATCCAGAGGTGCATGTTCATCGCATTGGTCGTACAGCGCGTGCAGGTGAAAGTGGGTTAGCGATTAGCCTTTGTGCTCCTGAAGAAGCTCAACGCGCTAATGTGTTAGAAGAAATGTTAAATATAAAGCTTAACTGGAAGTCAGTACCAACCGGCTTAACTATCACACCACTTGAAGCTTCAATGGTAACACTGTGTATTGATGGTGGTAAAAAAGCGAAGATGCGACCTGGCGATATTCTTGGGGCGTTAACAGGAGATATTGGCTTGGCAGGGGATGATATTGGTAAAATTACTATTCATCCCATGCATGCATATGTCGCAATCAAACAGTCTGCTGCACGCCATGCTTGGAAACAATTGCAGCAAGGAAAAATTAAAGGTAAATCCGTTAAAGTAAGATTGTTAAAATAAAACTAGCAATATAGGCAACCATTAGCCGTGTGGTTTGTATGACATGGCTAATGGTAGGTAATCATTACTTAAAATGAATACAGAGATTCAATGGATTGACCGAGTTTTTCTGCCAGCTCAGAAGATGCATATCTATCCATCACAACCTCAATATATGCCGCACGATTTTGCGATTCAGCCATATTAATTGCGGCATCTAATTCATCGCAACGGGTGACCTTTTGGCAATACCAATCTTGGCAACCAAGTGCAGCAGGTAATTGGGCATAGTGCCATTGCGGTAAGTCATTATAGTAGGCTTCAGGATCTTTACAGAGTAAGCGTTCAATAAGATAACCATCATTATTAAGGACAAAAATAATGGGTTTTAAGCCAAAGCGAGCGAATTGGCTAATCTCTTGGGCGGTTAACTGATGAGAACCTTCACCAGTAATTAAGATAATACGGCGATTAGGTTCAGCTATTGCAGCACCAAAAGCCGCAGGTGTTGCCCAACCAATAGAGCCCCAGAGTGTTTGGTTATGGAATTGTGCATTTTGTGGAAGCAGAGCAAAACCTAATCCCATCGATGCTGTACCTGTTTCCGCGATAATAATATCGTCTTTTTTGAACATCTGCTCAAGTCGCGGATAAAGATAGTTTGCAGTAATTTGCCCATTTTCCCCCTGAACTGGCGTACCGAGACCTTGAGCTTTTATCCCTTGGTGATGCAATGAAGGAGCAAGCTCTTTGAGCTTAACCAGTACATCTTGCATAAAGACTTGAGGATAGATAGCAGAGCCCACTTTCACATGGTCGGCAAGGATATTAATTCGATTCTCAGGGAGAATAGTAGCGGTAAAGCTACCAGAGTTAAAATCGGTAAGGACAGCTCCAATTCCCAGCACGCAATCACAACTTTCGACAAATTCACCTACTTGTGTATTCATTAATTTGCCGTTATAGATCCCCATATAAGTTGGATTGGATTCACTGACAATGCTTTTATCCATAAACATGGTGGCGTAAGGTAACCCAGTCTTATCAATAATTGCTTGCACTTCATTAGCATAGCCTAATCGAGCACTTAAAATACCAGGAATTATGCAGGCTTTTTGGCTTGAATTTAGCTTTTCTAAAATAGCCGTAACGGCGGCTGATAATGACTCATTATTACTTTTATGAATAACAGGGGTATCAGTATTTTTATCTGTAACGACTGGCATGACCGCATAATCTGCGGGTAAACCAATATAAACAGGACGGCGTTCACGTAGGGCCGTTATAATTAAGCGTTCGGTTTCGGCAATACAGTTTTCAGGGGTTAAAATTGCGTGAGCGCAGCTTAGGTGTTGACTCATTTGATAAAAAACATCGAAATCACCATTGCCGAGCGTATGGTGAACGAGTTTATGGTTTTTTTGTACACCACTGGCAGGCATACCAACTAAATGAAAGATAGGAAGATGTTCTGCATAGGAGCCTGCAATGCCGTTGAGTGCGCTTAATTCTCCTACACCAAATGTGGTTGAAAGTGCAGCGGCACCTTTAATACGAGCATATCCATCAGCTGCATATGAGGCATTGAGTTCATTACAATTACCAATCCAACGCATATTGTTACTTTCACAGACCGCATCTTCTATGGGGAATGCGTAATCACCTGCGACGCCAAAAATATCATTGATGCCGATCTCATTTAAGCGTGCTAAAACATGTTCGATGACGGTTTTATTCATTATATTATCTCCTAATGATCACGTTAGCCGATAATTCTGCTTTTTATTAGTTCTAACGTAGATCTTTCTTTAGTGGAAATTATTTATAATTATTCCATCTATAACAAAAACTCATAGGAGCAGACATGGATATACGTTCATTGCGTTATTTTGTTGAAGTGGTACAGCTAAATGGGTTTAGCCGAGCAGCAGAACGTTTATTTGTGACCCAACCTGCGATTAGCCGTAGCATTCAAAAGTTAGAGCAAGAGCTTGGTTATACATTATTAGTGAGAGAAAACGATGGAGTGAGACTGACGGATGAAGGCGAAATTTTATTGAGTCATGCAAAACAAATACTCAAACAATTTAATAGCATGAATAAGGCGTTAAAAGAGAAGGAAGGGCCTCTGTCTGGTATTTTGAATGTAGGATTACCACCTGTCATCGCGTCAACTTATTTTGCGGATATCATCATGGCATTTAGTCGACGTTACCCACAGGTGGAATTAAAAATTTTGGAGCTAGGCACGCATAAGATGATGGAGGCGATGTTAAACGGCGAGGTGGAGACCGCGGCAGTGATGCTGCCTTTCGACAATGAATTGTTTGACTTACACGTTTTTTCGTCAGATCGATTGATGCTGTTAGTGAGTGAACAGCATCCGCTAGCTATGCGTAACTCGGTGAAGTTTGCAGAGCTTATTGATGAGCCGTTTATTTTCTTCTCTGAGGACTTTCGCATAAATGAGTTAGTCATGAGCGCTTGTGGGATCTATGGAAAAAAACCGGTTATTGCTGGGCGCAGTAGCCATTTAGATCTTGTAACAGCGATGGTAAGGGCAGGGGTTGGTGTAACATTATTACCAGATAGTATGTGGAATAAAACACGTGCAGATGGTTTGTCAATCATTCCTGTAATAGAGCCTGTACTCTCTTATGAAGTCGCTTTAGCAACATTGAAAAATAGTCATCAAAGTCGCAGGGCAAAAGCTTGGAATGCGCTGGCAAAAGAAATGTTAAACATCCAATAATGAGGCATTGATGGCAAAAATGTTTTTTATAGAAAGAAAAATGATTGTATAGCCACTTTCTCTTAAGGATAAGGAACAAGAAGACTTATTCGGGTTTAAAAAGCTATTTCAGGTTTTGCGCAGGCAGGGCAATGAGTGGGATCATATGCGGGTTCACCGGATCTATTGTCCGTTGAAGCTGAGCTTTCGCCGTAAAGGCAAACAACATCTGCCTGTGCGTAATCCAGCACCACTGGCAACGCCGGAGGCACTGAATCAGAGCTGGTCGGTTGATTTTATGCATGATGCGCTGATCTGCGGCAGGCGTTTCCGGACGTTCAATACCGTGGATGATTTTAATCGTGAAGCCCTGGCGATAGAAATTGCTCTGGATATCCCGGCACAACGCGTTGTCCGGGTATTGGACAGAATAGTTGCAACACGCGGATATCCGGTAAAAATGCGGATGGATAATGGTCCGGAGCTTATATCATTGACACTGGCGCACTGGGCGGAAGAGCATGGTGTGATACTGAAATTTATTAAACCGGGTAAACCGACTCAGAATGCCTTTATCGAGCGTTTTAACCGGACATACCGGACTGAAATACTGGATTTTATCTGTTTCGGACACTGAATGAAGTACGGGAAATCACGGAACGCTGGCTGAGGGAATATAACCGAGAGCGACCACATGAATCCCTGAATGATCTGACACCGGAAGAATACTGGTTATTAGCTGAAAATAACGAAATCTCAAAAAGTGTGTGGAACTGAAACGGGTGTACTTACATACCTGCCGCTCGGTCAAATTGAGTTGAGATACAGCGTCACGCTGCCGTAATCGTTTTTCACTAATAGCCTGAATAACATTGATCCGACTTAATTCTTTATCCGACATAGTTACCAACATTTTGAATGTACTTATCGTGGCAAAAGGTTTTATCCTTTATGCCGCAAAAAGTGACATTTCTAAATTGCTAAAAAGTGACATTACTAAATTGGTGCTACACCAAAAACTGGGATAAGATAATACTCTTAACTTAAATTGATGTGGTTGTTATGCATCTCAATTATCATTAAAAGGGAGTGTTATGGCATATCCGATATATTTAATGTTGAAAGGTAAAAATCAAGGTTTGATTTCGGCGGGATGTTCATCTCAGGATTCAATTGGTAATCGTTACCAAATTGGTCATGAAGATGAAATTCAAGTTATTGGGGTTCACTATGGTTCTTTTCGTGAACAGAATGCCTCATATAAACCCATTGTGTTCACTAAACCTATTGATAAATCTTCTCCCTTGCTGTCTGTTGCGCTTGATAATAATGAAGTTCTAGAGGCTAGTTTTATTTTTTATCGAACGAGTCAAAGCGGACAACTTGAAAAATATTATGAAGTCAAGCTAACAGGGGTTTCATTGATTGAAATATCTGACATATTTCCTGATTCAATAAAAGATAATGAATCAATGCCTTTTCAGCGGATTCAGATGAAATATGAATCTATATCTAGAAGTCATTTAATGGCAAATACATCAAGCTACAGTATTAATAGTGAGATGGTTAAGTAGTTTTTAGCATCAAAAGATATGTACTACTTACACATATCTTTTGATATAACGTATTCATTTGGTGAGAAAATAGATGATTTGTAGCATGTGTAGTAGCCTTTTGAGGTTAAATCAATACTGACATAGGTCGAAAAGAAAAAGCTAAACACCATGCCTATTATAAAGATAACAGCGAAAAATCCAGCTATCCTATTATTCATTTTTTGTAGTTCTTTTTTATATCCCAATATAAAACTATAATATGAAAAATATAGTATCAAAGGAGCTGAAAAACACAGGAACCCTGTTTGAAATGAGAATAGAATTCTAGGCTTCATTTGAAAGTAATCAATATAATATGTTGTTGATAGATAGATCCCGAAGATTGCTAAAAGTAAAAGCGCTATAGATGATAAGATTAACTTTGTGGGCTCTAATTTAACCACGACTAAATCTCCCCCACAGAGTAAAAAATTGGTCTGGATGGTAAGGTGTTTCTGGTTTTCTTGCTCTGTGAGTTTTTAAGCCTTTAATGATAGTTGCACTAATTTGGAATTCATCATCTAACCAGTACAATAGTACCCCTACGGATACACCTACAGCAAACACCCCTAAAGCTACAAGTATGACACTTGTTCCAGTCGTTAAAGCAGCAGTAGTTAAACCTCCAGTTATGGCTGTCGTTATTTGAGTGCTGATAGCTAGCTTTGCCATGTCCATGGTTATATTCACAAAAAAATCAACCAAGGTATATTCATTCTTGAATATTAATTCAACAGTTCTATAAGCCGCTGAGAAAACTATCGCAAAGCGAGCTGCGCCTACAGAAATATTATTCATGCCTTGAGTGCCTACTCCCATGTATAAAATACGAGGGTTGTTGACTAAATAACGAGTTCCATTTAAGTATGCTCTTATTCCAGCATGGCCTGATAGGCGAATATAAACATTACCGTTTGGTCCTGTATATTGAGTTGCTCTGATATTGAGATTCCCAAACTCGTTAACAATTCTGTCTATTCTGTAGGCTTCATAAATATTTCCTGAAAATGAAGATATTATATCTCCAATGCCAAATAGTGTTTCTTTCGGATCTTTGAAAGGGGTTGGAGTCGATAGATTCTTTAAAAGATAATCAGCTTCTTCAATGGTGATAACTGCTGCGACATTATCATCATCTTTTTCATCATTAAGAATGGATTTAATTTTTAGTAAGCTAGTTTTATAGTAAAGTTCATCATAATTAGGTGCTTCTTCGAAACTAAATTTTGCGTCCGCATCAATGAGCGTTTTTGATATAGGGTCGTATTTATACGCCATATGGTTCTTCCTTTAATTTAGGTTATGGGGAGAAGTATAGCATTAATGACGCTGTTTATTCGACAATAAACCCCCTAAAACCCCAATGTGGTACTAATCAAAACGGAGCGAAGCGACAGAACCAACAAGATCATCGTAATATTAAACGACGGATACGCCCGATGCTCGGCTTTAAATCTTTTCGTCAGGCACAGACACGACTCACTGGCATTGAAATCGTCTCGATGTTACGTAAACAGCCCTCTAAGAACGCTTCGAGGGGAGGCTAACTCAACCGTTAAAACTAATTTTCAATCAAACGGTTATGGTTATCGCCATGCCGTCATTGGCGAACTGTGTGATAAAGCGCCTAATATCGAAAAGTGGGAGCAAGCACGATTTGGATTACCCCATTATCATTTTCCCAAAGAAGATGAATTTAACGGATTGAAATTCATGGGTGAAGATTTTAATCAACGTCATGTGATAGAAGTCTGTCCATTTAGAGCATGGTCGCTAATTCTCAACCACACCCCAGACTATGACATGGTCAATGCTTG